>DATLBT010000142.1:0-8234 GCA_035526825.1 Verrucomicrobiia bacterium | reverse complement strand
CGGCTTTCCGACACCACCTCGACCGTCCAGCCGCGCGTTTCCGCGTACTTCACGTACATGCGGTGAAGGTCGCCGGCGAAGATCGCGGCTTCGTCGCCGCCGGCAGCGCCGCGGATCTCGAGAAACACGTTGTTGTTGTCGAGCGGGTCCTTCGGCACGAGGAAGCCCTTGAGCTTGTCCTCGAGCGCGGCGCGCTTGCCCTCGGCCGCCGGCCGCTCGGCATCGGCCATCGCGCGCAGGTCTCTGTCAGCGTCATTGGCCATGAGCTGCAAGTTGTCGAGTTCCTTGAGCACGGCCTGGTAATCGCCGAAGTGTTCGACCAGCGGGCCGAGTTGCGCGTATTCCTGCGACAGGCGCCGGAATTTCTCCTGGTCGCCGATCACGGCCGGCGACGACAGCTCGCGCTCGATTTCCGAGCGGCGCTCGGCGAGGCGTTCGAGTTTGGTCAGAAGTGTTTGCTTCATAAAATTAAGGGATCAGGGATTGGGGGTTAGGGATTAGGGGACAGACCCCGCACCCCAATCCCCAATCCCTAACCCCTAATCCCCGTCTTCTGGCAGGTCGAACAATTTCCGCGCGCTCGACAGAAGCAGGGCCTGCTCCACCGCATCCGCATGGCGCAACGCCGCGCTGGGCGCATGGATCAGCTTGTTCGACAGCGTGTCGGCAACGAAGGCCATGACCTCATCGGGCGCGCGGCCGGCGGCAAGCATGCGGCGGGCCTTGTCGAGCACTTCGTCGCGGTACTCGCGTGCGCGCCTGCGCATGGCGGTAATGGTGGGCGCGGCGTCGCGCGCCTCGAGCCAGCGGTTGAAGCCGGCGGCGTATTCCTCGACCAGCGCCTCAGCCTGGCGGGCCTCGTTCTCGCGCAGCTTCAGGTTCTCGGCCACGACCTTGCGCAGGTCGTCGATCGTGTAAAGGTAAACATCCTCGAGCTCGGCGATTTTCGGGTCGATGTCGCGGGGCACCGCGAGGTCGATCATGAACACCGGCTTGCGGCGGCGACGCGCCAGCGCGCGCTCGACAGCCGCGCGCTCCACCACCAGTCCGCGCGCGCCGGTACTCGAGACGACCATGTCCGCGTCCGGCAGGTAGTTCGGCAGGTCGGCGAGCGGGATCGCGTAGCCAGACACCTCGCGCGCCAACCGCTGCGCGCGATCGAGCGAGCGGTTGGCGATGAGGATGCGGCTGACACCCTGCCCGCGCAAGTGGCGCGCGAGCAACTCGGCGATTTCGCCGGCGCCGATGATCAGCGCGGTCTGCTCCTTGAAGTCGCTGAAGATGTGCCGCGCGAGTTGCACGGCGGCATAGGCCACCGACACCGGGTGCGCGCCCACCAGCGTGCGCGAGCGCACCAGCTTGGCCACCGCGAAGGTGTGCTGGAACAGCCGCGACAGCACGGGTCCGAGCGAGCGAGCGCCGCCGGCGACCGCATACGACTGCTTCATCTGGCCGAGGATCTGCGGCTCGCCAACGACCATCGAGTCGAGGCCCGAGGCGACGCGCAGCGAATGCAGGACGCTGCCGTGGTCGCGGTGCGCGTAGACATACGGCTCGAGCAGCCCCTCGGGGAGCTGGCGCTCGCGGCGCCACCAGTCGCGCAAACGCTGCTCGTCCGCGTCCTGCCCGACCGTGATCAGCTCGGTACGGTTGCAGGTCGAGACGATGGCCGACTCGTTGATCCCCGGCAGGCCGCGCAGCCGGGTGACCGCGTCCGCGAGCTCACTTTCCGCAAAAGCCACCCGCTCGCGCACGGCAAGCGGCGCGTTGTGGTGGGAAAGGCCCAAGGTCAGCAACATTCGCGAATTATCGCCGGAATCGGTGACGATTCGTCAGTGAATCGAGGCTCGCCGTCTGTTGCACAGCGGTCACAGTTGGGCGATGGAACTGGCGTATAGTGAAGACGTCTGATGAATCGACTTCATGTTCAGGTTCAATACCTTGCGTCGCACCCCCCTTCGTTGTGCGTGGCAGCCGCTGGTGGCGGTGAGCCTCGCGCTGGCCCTCGCCGGTCCCGCCGCGTCAGCGGATCCCAAACTTGGTTCAGCTGAAGCCAACGCTCAATACCACGTGATGGTTGGCGAGCTCGCCGCGCTGCGCCAGCAGCCGGAGCTCGCGGCCACCGAATTCCTCAAGGCGCTCGACGCGCTCCCCGACCCTGCCCTCGCCATGCGCGCCGCGAGCCTCGCGCTCAGCGCGCGCAACGAACCGCTGGCACTCAAGGCCGCGCGACGCTGGCAGCAACTCGCGCCCGACGAGATGGACCCGCGCGAGGCGGTTGCACGACTGGCCTTGCGTGCTGGCGATCGCAAGGAAGCACTGACGCAATGCGAGGCGATCATCAAGAACCATCCGGGGGGTCCGGAGGATGGCTTCCGCCAGGCAGCGCAGGTGCTGGCGCAGGAAGGGAGCAAGAAAGAGGACGCGCTGGCGATCATGGAGCAGTTGCGCAAGCCGCACCCCAACCTCGCGGGGGCGTGGCACGCCCAGGCGCTGCTGTCCTTGCGTTTCGGCCAGCTCGATGTCGCGGAAAGCGCGGCGCGCGAAGCCTTGAAGCTCAAGCCTGGCGCGCGCGAGAGCCTGCTGCTGCTCGCTGGCATCCAGGTCAAGAAAGGCGACGTGGCCGCAGCCGATCGCTCCATCGCCGAGCTGCTCAAGGGTGGCGACGAGGTGGAGCTGCGCATGGGCTACGCGCGCCTGCTGCTCGAAGCCGAGCAGCAGGAAGCCGGGCGCGCACAATTCGAGCAGGTACTCAAGGTCAAGCCCGACAGCACCGAGGCGCGTTACGCGCTGGGCCTGCTCGCGCTCGAGCAGCAGAAGCTGGACGAAGCCGAGCCGCATTTCAAGGCGCTGCTCGAGTCCGACGAGCTGCGCCAGCGCGCCGCCTACTACCTCGGGCGCATCGAGGAAGTGCGCAACCGTCCGGCGCAGGCACTCGAGTGGTATCAGCAGGTGACCGAAGGCGAGCAGGCCATCGATGCGCTGACGCGCCGCGCCGTGGTGCTCGGCAAGCTCGGCCGCATCAACGAGGCACGCACGCTGATGGCACAGATGCGCCGCGAGTTGCCGATGTTCGGACAGCGGTTCTTCCTCGCCGAGGGTGAGCTGCTGCTCGAGGTCAACGCCGGCCCCGAGGCGCTGGCGCTTTACCGTCAGGCACTCAAGGAAATCCCGGACGACCCCGACCTCCTGTACGGCCGCTCGCTGGTGCATGAGCGCCTGCGCAACGTGCCGGAAGCCGAGGCCGACCTGCGCCGTATCCTCGCCAAGGACAAAAACGACGCCCGCGCCATGAACGCGCTGGGTTACATGCTGGTGGTCCACACCTCGCGGCTCGACGAGGCGCGTTCGCTGATCACGCGCGCGCTGGAGATCACGCCCGACGATGCCGCCGTGATCGACAGCCTCGGCTGGATCGAATACCGGTTGGGCAAGGTCAAGGAAGCGCGCACGTTGCTGGAGCGGGCCTTTGGCAAGGTGCCCGACCCCGAAATTGCCGCGCACCTCGGCGAGGTGCTGTGGGTGCTCGGCGAGAAAGAGCGCGCCCGCTCGATCTGGGAAGCCGCGCTGACGCGCGACCCCGAACACCGCGTGCTGAAGGAGACCATGGAGCGCCTGGTGCGGTGAACCGCATCTTTGCCGTCACAATCTGCGTACTGTTCTTGTCCGGTTGCTCCCTACTCCAAATGAAATCAGACAAATCCGACCTCGCCTGGGAAGCGCGCCGAGCGCGCCTCGAGCTCATCGAGCGCTTCGCGCTGCAGGCCCGCGTGTCTTCGGGCGGCCTGTTCGGCATCAAGGGGAATCTCAACTGGCGCCAGCAGCGCGACAGCTTCGACATGCGCGTTGCCGGCCCGCTCGGAATCGGCGCGGCGAGCATCAGCGGCCAGGGCAAGGACGTGGAAATCCGTTCGGCCAAGGGCACCTTCAAGACGCAGGACCCCGAGGCCGACATCCGCGAGCGGCTCGGCTGGAGCTTTCCGGTGTCCCACCTGCGTTACTGGGTGCTGGGCCGGCCGGCCCCGGGCAGCAAGGCGAAGGTCGAGCTCGATGAAGGCGGCCACCTGGTCGCGCTGGAGCAGGACGGCTGGAAGCTCGAGTACGACGAGTACCAGCAGGCGGGCGGCATCGAACTGCCGCGCAAGTTCGCCGTGGCGAACGACGAGGTTCGTATCAAGGTCGTGGTGGATAGCTGGTCCTTGGAGTAGCCGCCCTTCGCTGCGCACAGAATGACGAATCGAACCTGGCCCGCCCCCGCCAAGCTCAACCTTTTCCTCCACATCACCGGCCGCCGGGCCGACGGCTTTCACGAGCTGCAGACGGTCTTCCAGTTCCTCGATTTTGGCGACGAGCTGCGCATCGAGGTCGCGAGTGACGGTGCGGTGCGCCGCTCTGCGGACGTCGTCGGCGTTGCGGAAACCGCCGACCTGACGCTGCGCGCCGCGCGTGCCCTGCGTGGGCGCACCGGCTGCACGCTCGGCTGCACCATCACGCTCGACAAGCGCATCCCGCTTGGCGGCGGACTTGGCGGTGGCAGCAGCGACGCCGCCACCGTGCTCGTTGCCTTGAACCAGCTTTGGCGCTTGCACCTGCCGCCGGATGAGCTCGCGAGCATCGGCGTGACGCTGGGCGCCGACGTGCCGGTGTTCGTGCGCGGCCGCGCCGCCTGGGCCGAGGGCATCGGTGAAAAACTAACGCCGGTCGAGCCGCCGCAGCAGCATTACCTCGTGATCACGCCGGACTGCGCTGTCGATACGCGCGCGATGTACGCCGCGCCCGACCTGCCGCGTGCGACGCCACGCGTGTCCTGGGACGACTTCACCACCGGGCGCACCCGCAACGATTTCGAAGCACCGGTGCGCGCGCGCCATCCGGCGGTCGCGGCTGCGCTGGATTGGGCCGGAAGCTATGGCCGCGCTCGGCTGTCAGGCAGCGGCGCGTCGGTGTTCGTCGATTTCGCGGACGACGCTTCCGCCCGGGAGGCGCACGCCACGTTGCCGCGCGGCTGGCGCGGCTTCGTCGCGCGCGGACTCAATCGCTCACCCTTGCTCGAAGGACTGGCATAATTCGCCCGCGCTTGGGGCGTCGCCAAGTGGTAAGGCAGCGGGTTTTGATCCCGCCATCCGGTGGTTCGAATCCATCCGCCCCAGCCACTTCGATGGGCAGCCGAAAGGCCTAGGGGGAAGGGAGCCGAATGTCAGACCAGTCCTTGATGCTGTTCTCCGGCAATGCCAACCGCGGGCTGGCGCAGGAAATCGCCAACTATTTGAAGGTGCCCCTCGGCCAGGCCCAGATCGGGCACTTTTCCGACGGCGAGTGCCAGGTTGAGATCCTGGAGGGCGTGCGCGGCCGCGACGTTTTCGTGGTGCAGCCCACCGGCGCGCCGACCAACGACAACGTCATGGAACTGCTGATGATGATCGACGCGTTCAAGCGCGCGTCGGCCGCCCGCATCACGGCGGTCATTCCCTACTTCGGCTACGCGCGCCAGGACCGGCGACCGCGCTCGACGCGCGTGCCGATTAGCGCCAAGGTCGTCGCCGACATGATCGGCGAATGCGGCGCCAACCGCGTGTTGACGATGGACCTGCACGCCGACCAGATCCAGGGCTTCTTCGACATCCCGGTCGACAACGTCTACTCCTCGCCGGTCCTGCTCGGCGACATCTGGCGGCAGAAGTACGAGGACATGATCGTGGTGGCGCCGGATGTCGGCGGCGTGGTGCGCGCCCGGGCGCTGGCGAAACGGCTCGACGACGCCGACCTCGCGATCATCGACAAGCGGCGCCCGCGCGCCAACGTCTCCGAGGTCATGAACATCATCGGCGAGGTCGAGGGCCGCAGTTGCGTGCTGATCGACGACCTGGTCGACACCGCCGGCACGCTCGGGCACGCCGCGAAGGCGCTGAAGGATGAGGGCGCGAAGAAGGTCGTCGCCTACGTGACGCATGCCGTGCTGAGCGGCAACGCGATCAAGAACATCAGCGGCTCGGTGCTCGACGAGCTGGTCGTGACCGACACGCTGCCCTTGCGGCCCGATGCCGCGGCCTGCCCCAAGATCCGCCAGCTCAAGATCGCCGGCCTGCTGGCCGAGACGATCCGGCGCATCAGCGCGGAAGAGTCGGTGAGCTCGCTGTACGTGGACTGACATGCGGCGGGCCGCCGCGATCATCGCCTGCCTGCTCACCGCCTCCCCGGCGTTTGCGCGCGGTATCGAGATCGACAGCCAGGAGTTGCTTCGATCGGCCCATGCGCAACAGCTGCCGCATCCGCAACCTGCGTGTCAGCCTGCGCCAGCGCACGGTGCTGCCGCGCTGGCAAAACCCTCCGTCGCCGGAGCTGAAGGCTCGATGGGCGCGTTTTGTTGCAGCGGTGCGCAAGCATGAGGAAGGGCACCAGGCGCACGGGATGGATGCCGCCCGCGAGGTCCAGTCGACCCTGAATCGCCAGCGCGCCAACGATTGTGCGCAACTCGAGCGGCGGATCGACGCACTCGGCGCGGAGATCATCGCGCGCCACGCGAAGCGTGACGTCCAGCACGACGCCGCCACCAATCACGGCATCCGCCAAGGGGCGGTTTGGTAGTTCAGGCCGGCGACGGCACCGTTGCCACGTAGCCCGCGGGCGGCTTCCAGCCCTCGATCAGCTTCCAGAGCTTGCCTTGCCGGCGCATCCCGAGCAGCGCGGCGGTGCTGAGCACGCCTGCATAAAGCGCGCCGCCAACGCCAGCGGTAACCACATCCTGGCCGGTCAGGTACAGGCCTTTCACCGGCGTCACCGGATGCAGCCAGGTCTGGCGGAAGCGCTGCGCGTCGTGGTCGAGGCCGTAGATTTCGCCGCGGTCGTAGAGGTGGAACCACTCGGTGGACAGCGGCGTGGCCAGTTCGCCGAACGCGAGCTTGCCCTGCAGTTGTGGCATCTGCCGATACAGCTCCGCCAGCATGCGGTCGGTGTACTGCTGCTTCAAGGCGTCGTAATCGCCACCGCGCTGCTGCCACGTCGTGCCGCGCCATTGCTCGAACCACTCGTACGGCGCCACGGTGATGACTTGCACCGTACTCTTGCCCGGATAGTGCGTGTCCCACTCGGGATCCTTCGCGGACGGGAACGAGATGTAGGTGAGCGGCAGCGGCTGGCTGGGATCGGCACGGAACCGCGCGAGGTTGCCTTCGTGGTCGGCGGACGGATAGACCCACAAGTTGGTTTTCGGCAGGTTCAGCTCGCGAGCCGAGCCGGTGAAGCCGAGGAACAATGTCATGGTCGCCGCCGACGCGCGCACCGTCGCCAGCTTCTCGACATAACCGTGGCGCTGGCGCTCGGCCTCGGGCAGCAAGGTTCCGAACGTCATGCGCGCGCCGACCGCGCTCATGACTTTGGGCGCGCGCAGCTCATCGCCGTTGTCCATGACGACACCGACGGCGCGACCGCCCTCGACGAGGATCTGCTTCACCTTCGCGTAGGTGTAGACCTCGCCGCCCGCGGCGCGGATCACCGGCGCGATGGTCGCCGCGATCTTCCAGGAGCCGCCGACCGGCACGTTGCCGCCGGCGAAATAATGCTTGGCCAGCGAGGCATGCATCATGAAGCTGGATTCGGCCGGCGGCAGGCCGTAGTCGCCCCACTGCCCGGTCAAAACCCCAATGAGCTCCTGGTTCTGCGTGAGCGACTCGAGCACCTCGCGCGTGGTCTTCAGGTTCTCGCGTGGCGTCACCGTTTCGCGCACCGCGGCCCAGCCGCGCGCCAGTGCCGGCGGCAGGGCCGTGCCGAGAAAATGCTTGGAGACGCTGCGCGCGGACTTGTAGACCAGGTCCACGTACGTTTCGATGGCCTCGGACTCGGCCGGAAAATGCTTGTTGAGCTCCTCGGCGAATTTTTCCTTGGGCGCGACGAAGTCGAACTTCTTGTCGCCGATGATGATGCGGTCGTAGCACGGGTCCATCGGCGCCCACTGCAATTGCCCATCGCTGATCACGTCGAACAGGCGCCTCAGCTGGCTCCACGGCTTGTGCGTCTCACCGACGTAGTGGATGCCGACGTCCCACTCGAACCCGTCGCGCTCGTAGGTGTGCGAGAAGCCCCCAGCGGTGTAGTGCTGCTCCAGCACGCAGACGCGCTTGCCGAGCTTGCTCAGGAGGGCCGCCGAGGCCAAGCCACCAATGCCCGATCCGATGACGATCACGTCCCATGGACCCGGCGCGCGGCCGGTTCTATATCGCTTGCCGATTCTTTCCATT
>DATLBT010000141.1:0-32600 GCA_035526825.1 Verrucomicrobiia bacterium | reverse complement strand
CTGAAGTTCGGCGAGTTCAAGCTCAAGAGCGGCCGCATCAGCCCGTACTTCTTCAACCTCGGGCTCATCAGCAGCGGTTACGCGCTGCGCGAACTCGGCAGCGCGTATGCACAGGCGCTCGCGGCCTCGGGCGTTGCCTGCGACATGCTGTTCGGCCCGGCGTACAAGGGGATTCCACTGGTGGCTGCGGTGTCGATCGCGCTGGCCGAGGGCGGCCGGGATCTGCCGTACGCCTACAACCGCAAGGAAGCCAAGGACCACGGTGAGGGCGGCTTGATCGTCGGCCCAAAGCCGAGCGGGCGCGTGGTCATCATCGATGACGTACTGACCGCAGGCACCGCGCTGCGCGAATCGATCAAGCTCCTGCGCGACGTTGGGGCGAATCCAGTGGCGGCGCTGATTGCGCTCGATCGGCAGGAGCAAGGCCCGGGCGGGCGCTCGGCGGTGGCCGAAATGGAGCGCGAGCAGAATTTACGCATGATCGCGCTGGTCAACGTGCGGGAAATGCTCGAGTTTCTCGACCGGGAGCGACTGCCCGTGGCGACGCTCGAATCGATACGAAAGTATCAGGCGCAGTACGGAGTTCAGGCGTAGACTGGCGCCGTTTTCGGGGCTCAATTTTACCGGGGTGTTTTCACGATGAAAGTCGCCGTCGCCTTGCTTCACGCCGCGCTCGCCACTGCCATCGTCCTGCCCGCCATCGCGCAGGCGCAGGCCAAGAAAATCCAGTGCTGGACCGACAACAAGGGCCAGCGCATGTGCGGCGACCGCGTTCCCCCCGAGTACGCCGGCAACAGGCGCGACGTCGTGAAGGATGGCCGGGTCATCGCCACCGTCAAGGCAGCGGCGACGCCCGAGGAACTCGCCGAGGCCAGGCGAAAAAAGCAGGAAGCCGATGACGCCGCGCGCCAGGCCGACTACGACCGCGCCCTGATGCAGACCTACCGCAGCTCCAAGGACATCGAGTCCATGCGCGACGAGCGCATCGCGCTGCTCGACAGCCGCATCGCGGCGGCCGAGAAGAACTCTGTTTACACGGACCAGAGCCTCACCGACCTGCGCGCCCGCGCCGCCCGGCACGCCGCCGATGGCAAGCCGGTCGACGAGAAGCTGGCCAAGCAGATCAAGCAGTACGAGCGTGACCAGAAGCAGAACGCCAAGTCGCTGGAGCGCAACCGCAACGAGCGGGCAGAAATCGAGACCAAGTTCAACTCGGACCTCGCGCGCTTCAACGCGCTGCGCGGCAAGCCGGCAGCCACCCCGGCGCAGTCCGCCGCGCCGCCGCCACCGCCCAAGGGCTGAGCCTTCAGCCCTTGATCAGGGTGCCGACGCCCTGGTCGGTGAACAGCTCCAGCAGGACCGCGTGCTGCACGCGGCCGTCGATAATGTGCGCGGTGCGCACGCCACCTTTCACCGCATCGAGCGCCGTCGAGATTTTGGGCAGCATGCCGCCGGTGATGACCTTCTTCTCGATCAGCTGGTCGACTTCCTGGTAGGTCAGCCCGGTCAGCACCTTGCCTGAGGCATCCAGCACGCCGCCGGTGTTGGTCAACAGGATCAACTTCTCCGCTTTCAGCACCGTCGCGATCTTGCCGGCGACCAGGTCCGCATTGATGTTGTAGGACTGTCCGGCTTCGTCGATGCCGATCGGCGCGATCACCGGGATGAAGCCGCCGTCCTCGAGGTGCCGGATCGCATCGGGCCGCACGGCGGCGACCTCGCCGACGAAACCGAGGTCCTTCTTGCCGGCCGGCGTGGCCAGCTTGCGCGCGCGGATCAAGCCATCGTCCTTGCCGGTAATGCCCACCGCGCGGCCACCGTGCTGGTTGATCAGCGCGACGATCTCCTTGTTGACCTGGCCGCCGAGCACCATCTCGACGACTTTCATCGTCTCGGCATCGGTCACGCGCATGCCATCGACGAACTCGCGGCCCTTGCCGAGCTTGCCGAGCAGCTCGTCGATCTGCGGACCGCCGCCATGCACGACCACCGGGTTCAGGCCGACGAGCTTGCACAACACGACATCGCGCGCGAACGACGACTTCAGCGCGTCGTCCTCCATCGCGTTGCCGCCGTACTTGATGACGAGGGTCTTGCCCGCGAAGCGGCGGATGTACGGCAGCGCCTCGGTGAGCACGCGCGCGATGTCGCGCGCCTTTGAAAGGTCGATGGTCATGGGACGCGGATTCTAGAGGCTATTTCCGGCCTGAGTGGCCGAAGCCGCCGGCGCCGCGCTGCGATGCCTCGAACCCCTCGACCGGGATCAACCTCGCCTGGACCACCGGTACGAACACGAGCTGCGCGATACGCTCGCCGGGCTCGATGGTGAATTCCTTGCTGCCGCGATTCCAGGTGCTGACCATCAGTTCGCCCTGGTAATCCGAATCGATCAGGCCGGTCAGGTTGCCGAGCACGATGCCGTGCTTGTGGCCGAGCCCCGAGCGCGGGTAAATGACCGCAGCCAGTCCGGTGTCGCCGATGTGGATCGCCAAGCCGGTCTTGATCAGCACGGTCTCGCCGGGCTTGAGCATTAGCGGAGCGTCGAGGCACGCGCGCAAGTCGAGGCCGGCAGAGCCATCGGTCGCATGCGCCGGCAGCGGCCAGGTCGTCCCGATGCGGGGGTCGAGGATCTTGCAGGGGATTTCGCGCATGCAGCGATTGGGGGTTAGGGGTTAGGGGTTAGGGAGAAGATCAGCGTTTGTAGCGTTGCGCGATCAGATGGGCGAGCGTGCGCGCCAAGTTCGCTTTCGAATCCTTGCCGAGAGACTTGCCCCCCTTGTTCCAGTAGACGTGCAGTTCGTTGTCGTCGCGATCGAATGCGCGGCCGTTGCCGACGAGGTTGCCGACGACCATGTCCAGCTTCTTGCTTTTGAGCTTTGCGCGCGCGTTGGCCGCGAGGTCTTCGGTTTCCGCGGCGAAGCCGACCATGAATAATTCCGGGCGCTTTGCCCGCACGTCGCGCAGGATGTCGCGCGTGCGCTCCATCGGCAGGGTCAGCAGTTCGCTGCTCTTCTTGATCTTGGCGCGCGCCACGCGCAGCGGCCGGTAGTCGGCCACTGCGGCGGCGCCGACGAACAGCTGCGCGCCGGCGGCGGCCTTGAGCGCGGCTTTGTGCATCTCGGCGGCGGTCTCGACGTCGATGCGGTCGATGCCGCTGGGCGTGGGCAGCGCAACGGGACCCGCGATCAGCGTGACTTGCGCGCCGAGGTTGGCGAGCGATTCGGCGACCGCGAAGCCCATCTTGCCGCTCGATCGGTTGGTGAGCACGCGCACCGGGTCGACCGGCTCGCGGGTCGGGCCCGCGGTCACGACGGTTTTCACGCCAGCGAGCGGCCCGCTCTGGAAGTGCGCGACCAGGGCATCGCGGATCTGCGCGGGCTCCATCATGCGGCCCGGGCCGACGTCGCCGCAGGCCTGGCCGCCGGAGCCCACGCCGAAGAGGTTCACCTTGCGCTTCGCGAGCGTGCGCAAGTTCGACTGCGTGGCGCGGTTGGCCCACATCTGCTGATTCATCGCGGGCGCGAGGAACAGCGGCGCCTTCGCCGCGAGGCACAGCGTCGTCAGCAGGTCGTCAGCGCGACCCTGGGTTAGCCGCGCGATGAAATCGGCGCTGGCCGGCGCGACCACGATGGCGTCGGCCCAGCGCGCCAGCTCGATATGGCCCATGGCGGACTCGGCCGCGGCATCCCAGAGGTCCTCGCGCACCGGTCGGCCCGACAGCGCGGCAAAGGTGCGCGGCGTGACGAACTGCTGCGCGCCCTGGGTCATGACGACCTGCACGTCGGCGCCGACCTCCTTCAGCCTGCGCACCAGTTCCGCCGACTTGTAGGCGGCGATGCCGCCGGTGACGCCGAGGAGCACGCGGCGGCCGGCAAGGCCGCGCGAGGGGCCGGCGCGCAGATTTGTATTGGACGGGGGCATCGGCTAGATATTACGGCTTGCGGGCTTCCCTAACTAAAAGAACGAACATGCCCATCACCGACTGGCCGTCTGCCGAGCGTCCGCGCGAGAAGCTGCTGGCGCGCGGCGCATCCGCCCTCACCGACGCCGAGCTGCTCGCCGTGGTCCTGCGCACCGGGCTGGTCGGTGGCACGGCAGTCGACCTGGCGCGTGATGCGCTCAGCCACTTCGGCAGCCTGCGTGCCTTGCTGCGCGCCGATCGGACGGAGCTGTGCCGGTTGCCCGGGTTCGGAGAGTCGCGGTATGCGCAGCTACAGGCGACGCTCGAGATCGCGCGCCGGCACCTGTCCGAGGCGCTGGCCGGCCGAGAGGCGCTGAAAGATCCTGGCGCGGTGCGTCGCCTGCTGCAGGCCCGCCTGCGCGACCGGGAGCACGAGACTTTCGCCGCCTTGTTCCTCGTTAAGTAGTCGCTTTTGATTATTAGTAAGATTCGCTGGGTGATTGAGGGGCAACAGCGGATATGCGTTTGGTCGTAAGCACCAAAGAGTTGCGATTCCTGGGGAAAGAACGCCCCGGGATCCCCATCCTGCTGGATCGAGAAATGCGGTCCGTGCGACCCGTGAACGACTACCTCCTGTACGAGGCCTTGGAGACCGCGCATAGGGTTACGACGGTCGGCACCTATGCTGCCGCTCTCTACGACTACTTCAGCTTCCTAGAGGCCCATGGGCTGGCCTGGGATGAGATACCACCGTTGGGGAGCATTGTCCCGACCCATTTGGCGCGGTACAGAGATTGGTCGGCAGATCTGCGCGACACGTTCGGCGAACCACGACTGAAGCCGCGAACGATCAATTTGTACCTCCGCGCTTGTGGCCGTTTCTATGCGTGGGCAGGACGTACTGGTCGCATCTCCGTTGTGCCCCAAGCCGTTCGTACGCGCTTTGATTCTACGAGGTCGACCGGGCCAACCCCGACAGCTAGGCGCGAGCTTCTTCTTAACACGGGAAAGGCGCGCTTTACGGTCCTATCAACCACAGAGATCGGCAATTTCATGCTCGCCCTTTCCGACGAGCAGGAGCATGCGATGGCCGCAATCGCTTTCGACACTGGCCTCCGCCGCATAGAAATTCAGTCTTTCCCCGAAGCCCTCGTGTTTGACCCGATCTCGCGCGGCTTAAGCCCTGCCAAGCGAATTCCGATACTGATCGAGCCTATGGGGATTGGTGCTGCCGACGAGCCGATCATGGCGACGAAGAATGGACGCGAGCGCCGAGTGACAATGAGCTTTGAGGTGATGAGGTTGCTTTTTGAATTCCGCGCGTTCGGACAACGGGTGCCTCGCGAGAAGGCGTATTACGCGCGGTACAACGCACATCCTCGCCGACTATTCCTGTCGCCGCAGGGGAAGCCGCTCTCACAGCGATATCTCAACAAAGTATTCGAACGTGGATCTAAGCGAAGCGGTGTGCGAGTCCACCCCCACAAGGCGCGCCACGCTTTTGCTACTCACTACCTCCATCACAGATCGAAGTTGATTCCATTGGGCCAAGCCGCACTGGAGTTGAAGGAGCTCTTGGGTCACGGCTCGCTATCGTCGACGCAGGTTTACATAGACGCGCTACACGAATTAACGACTGCCGAGTTCGATCGTCACAACGAGATGATTGACGCGTTAATCGGTCGCGAGAAGCGCAAATGAGGAGAAGGAAAAACTACGCCGCCCCCGCGCAGAGGCCGCACGACAAAGGCGCCCTGCCTCCATGGACGTTCGTCACCAAGAGTAACAACGGCGCGACAGTCACAATCGATTTAAGACGATGGCAAGTCGTCCGGAACGCCGAGGGCATGGTGCTGCCCGCTGATCGCGAGCCAATTCTTTTGGACGTCCGAAACGCCTTGAACGTGCTGCGCAACGAGGTCCGCCTGACCACGTTGAGGGAATACATAGTGGTTGGCCTCTATCGGTTCTTCGACTATCTGGATGACCTGCACCGGAACGGAAACAGCGTTTCTCGAACGAGCGACATCACTCTTCAAGTGATTGAAGGCTTCATGCAGTGGCTGCAGAAGTATCGCAGCAAGCGTAAGGGCGCGCAGCCGATGTCACTTCGTTCCCAATCCAATACCTACGGGTCTCTAAAAAACGTCTTCAACGTGTTAATCGCGCACGGCTTGCTAGATCAGAGGGTCTTTCCCAAAAACCCCTATCCCGGTGCGCTAAGGAGCACGAAAGGGTCAGCCCCCTATTCGGAAGACGAACTGCGCAGCATTCTGCGCGCTCTAACTACTGACTTGGACGCTATTCGCGGGGGTGCATTTCGAACCGGCAGCGATCAAGACGTACTGTGGATTTATCTCGCGCTGATCGCAGCTCGAACGGGCCGGAACCCTGGGCCTCTTAAGCATCTGTTCCGAGATGCGTTGGTACCCAATCCGCTCAAGCCGGGCTCGTTTGTGCTCGTCGGATACAAAGTGCGCGGCAACAGGCACGTCGTAGTCCCCGTCAAGGGATTCGACGGCATGAAAGGCAAGGGCAAGCACCCCAAAGATGCGGGCGCGGTTGGATCAGACGTGGCTATCTTGTTTAATGAAGTGCTCGAAAAGACGCATTCGTTGGTCGAGACCGCGCCGCCTAAACTAAAGCGCTTCCTCTTCTTGTATCGCAACGCAGGCGGCGGTAGTAAAGGTGCATTCGGGGTGCTCTCCAACCTCCCGCGGCTGGCCAAACGCTTCAAGGATAGGCACGCACTTAGGGACCGTAATGGGAAGGTCCTGGCTGTCACAATTTCGCGTCTCCGCAAGACTTTTGGCGACCGGGCCTACCGGCGCACCCGGGACTTGGCGACAACGGCGGCGCTACTGGGCAATTCGATTGCTGTAGCAGACTCCAACTATCTGCCCGTCACCCCGGAGCTCGAGAAAAACCATCATTTTTGTGGGCTCGCGCTCGAGGCGACGTTTCGGGGTAAGAGCGACGATGCCAAATACATAAAGGCCGTTGCCATGGCCATCGGCAGATCGGCCGCTGAGGTCGCGCAGATCTTCAAAGACACCCAGAACACCGGCGTAGCGAAATGTTCATCCCCACTTTATGGAAGATATGCGCCAAAGGATGGCATCAATCCCTGTGACAAATTTATTTACTGCTTCAAATGCCCGAACCAGGTCATTACAGGTGATCCTGACGACCTTCATCGCATGTTCTCCTTCTACTGGTTCTTGAAGAATGAGCGCAAGAAACTGGGCCGAAACGGATGGACTCGTGCCTACAAGTCTGTGATCACAGTGATCGACAAGGAAATCGCGCCTCGCTTCCCGACAGGTTTAGTGCGGGAAATGCGAGAGCGGGCGTTTAATAGTCCGCACCCTATGTGGCAGAGGTCGGAATGACGCTCATCGCGCCTACGCCCGCGCACTTGGCCAGCGTTCCTTTGCACGAGCGTCCCGACCTCCCCGTTACATGGTGGATTCCGCCAGAAACAAATGGCTACCAGGTACTAAGTCGCCGGAAAGACCTCACATGGAGGTTCGCGCCATATATTCCGCAACGCAATCTGATGCCGTCACAGACCCAAATCCGCTTTGACGTTGCGATGCCGGACGGAAAACTACTTTCGCACCCTGACCATCGCCATCTTTTAAACGCTGCCCAAGACTACCTATACACAAAATGGGTAAGGCGGGCGCCAGCGACGGGAAGACGTCCGTCGGCGCTTACGCTAATTCTTGCAGATTGGCCGTGGCTTAAAGTGCTGTTGTCTTGGATGATTGTCTCCAGGGTTGAGCGATTTGCCGCGCTGACAATGGCATCGCTTCAAGAATACGTTGCACATGTCAACGCCCTTGAGGCTAGGGCGGGATTTAGACGTGGCCAACGCGTTACTTCGAGCAGTCGTCGGAGGTGTCTCGTCGCGCTCGAAGAGATGTTCCTCTGGCGCGCAGAGCTTGAGGATGCACCCCAGGTGTTTTTCTCGGATGCGCGAGACGTCTCGCGAGCCGTCGGCTTTAAGCGCCGCCCGCGTCAAACAGACGCAATACCGATGGAGATAGCAGTCCCGCTCGTGCAGGGAGCCCTGGAATTTGTCGAACAGAAAGCTGACAGCTTGCTCAAGGCGCGTGACAACGTCGCTGCGATTCGTCTCGAATGCGCACACCTCTCAAAGTCTGCGCAGCACAACCGCTGCAACGATTGGCTAATAGGCCAAGGGCTGCCCTCGCTGCGGGACCTGCAGGCAGAGCTCACGCATCTACGGACAGCAAACTACATCGTGATCGATTGTTTTTCAGGCATTCGGGACTCGGAAATGAGTTCACTCGACCTCGGATGTCACGAGGTTCGTAAAGATGAAGATGGTGACGACATCCATTGGATCAAGGGGCTCCTGTACAAGCTGCAAGGGAACCCAGTTGCTGTCGAATGGCTTGTACCTCCCATCGTAAGCAAGGCGATATCAGTTCAGGAACGTTTGGCCACCCCTCTAAGAGCCTCATTAGAAAAGCAGATCGCAAGCAAACAGACACTTTTGTGTCAGCTTGGCATTTCTGAGAGCGAGAGAATCCATATCGGCTTGCGACTGAGTCGACAGCTCAAGGCGCAACGCGCTTTGTTTTTAGCGAAGGCGCGAAGCGAGTTCGGTGAGGTGTGCCCGCTAACCAACAAGGATGCGGGGCGAGGCCTGCGCGCTTTCGCTAAGCGCATTTCGCTCCCGATGATGAATGGAAGCCCGTGGCGGATACATCCGCACCAGTTCCGTCCGACCTATGCCCAGTTTGTCGCTCACCACCACTTAGGGGATTTGCGGGCATTACGGGAACACTTCAAGCACTGCTCAATCGAGGAAACATTGTTTTATGCGATGCCCTCAAAAAGGGACACTGAGTTGGTGCGTCTGGTGCTCGATGAGTACGAGGATCTAAAGAAGGCGATACTCAGGGGGTGGTTAGCTTCCGATAGGCCCCTGTCAGGTGGGCGGGGCCGTCTAATCTCTGAAGCATCGCGTACACGCCCAGTAAAGATATTCAAATCGAAGAGCGACATGCTTGAATCGCTCGGGCAGGGGATTAATCCAAGGGGTAACGGACACACATGGTGCCTTGCTTCGGGACCAGGGTGTGGCGGGGCTGGTCTTTACGACGCAATTCTCTGCGCTGACTGCAAAGACAGCGTGATCGATGAAAGTCACGTTCCGGTTTGGCGAGAGATTAGGGCGCAGCAAGAGCAACTGCTTGCCGTGCAGGATACGGGTCCTGCGGGCGAGCATCGGGCGAGGAAACATCTCAAGATCTGCGACCAAGTGTTGGCGGACTTGGGGAGCACATGAACGTCGGCAGGCGCAAACTACATGCAGCACTCGGTCGCATACTGGCCGGAGCGCCCAAGCGCATCGATAAGAACCGGCGGCTATCGATATCGGCCGTTGCGCAGGAAGCTGGGCTAAGCAACGCGGCGGTCCACAACTGCTATCCCGAATTTATAAGCAACATCAAGGCTGAGATAGCGCAAAAATACGGGCCCCCGAAACCTCGGCAAGGGCCCCGAACCAGTGACGTACTTGAGTTGCGGCGCGATCTGGCTAAGTTGGCCTCCAATCAGCGAACGGTCGAATTGGAACGAGACCTGGCTCAAGAGGAAATCAAGTCTCTCAAGGCCGAGTTGGCAAGGGTGCGCACCTTGCTTGTCGAGGCGACCAAACAGCGGAATAGTTAGTGGATCGCTGCGGTCGCAATACGGCGGATGCGGTGGGGAATAAAGCGCCTATGAGGATCGATTACACACGGTGGCACCAAGCGATCGTTGCCTGGCCAGTTTCCGGGCCCGCTGAATACAAGTTGGCGCGGACCTTGGCTGGCGTGCTTGCTTTCGTTGACGGAGCACAGTGGCAAGGCGCGTGCCATGCCACTACAGCTGTATCGACTGTCTTGCTCAGGGAGCAGGACGTCGAGGCGCAGCCCTACATCGGTGAGTGCAAAAATCAAGAAGGCTTCTTTGATCATTCGTGGGTGGAAGTCAATTCGTTGGTTTACGACGTCGCCATTGCGATGCCGCTGACTCATGTTCATGCCCAGGCGCCAGTGTTTGGAGGACTTTCAGTCGATACCAAACAGCCAACGCCAATAAGTTATGGGGTTAAGTCACCATCTGGCTACGATGATCCAGCTGAGATGATCAGGGCCATTTCCATCGCGGACTACATGGACGCGTTCCCGAACCACCCTGAAGGCCTTTGGGGTATTGCAAAGATAATTGGGAAGAGCCTAGGCCTCCGTTTGAACAATGGCGTGATGAAAAAGACGTATGCCGAACTAAAATGGAAGGAGCGGGGCGCGTAAATGGCTTGCCTTGGCTTCGATCTCAGCCACACTTCAATTATTGATGGCACCCTTGAGCAATAGCCTCAGGGCTATCAAATCACGCTCTCTCCCGCTGACCAGCAGCCGAACCGGGCGTCGCCCCCTGAGAACCGGGTTTGATGATCTGAGCCAATTTCCATGGCTCTTTCCCAATAGTATGAACATGCTCCGCCACAGGGCGAGTACGTGGCCGACTCGATAAAGGACGTTGGGCGGTAACGGCCGCATCAGACGTCCTGACCGTAGACGCAAATGATGTTGGTGCAAAGTCTGCGGATCTAGGGCGAGCAGCCGCGCTGCCTGAATTGGCGAAAGGCCCCAGTGCCGCGCAATTCTAAGGGCCACGAGCAAAGCATTGGTATCCCTCCGGCGCCTACGAAGCGGTTCGATCATCCACACCATTGTTCTCAGGTCGTCGGCTGAGCGCGTGTTCGCAGGGGGCGGTTTACAGACTTGCGGGGGAGTTGCGGTAACTGATAACGGAAATCACTCTTCCCCACTTACGTGCCGCTGGGTGTTCTGCTCCTAACGGTCCGCCGTGAACCTTTCGGCGCGGTATCCGAAGAGTGAAGAGCGGCCTCCACTAAAGTCATCTTCGGTCGGGCGCGCAAAATATCCAGCAAAGTTCTCATGTGCCGCGGTGTCGCCTTGGAAGACGTCGCTGCTGCACCGCGGCTGAGAATCACCGACAACGGCAATGTAGCCAGCTCTTCCATGACTCGTTGGTGTTGAGCGCCTTGCATGCTACGCACCATAGCTTCAAATTCCCGTTTGAGGCGCGAGATCACGGATCTGGTCTTTGCGCTCTGACGATTTGCCCGCTTCCGCGCATTCTTTGAGCCTCGTTGACGTTGGGTGGGGGCTTGTTGCTGCATCACTGGGCGACCCTGCCTTTCCACTGGCTGACGGCAAACTCCGCATTGCGACTACGACTAAACATCAGCCACCTTCCGGCTGGCTTCTAATAACCCACGCGCCGTCCCTAAACAGATAGTCGGCGCTCACCCGCTGTGTCTTGCTGGCGCCTTGAGGCGACAGGAGCAAAACAGCGCGGCTACCGGACGGCGAGCGTACGCCAAAGCGAGCGGTCGCCTGTTCCGTGGCTGCCAGCGAGCGCAAAAGGGGTATTTCATCAGTTGGTGGCGTCACTTGGTTCCTCACCAACGTGACATCCAAAACGTAATGCAACCGGTCCTCAGCAACCTGCCGCTTTTCGACGACCGCAAGATCAACATCAAGATATGGTCGCGTCGACTTATCGAGGCCCTCCATGAAGTCGGCTTTGAGCTTCGCATCGGAGGGGTCAGCTGGCCGGCAACCTCCGAGTACGATGGCGGCCAGGAGTAAGTAGGCTGTCCTCACCATTGAAAAGCTACTCCGAGTGCAGGCTTGTGCCCGAAGGTTATGTCAAAACTGCATATGGTGAAACTGACTATAGTCTCGGGACCCCATGGGCAGCAAGAAACCATGGGATCGCCGGCGCAAGCGTGTGCACGCGTTGTTGCGCGCTGTAAGAGAAGAGGCGGGGTTGACCCAGGCGGCCTTGGCAAAACGGCTTAACGTCGACCAAAGCTTTGTAAGCCGCCTTGAGCGTGGTGAGAGACGTCTCGACTTGGTGGAGGTGCTAGACCTCTGCAGAGCGTGCGGACTCCCCTTCAGGACGTTCGTACAGCGCTTTGAAGAGGACCGGCTCTAAAGGGGGAGATTAGGGCCGGAAACGGCTGAATGGTGCCTTGGGGGGCCATTTACCCCCCAAACCACCCATAACGTTGGGGGCGATAGGGGTTCGCAGGGCCTATAAATTGGCCGCGAACATGAGCGAATCATGAATCTCTATCTCGTGGACATCTCAGCAAACAGTCCGACAGCTCAGATCGTGCAGGCAGCTCTGCGTCGATCGGCGCTGCACGCTCAAGGGGTAGAGGTATTTTCCCCAGACAGGATTGGCAAAACAGCGCTACCACTGAGATCAACGATTTTTGTTCTCGTATCTGAGCCCGCGCTGTCTATGAGGCCCTCGGGCGCGCCCTGGGTGCCGTGCGGATCAGTGTCATTGGCATGTGCGCTGGCCCAGTTCCATCGCGTATATCTGCTTCGGCGAGCGGAACAGAGCCCTCTTAGCGGCATTGACTGTGTGGCATACCTAATGGCGGGCGTAGCCGGGGTGGCCGACGACAAGGCGCTGCTACATAACGGGGCGGTCGAGGCCTTTCTTAACCATGTTTCGCAGCGGAATCGCGAAGTCGCAATGCAGATCGCTGGCCGTTCCGTCGCGGAGTTGAACAAAGTCGTCACGCTGCTCGAGGACTGGGAAACACGACTAGACGGGGATCCGACGTACGACCCTGCATGTTGGCGTGCTGCCTGGGCGATGGCCCAGCTCGAACATCTACGGCCCATTCAGGGGCCCGGCGAGCGCTACAGCTTCGAGAAGCTGGCCAATACCCTGAACATGCAGCAGGCGATGACCGGGTTTCAGCTGTCGCCAAGTGATCTGCGCAAGGTTATCGCAATCCTGAACCGGTACTGGTGTGGGGATTCCGATGAGCGAGCCGATCGGGGACGAATGCCTGAGTTCGCTCGACAAGCCGGATTCCCAAGGGTTCCGCCGACGATCCCGGGGTTAAACGCAAACGATGCACCGAAGCGCCTATATGACTCGTGCCGCACTTTGCGAATAACCAACGATCTACAGGCGCACGAGGACGCTCCTCGGTGCGTCGCTCATCTACAGGTCAAACATTTAGTCGTGGAGAAGACGCATGGCAAAAACAATTGATACGACACCGCCCAGCTGGATGGTCGTTTCCCCGGAAAAGCCCGTCCTGGTCGAACAGAAATTTCATGACAAGGTAATTCCTGTCTGGAAGGGGGAGGTTGAACTCGACACCATTGTCGGATGGCTCGGCAATCCGAGAATCGAGCTGTTGCGCGAACAGTTTTACGACAATTTCGCGCGCGAGCCGACCAATGAAGAGATGTGCCAGCTAGTCCTCACCGACGATGATGAAAAGGAGGGGCTGAAGATCAAGGAATTGGCCGCGAACATCGCAAAAAATGGAGTTCGCGTCCCTCTTGTTCTGACCTACGACAAGAAACTGTTGGATGGCAACCGGCGTTACTACGCCTGCGCATTTTTGGCGAGCGATAAGAAGAACAAGGACGCCTACAAGAGGGTGCCGGTTCATGTTCTTCAAAAAAACACCACCACTGACGTGGAAGACGCGATCATCACGGAGTTCAATTTCGCGGCGGATATGCAGGTTCAATGGCCTTATTACATCCGTGCTCGCGCGGTTTATAAAGACTCCGACGAGAAAGGTCTGGAAAAGGACGAGCTGGTTCAGAAGTACGGCATGCCCTGGCGTTACCTCGATAAATGGGTGAAAGCTGCTCGTCTGTGCGAGCGCTTTCTCCGCTTTCATAACGAGACGCACAACGCAAAGCAGTTCGCGTACCGCAACTTCATCATGTTCGACGAAATGATGAGGAACTACGGGGCGAGATTTAATGAGGCTGCCTTCAGGGAGAGGGTCTTCACATGTCTTCTGAAGGGGTATGAGCCCGAGAACCATAAAGGCCATACCTTCACTAGATCCTCGGATGTTATTCGGCTCGATGAGATGTACGACAACGCGGACGCCTGGCAGACCTTATCGAACGGGTCAGGCCCTCACGCGCTGCAAGAGGCCATGGCCATCCTCGACATGTCCAACGCCGGCGGAGCATCCGATCCAAACCCTGCACTTCGCCGGTTGGTGAATGGGTTGGACAGGCTGACCAAAAATAAGGCACTAGGTTCAGCCAACCAAGACCTGCTTCAAGCATTTCAGGAAAAGGCCCAAAAGGTTCCGGGCGGGCTGAGCGATCCGGTCTCCCAAATTAACCAGATGGTCGAATGGTTGGAAGGGATGACGACGAAGCAGGTTGCGGACCTGTCGGAGGCCTCCCTGAACAAGCTGGAGCAAGCATTGCGACTGGTAATAGCCCATAAGAGTGGCGAGAAGGCGACTACGAAGCGGCGCCCGTGATCCAAATCACCCGCCACAGTCGGGGGCTTTCTATAACGGCGCCTCATGGTGTGGACAAGGTGCCGTCTTTGATCGCCCTCACGTCCATGTTGGCCGATCGCGCGACAGTGTCTGGAACGCGAGTCATTGCCGGGATTGATGCCGCAGCAGATGTGCTCCTTGCGGTGCCAGAAGACGAGGCCCACTGGGACACCGACATTTTGCAGATCGCCCAAAGGCAGCGCGACCAGCGAGCTGCGCAACAGCGCGCCCGCCTCGAGGTTGCGGGGGCTCTCGAGTGCCCCGAAACCTCCTTAGGGGATTACGCGAAGTCATCGCGACTAGATCGACATCAGCTCGAGGCTGCCGCTGCGATAGCGGCCCCTTCGCTGCGAGGCATCTCCTTGTTCGACGAACAGGGCACCGGCAAGACGATCTCTACGCTGGCTGGGTTCGAGGTGCTGCGCGCCAGGGGGGATGTCGAGCGGCTTCTGGTTATTGCGCCCAAATCGGTATTAGCCTCATGGGCAGGAGAGTGCAGCGCCTTCCTGGACGCTGGCGTTCGAGTGGCTACCGCGAGCGGCACTGCCGCTCAGCGAAGACGTTTCTTACTGGCACCACACGACGTGCTGCTGGTGAGCTATGACGTTGCTGCGCGAGAAACCACGCTTCTGAAAACCGTGCTGAACGCCCGTAAGGGGCGCTACCTCCTGGTTGTGGATGAGTCCTACATGGTGAAGAACCCCGAGGCGGTTCGTTCACAAGCGGTTCTCGCACTACGGCCTTTCTGCGCGCGCGCCGTGGTTCTGTGTGGGACGCCCGCCCCGAATCGCCCATTCGATATCGTTAACCAGGTCGATATCGCTGACGAAGGCGCGACTTTTTCGGGGTCCCGCCCGTCGAAAGACGCTCCGGCCGACGAGGTTGCCACATTGCTAAAAGGAGCCGTCTATCTGCGGAGGCTTAAGCGCGACGTGCTGCCCACACTGCCCGACAAGCTGATCGAAAAAACGTACGTGCCCCTCGCGCCTGAGCAGCAGAAAATGTACGACGCCATGCGGACGGATCTGATGATGGAGGTGCGGAGCGTCGATGACCGCGAGTTTGCCCATCGCCTTACTCACTTTCTAACGCGACGCGTGCGACTTCTGCAGATCTGCTCGCATCCTGGCGGCCTCGACCCTCTCTATGCGGAGGTGCCTGCAAAGCTCAGGGCGCTGGATCGGTTGAGCGAAGACCTCGTCGGGGCACAGGGAAAAAAGGTGGTGGTGTGGTCATTTTATCGAGCAAGTATTGAGGCGATCGTCAGTCGATATCAAGCGCTCGGCGTCGTGCGAATCGATGGAACCGTCTCTTCGATCGATGAGCGAATCCGCGCTATCAACGAATTCCAAAAGAACCCAGGTATCCGAATGTTCGTGGGGAATGCGGCGGCTGCAGGGGCAGGCATCACTCTAACTGCAGCTCATCATGCAATTTACGAATCGCTTTCCAATCAAGCCGCCCATTACATGCAAAGTGTCGATCGCATTCATCGGCGAGGGCAGACCGATGAAGTGATATCGCACGTCCTGATTGCGAAGAACACGATCGAATCGTCGGAGTTCGACAGGTTGCTCGGCAAGGAACGGGCTGGTCGATCGTTGCTCGGCGACCAGATTTCTGATCCGATCACCCGTGAGCGTTTCCTCGAGGCTCTCGGAGAGCCTTCTGAGCGCTGACTTCGTTTTCGTGTCAAAAGCACTTTTTACGGTGCTGGGCGGCCGGCGACGGCCACTCAATCGCCTAATAGTGGCGTCCGGCAATTTGAGCAGCTGTGCCGTGGGAGATTTGGTGTGGTGGGTTGAAGAGGGCGCCGCTCGACAGTTTGTGCGCGGCTGCCTGCGGGTAGGTGCGATCCTACGGGATCGTGAATGTGCCGGACATGTCGTGCTGTGCGCAGAGTCTTTGGGTGGGGAGGTCATCTCGCTCCCGTCGAGTCGCAAATGTGCACTTCCCAGTAAGTCCCGCTTCCCACTGGGGCTTCGTCCGGCAACCAAAATGCAGGTATGCATGCTGGCTAAAGTAAGGGCGCATGCCGCTACGAGTGTTTGTTCCCGAGAGGCTGCCGAGCGACTAAACAATCGGGTTCTACAGATATCTACATCGACTCGGCCGCCGTTCGAAGGTACAAGTCTCGGAGCTGCGCTAGGTTACGTGCGTGCCTATCTCGCGCGAGACGAGCTGTTCACGTTCGATGAAGAGGACCCCTTTGAATTGGCGGCCGAGATCCTGGTGCCGCGCGGGAGTGCTGAACGCTCTCTGATGATGCCGATCTTCAAGCCGTTAGCGCCGCCAGCTCGCGATTTGCTGGCGCCGCGCTGCGCTGTCACTGCAGCTCATCTAGTTACCCACGAAAAACTCCGCCACGCCACGCAACGGCATGAGTCGATCCTTCGCTCTTTAGAGGCCGCACTCAAGGCCCTGCGGCTAAGGCCGGTGAGTAACCAGTTCGTCGACTTGGCCGTGCTGAATGCCGGCGCAAATCTGTTCTTTGAGATCAAGAGCGCCGATCGCTCAAACTTTATCGACCAGGTGCGCGCCGCGCTAGCCCAGCTCCTCGAGTACGGGCATCGCATGCGTCTTCGAAACCCGCGATCGCGTTTTGTGCTGATCGCTTTGGTCGAGAGGCCCGGGTGCGAAGACCTGGAAGCTTTCGCGAAGTCGTTCTTGAGCCGGCACGACATCCATCTTCTGCTTTGGAGGGGCGACAGCGCCCTTGCGGTCGACGTGAGGAGCCTTCTGGGCAACCTTCCAAAAGGGGGCAAGGACGACGTCCGCGATCGCCAAAAGGTCTCCGACGTATACCGTGCCAACGGAAAGACCCGCGCGGGCCTCAACGGTTTTCATGAGGCTAGTAACCGAATGGTCTCCAAAGCGTGAAACCAAGCCACGCAGGTACGCGTTCATATGAAGTCGGTTTGTCTCGGTCGTTGCGCCCGACTTCTTTGGAGCCATAACGAGCTGTCGACTCTTCTTGACCGCAGCATTGAGGCGCTGCTCTGCTTCCGGATTGTTTCCTGCGAGGTGCGCCAAGCCACTGTGGTGTGCACGCCACCCCTCGAGTCCGTGTCTGAAATAACCCTCGACCCAATCGCGAACGCTCTTCTCAGATGCATTGGCGATCTGCACGATCTTCGCGCGGCCCAAACCGTCAATAAATTGAACGATACTGCGAGCGCGCTTCGCCGCCCGCACATTTTTTGGTTGAGATGCGAGCTGACGTAGGCGCCTCGTTTGTTCTGGCCATGGATCACTAGGCCGAGGGTTGGCCTTCCATATCCTTTTTGCACCGGACGCTTGCTTGACCGACTGATTGCTGGTCTTTCGTGCCGTCGAACGAGCCTGCTCCGGGTGCGGCATGCGGGGCGTGAGCTTAGGAAAGAAAGTGTTGCCGTTTAGAGCGTCCTCGACCACCTTCCGAGTGAGGCGGCCGACCAGGTCTTTCGCTGAGAGCTTGGCAGCGAACTGTGCGCGCAAGATCGATTGCGCCAGTGCTTGTGCCATCAATGGCGGTACCGCGTTGCCGACCTGCCTGTACTGCGCCTCTGCGCTGCCACAGAACACATAGTCATCGGGGAAGCTTTGAAGCCGAGCAGCCTCTCTTACGCTCAAGCATCTGTCGTGTTCAGGGTGCGTGAATGCGCCGGCCGAAACATTCAACGCGGAGTTGGTCACTGTGTAAGCGGGCCAATCCCAATTTAGTCGCCCGTACGCACCTTTCTGGTCGGACGATCTGGTGGCGAAGAAACGGTCCGGCAGGAGTTTAATCGGCATGTCACGCCAATCGCGTCCTTGCTCTATTCCCGCAATGCGTAAACGATTGATCTTTGTGATCCCGCGATAAGAATGGTTAGGGACCTTCTCTTTCGCTAGCGAGGGCTTTGCGTCGGGCGAAAGTTCCTTTGCCGGCTGCGCCGAAAGGTCACCAATCGCATCGCGAACGGTCAGGAACGGCTTTTTGCCACGTCCAGCAGCAGCGTGCTTGGGGCGTGGGAACCGAATATCTTTCTTAGTTCGGGTCCCAACTACGAACAGCCTGTACCGGAACTGAGGAACCCCGTGCTCGGCTGCAAGCAGGACGTCGCCGGAGATGGTGTAGCCCTTGATACCCTCGAAAAGCTTGAACACCTCAGCAAGTAACTCGCGATTGTTTTCGTGAGTTAACCCCGGAACATTCTCCATCACAAACCATTTGGGCCGCAGCTCCTTTACGAGCCGCGCGAAGGCGAGCAGCATTCGGTTTCGCTTGTCGCCAGGATTCCTTAGTCCCGCAGGACTAACGCCTTGGCAGCTGGGCCCGCCGATCAAGATGTCGACGCGCCTGAGCGGCCTGATGGACGACAAGATTCGTTTTGCATTGATCTGTTCGACGTCTTGGCAGTCGACCCGAGGATCGTGCTGCTCAGCGTTCAGATCGAAATGATTGCGCTTGTAAGTCTCAAGCGCTTGCTTGTCGTGATCGGTCGCGTAAACAACCTTATATCCGCACTCCACCTTGCCCACGCGCAGTTTGGCTTGCGTGAAGCCTACGGAGAGTCCTCCCGCGCCAGCGAATACGTCTGCGACTAGCAGAGTCTTCTGACGACGTCTCATGCTGTTCGCTGGCCGCTGTGCGCCCAGACACCTTTGGGTGCGCTGAACGAATGCCAAACGTCATCGACCTTGCCTTTGGACCTGCAAAGATTCGCGACAACGCACATTTGGCACCGCGGGTAGTGCGCATGACATGTCTCGCGACCATGTGTGACCAGCTTGACGTGAAGGTCGTGGCGGAAGGTGCGAGGAATCGACTTCTCGAGGTCGGCCTCCATTCGATCGGAGGGCTTCGCTACAGGCGGCGCCAACCCTATGCGTCGTAAGACGCGCCAGACATGGGTGTCGACGGGGAACACCGCTCGTTTGAGCGAATACATCAGGATGCATTTCGCACTTTTCGGGCCGATGCCGGGCAGGCAAACGAGATACGCGAGCGCGTCATCATCCGGGAGACCAGCTAAGAAAGTGAGCGAAAGTTCACCGCGATCTTGCATAAGTTTTTGTAAGACGCCGCGAATCTGGGCTGCTTTCTTCTTGGCAAGGCCTCCGCGAGCAATAACTTTCGCAATCTCATCCTCCGAAGCATCCAGCAGTCGAGACCAAGGCGTGAAGCGTGCCTTCAACGAGGCGAAAGTCTCACGATAGAGGTACGCCTCGGTCTGCGCGGAAAGGAGGATGTAAATGAGTTCGTCGAGCGGGTCGTCATGGTTGCCGTGGGGGTTCGCTCCCGTCGCCTTCAAGCGCCGATTGATCGCACGAACTAAGGCCGAAGTTGTGCGGCGGTTTAGGGAGGTTGCGGATGGGGAGTTCAACTAACGGCCCCGGACTGCAGTGGCATCGTGATGGATCTTCGTTTTGGAGATGCGAGAGAATTTTTTGGGTCTGTCCCAGTTGGGGCTCTTACAGTCGGGGCACACTCGCGGGCGCTCGCTCTTTTCGCGAGGTAGCCATTCGTGTCCGCAGCGGCAGCGGCACCCTGAAAGTGCCACGACCCCGATCTGCGCTTTGGCTGGCACAGGAGCTCCCCAGAGTCACTGTTTACTAATGTTATATACAACCGGTAGCTTTGAGCACATTGACTAATAACAAAACCGACGACATAACACCTGACAACCAGCACCGCGTGATCGCGTTCGACGAGCTGTCGCAGGGAACGATCGACGGCGCG
This sequence comes from Verrucomicrobiia bacterium, assembly GCA_035526825.1. Lineage (GTDB taxonomy): Bacteria > Pseudomonadota > Gammaproteobacteria > Nevskiales > Nevskiaceae > JACPFV01. The sequence goes on along the minus strand of DATLBT010000141.1, from coordinate 12,590 downwards.
TCCGTGTACCCCCGGGAGGTCATCAAGGCCGCCCTCAGACACGGCGCCGCGGCAGTGATCTTCGCCCACAACCATCCCAGCGGCGTCGCCGAGCCGTCCGCCGCCGACCGCACCCTGACTGAGCGCCTGAAGGCCGCCTTGGCCCAGGTCGATATCCGCGTGCTGGACCACTTCGTGGTGGGGGAGCAGGTGGTGTCGTTTGCGGAGCGGGGCTGGATCTGAGGGGTTTGTTTTGTGGGAGGGGTTTCTTTTGTGGGAGGGCCCCTGGGCCCGATGTCGGTGGCATGACCATCGGGGCCAGGGCCCCTCCCACAAAAGCCAGCAGCTCCCTGTTTTCTTGCCGGGGGGTGCCAGAACTGCTATAAAGCGCGCCCTTTTCACGCCACATCCGGCCCTTCCGCCGGGTCTGGAAACCGCAGGAAATTCAACATGTCGCGAGTCTGCCAGCTGACCGGCAAGGGACCGATGGTGGGTAACACCGTCTCCCACGCCAACAACAAGAAGAAGCGCCGGTTCCTGCCGAACCTGCAGACGCACCGCTTCTGGGTGGAGTCCGAGCGCAAGTTCATCAAGCTGCGCGTGTCGGCCCAGGGCCTGCGCATCATCGACAAGCAGGGCATCGACGAGGCCCTCAAGACCATTCGCGCCCGCGGCGTGAAGGTTTAAGGAGCGACCATGGCCAAGAAAGAGCGCGAGAAGATCAAGCTGCTGTCGACTGCCGACACCGGCTTCTTCTACACGACCACCAAGAACAAGAAGAACACTCCGGACAAGCTGGAGTTCAAGAAGTACGACCCGATCGCCAAGAAGCACGTCAACTTCAAGGAAGCGAAGATCAAGTAAGCACGCTCAGGCGTGTCGAAGAAGGCCGCGCGAGCGGCCTTTTTTGTTGCATCGTCAAGCCTGTTTTTGTTGCACCGCGTTCCATTACTGTTGCGCCCCGATGAGCAAGACCACCCCGCTGCCCAAGGCCCACCTCGCCGACCTGGTGTCGGCCGGCCGCATGTTCCACGCGCGCGGCTGGGTGCCGGCGACAGCGGGTAACTTCTCGGTTCGCCTTTCGCCGAAATCACTGGCCGTGACGGTATCGGGCCGGCACAAGGGCGAGCTGGCCATGGCCGACTTCATGGCCGTGGACCTCGACGGCAAGGCGCTCGGCAAGGGCAAATCCTCTGCCGAGACTCTGCTGCACTGCCAGCTCTATCGCCACAGCCCCGAGGCTGGAGCCGTGCTGCACACGCACTCGCCGGCTTCCACGGTCCTGTCACGCGCGCACGACACGATCCTTCTCGAGGGATACGAGCTGCTGAAGATTTTCGAAGGGATACAAACCCACGACGCCGCGGTCGAAGTGCCGGTTTTCGAGAACGACCAGGACATCGCGCGACTGTCGCGAGTGGTCGACGCGCACATGCGCAGCGGGCAGGCTGCACACGCTTACCTGATCCGCGGGCACGGGTTGTATGCTTGGGGCCGCACGGTGGCCGAGGCGCGCCACCGTGTCGAAGCCCTGGAATTCCTGTTCGAGTGCGAGTTGAACGAACGGTTGCTGAAGGCCACGGGAGAGTGACATGAGTGAATTGCGCATCTACAGCGACAGCCATCCGGGCAAGCCGGAGAAGACCCTGCATTCCTTCGAGTCCATGCGTGACGAGCTGGCCAAGATCGGCGTCGAGTTCGAGCGCTGGACCGCGACCAAGCAGCTCGACCCGCAGGCGACGCAGGACGAGGTCATCGAGGCCTACCGAGGCCCGATCGACGTGCTCATGCGCAAGTACGGCTTCAAGTCGGTCGACGTCATCAGCATGTATCCCGACCACCCGAAGAAGGCCGAGATGCGCGACAAGTTCCTGCACGAACACGTGCACGACGACTTCGAGGTGCGCTTCTTCGTCGAGGGCCGCGGCCTGTTCAACCTGCGCAAGAACGGCAAGGTCTACGCGATGCTGTGCGAGCGCGGCGACCTGCTGTCGGTGCCGGCGGGGACGACTCACTGGTTCGACATGGGCCCGGAGCCCGTGCTCAAGGCGATCCGCCTGTTCGCGATTCCCGAGGGCTGGGTGGCGAAATTCACTGGCGAGAAGATCGCCGACCGGTTTCCGCGCCTCGAAGCCCCCCATTACAAGTTGGGCAAGGCGGCCTGAGTTTGCGAGCGGGCCATGCCCGCGATTCCTTTGATCAAAGCCATCCTGACGGATATCGAGGGCACCACCACCTCGATCGATTTCGTCCACCAGACGCTGTTCCCGTACGCGCGCGAGCGCCTGCGCAAGTTCCTGCGCGAGCACGCGACCGATGGCGCGGTGCGCAAGGAGCTGGCGGAAGTTTCAAGGCTAGAGGGCCGCGAGCTGTCGCTCGACGACGCCGCGGCGGCGCTCGAACGCTGGATCGATGAGGATCGCAAGGTCGGTCCGCTGAAGTCGCTGCAGGGCATGATCTGGCGCCGCGGCTACGAGGCCGGCGCGCTCAAGGGCCACGTCTACGTTGACGCCCCCGAGTACCTGCGGCTCTGGCACCAGCGCGGACTCAAGCTGTATGTCTACTCCTCCGGCTCGGTCGAGGCGCAAAAACTGATCTTCGGCCACACCGAGCACGGTGACCTCACGCCGCTGTTCTCGGGCTACTTCGATACGCGCGTGGGCGGCAAGAAAGAAAGCGCGTCGTACAAGAAAATCCTGCTGGATACCGGGCTCCTCGGTCCGGAAATGCTGTTCCTTTCCGACATCGCCGAGGAACTGGACGCCGCTCGCGCCGCCGGCATGAAGACCTGCCAGTTGCTGCGCGACGCCAAGGCCTTGGCGGCGGTTGCGCATCCGCACGCGAAGAATTTCGCCGAGGTGCGGTTATAAAGGCGTTGCCGCGGCCCTCAACGCCAGCAACTTGAACAGCGACGCATCCATGCGCCGCGCATCGCCACTCGTCATGAAGCGGTGAGCCGCCTTGCCACCATCGCCCGCCAGCAGCCCGCGCTCCCCGAGCAGCCGGGACAGCTGCCGCGCCACTGCCGGGGCCGGGTCGATGATCTCCATCGGATCGCCCGCGATGCGCCGGATCAGGGGCGCCACGAATGGATAGTGCGTGCACGCCAGCACGATCGTGTCGGCACCGGCGCCGAGGATCGGCTTGAGGAGTTCGCGCAGCAGTTCCTCGGTCGCGGGCGAATCGAGCTCGCCGGCCTCGATGCGCTCCACCAACCCGGGACACGGCTGGTTCACCAGGGTCAAGCCGGCACCGAAGCGCTGCACCGCGAGCGCGAACATGCGGCCCTCGAGCGTGCCCGGCGTTGCCATCACGCCAACCACGCGCGACTTGCTGTGCAGCGCCGCGGGTTTCACGGCCGGTTCCATGCCGACGAAGGGCACCTCGGGATAAAGCTCCCGGAGGTGCTTCAGCGCGGCGGCCGACGCGGTATTGCACGCAACGACGATGGCTTTACAGCCGTCGGCGAGCAGGCGCGCGGTGATGCCTTCGGAAAATCCGCGCACTTCCCCCGCCGGCCGCGGCCCGTAGGGCAGGTGGGCCTGGTCGGCCACGTAGATCGTCGACTCGGTCGGTAGCAGCCGCGCGACCTCGCGCCAGACCGACAGCCCGCCGAGGCCGGAGTCGAAAATGCCTACCGGGCGCGCATCCGGCATCAGCGCAGGAGCTTCGCCCAATGGAACGAAGGATCGCTGACGACGACGAACGAGGGATTCAGCAGCGAATCCTTCTCGTTGTAGCGCAGCGGCGAAAGATCCGGCCAGCGCAGCACTGCGCCGCCGGCCTGCTCCACCAGGCATTGGCCGGCCGCGGTGTCCCATTCCGACGTCGGCGCGAGGCGCGGGTAGAACGTGGCAGCGCCCTCGGCCACGAGGCAGAACTTCAGCGAGCTGCCGCGGCTCACGACTTCGTGCGGCGGCAGCTTCGTCAGCAGTGCCTCGGTGTCGGCGTCGCGGTGTGAGCGGCTCGCCACGACGGTCATCGACTTGCGCGGATCGCCCGTCGACACCTTCGTGCGACCACCGTCAGCTTCGACCCGGAACGCACCGCAGCCGCGCGCAGCGCCGAACGTGAGCCCCAGAACCGGTGCGTGCACCACGCCGAGCACCGGCGCGTGGTGCTCGATCAGCGCGATGTTCACGGTGAACTCGCCATTGCGCTTGACGAACTCGCGCGTGCCGTCCAGCGGGTCGACCAGCCAGTAGCGCGTCCAAGCCTGGCGCGTGGGGTACGCAATGTCGGCGCCTTCCTCGCTCAACACCGGCAGCTGGGGTGACAACGCGGCCAGCCCTTCGGCGATCAGCTTGTGCGAGGCGAGGTCAGCCTGCGTCAGCGGCGACTCGTCGTCTTTTTGCGTTACGGCGAAATCGGAACGGTACACCTCGAGGATCGCGCGCCCGGCCCGCCACGCGAGGTCCAGCGTCGAGTCGAGCAGCGAGGGCAGGTGCATGGCGCGGCTATCATAGGTCATGACCGTCGCATGGAATCGCGTCGAGCACGTGATGCTCGACATGGATGGCACGATCCTCGATCTGGCCTTCGACAATCATTTCTGGGGCGAGGTGGTCCCGGCAAAGTACGCCGAGCACAAGCGCATCTCGTTCGCGGCGGCCGCCGCCGAACTGCGGCCGCACTTCGAAAGGCTGCGCGGCACCTTGCCGTGGTACAGCCTTGCGCACTGGAGCGCGCTCACCGGCCTGGACCTCGTGCGAATCAAACATGACGTGCGTCATCGCAGCGGCCCGCTGCCGGGCGCGCCGGATTTCCTGCGCGCGGTAAAGGACTCCGGCCGCACGCTGTGGCTCGTGACCAATGCCGATCCGCAAGCGCTCGACATCAAGCAAACGCACTCGGGCCTGGCGATTCACTTCGACCGGCTCATCAGCTCACACGACTTCGATGCGCCGAAGGAGGACGCGCGGTTCTGGCCGCGGCTGGCCGCGCGGTTCCCGTTCGACAAGGAGCGCGCGCTGTTCGTGGACGACAACGCGGCGGTGCTGGCGGCCGCCCGCGACTACGGCATCGCCCAGTGTGTTGCGATCCGCCACCCCGACAGCACGCGGCCGTCGCGTGACGTGCCGGGCTTCAACTCGGTGGAAAAGCTAGCTGACCTGCTGCCGCTCGCTTAGCGGCGGCGCGGAGGCGGACGGCGTCCGCCGCCACCGGGGCGACCGCCACGGCCGCCGCCACCGCCGTGATGATGGCGATGCGGCCGCGACTTGCGCACGAAGTCGGCCGGAACCAGGCTTTCAATGCTCGATTCCATCATCGGCAGCCGCTGGCCGATGTAACGCTCGATGTCCGGCAGCGAGTACACATAGGTCTCGCAGCACAGCGAGATGGCATCGCCGCTCTGGCCGGCGCGCGCGGTGCGGCCGATGCGGTGGACGTAGTCCTCGGCATCCTGCGGCAGGTCGTAGTTGATGACGTGAGACACCGCCGGGATGTGCAGCCCGCGTGCGGCGACGTCGGTCGCCACCAGCACCGGTAATTTTCCGTCCTTGAAGTCCTGCAGCAGGCGCTCGCGCTTGTTCTGCGGCACGTCGCCGGAGATGGTCGCGGCATTGAAGCCGTTGGCCTGCAGCGTGATCTCGACGTGCTCGCAGTCGCGCTTGGTGTTGACGAAGATCAGCGTGCGCAGCGGCGCGTGGTGGCGCAGCAGGCCCACCAGCAGCGGCAGCTTCTGGTCGTTGGAGACGTGCACCATGCTCTGGCGCACCTTGTCGGCGGTGACCTGCTCCGGCTTCACCTCGATGTTCTGCGGATTGTTCATGTGCTCGTAGGCGAGCTCGAGCACGCGATGCGACAGCGTTGCGCTGAACAGGTAGTTGCGGCGCTGCGCGGGTGGCGGCATGCGCCGCAACAGGTAGCGGATGTCGTCGATGAAGCCGAGGTCGAACATGCGGTCAGCTTCATCGAGCACGACGACGTCGACTTGCTTGAGGTTGAACACGTCCTGCTTGTAATAGTCGATCAGCCGGCCGGGGGTGCCGATCAGGATGTCCACGCCGTCGATCAGCGATTGCCGCTGGCTCTCGTAGCCGGTGCCGCCGTACACGACGGTCATCTTGAGCCCGGTCCTGGCGCCGAGGCCCTCGGCGTCCTTGAAGATCTGGATCGCGAGCTCGCGCGTTGGCGCCAGCATCACCGAGCGCGGCTGGCCCGCCTCGCCGCGCCGCGGCGAGCGCAGCAGGTGGTCCATAGTTGCGAGCAGGAACGCCGCCGACTTGCCGGTGCCGGTCTGCGCCTGGCCCGCGAGGTCATGGCCTTGCAGCGCCAGCGGCAGGGTCTGGGCCTGAATCGGCGTGCAGTGGGTGAAGCCGAGGGCGTTGAGGCCTTCAAGCAATGTGGGGTGCAGCGGCAGCGACGCGAAGGCGACGTCGGTAAGGTGGTCAGGTCGCATATAGGGCGCGCATTGTCCACGATTCTGCCGGGCCTGTCCTGAAGCTTGGTTTCGCGGGCCGGCTTCCTTGGCTGGACACTCATACGGTGCGGGCATAGGCTACATGCCGTACACAAGAAACCGGGGGAACGATGCGCGACGGAAGAAAGGTGTGGCTTCTTTGTCTGGGGCTGGCCATTTGCGGCGCAACGGAGGCGGCGAAAAGAACCGACTCTCCGTCGAAGGCCCCCGTCAAGGCAGAGAGCGACGTATCCGGGCGAGTGTTTCTTTTCGCCGGATCGCTGAGCTCCGAATACGAGACGACTGGCTTCCCAACCAGCGAGGACGGTGCGGGTTTGCTCGGCGGCGGCGTGGGCTTTACCTATCTAACCGGCGGATCGAACTACGCGGATGCCTCGATCGAATACGCGACTCCGAATGACGAAGGCTTCGAGCGGACAGAGTACCAGGCGAGTTTTGGCGGTTATCTGGGGGACTTCAACCTGTTTACCGGGTACCGCATGGCAAAGTTCGGCGACAGCTTTTCGTCGGACGACGACAGCTCGGCCTGCGGCTGTGGCAATACGGAGCAGGGACCTTTCGTTGGCGCGGGCTATGGCTTCAGGATCGGCCGTGCCGTGACGTTATCGACGTCCATTGCGCTCAACATTTTTGACGTCGAGTTCGACGACCCTTTCTACCCCAGCTACGAATCCAACGGCGTCAGTCTGAAGGCAGTCGGCGCGCTGGCCAATTCGCCGCATTCGGTGTTCTTGCAGCTACGGAGGTTTACGGGTGACAACGAAACCGCCATCAAGGACAACGGGCTCTCGGGGATAGTGCCACCGACGGAATACGAAGAAATCTATGCCCACCTGGGCTATGTGTTCTCCTTCGGGGCGGGTTCCTGATGCGTCGCGCGACTAGGCACGGGGGAATGGCGATGAAAAAAATTCTGATTGGCATCTTGTCGGTGTCCGCCTGGTTTTCGGCAGGTACCGCCGACGCAGCGGGGTTCATCACGGGTCGAGCCGGCCTCACGGCTGGCACCTATGATTTCGAAGCATCGGGTTCGCGGACCGACAGCAACGCCTATGGCGTGCAGGTCGGTTTCGGTGCATCGATTGGCCGTATTTTCGTGGACTGGGGGATGGACTACCAGCACGTGGCAAATGACTACCTAGACCGCACCGACTATCTGTTCACGGGTGGAGTGTTCATCGGCGATCGCTGGAGTGTGTTCGGCGGCTACCGCGCCGGAAACTACAGCGACGACTTCACGGCCACCAGTGCGGACAGCAACTACTACCAGGCTACCGGACCGTTTGCAGGTGGCAGCTTTTCCCAGAGGATCGGCGACCGCGTTGCCTTGAATTTGGCGCTGGCTTACAACGTCGTCGAGTATTCGGACGAGCAGGGGGTCGCGCTCGACATATCGGCGAACGGGATAAGCGGCAAGCTGCAGGCCAACATCCTCGATACGCCGCATTCGATCTACCTGCGGGCCCAGGCATTCAACGGCGAGGATGACTCCAACACGTTCGAGTTCAAGGAAAATTTCGTGCAGCTAGGCTACACGTTCACCTTCGACCTGCTTAGCTGGTGAGAGCCGACCGCCCGCGTTGTCGCGCGGGCAAAGGGCGTCATTCATGACGCAGAAGGGCGGCACCACCGAAAGTCCGGTCGGCGCAAACGCGGCGGTTTTGTTCGGCGACGTCGCGGGCAGCACGGCGCTGTACCAGGCTGTGGGCAACGAGCGTGCCCAGGCTTTGATCGAACGCACGCTCGGCCTGCTGCGCGACGCAACAACTCGCGAGAACGGCCGCGTGGTGAAGACGATCGGCGACGAGGTGATGTGCCGCTTTGCCGACGCCGCTGCCGCGGCGCGCGCGGCGATGGACATGCAGCGCAAGCTGCGCATGGTGCCGGCCGAGCCTGGCGCCAACCTCAAGGTCCGCATCGGCTTCGCCTACGGCACCACGGTCGAGCGCGATGGCGACGTGTTCGGCGATGTCGTAAACATTGCCGCGCGGCTGGCGGCCATGGCCAAGGCCGACCAGATCCTCACCACGGAAGACACGTCCAGGCACTTCGACCGCGAACTCAAAGCGGTGTCGCGGCTGTTCGACAAGACGCCGGTGAAGGGCATCAAGGAAGAAGTGAGCGTGGTGCAAATCGTCTGGGAGCAGCGCAACCAGACCATCCTCGTCTCGACCGGCCCGACCGAGACCGTCATGGCGCAGACCCTGTTGCTCAAGTGCAAGGAGCAGCAGTGGACGCTGACCCCGGCGGACCTGCCACGTTGGATGGGGCGCTCGGAAGAATGTGAAATGGTGCTGCAAACCAGCTTCGCCTCGCGCAAGCACGTGCGTTTTGAATATCGCCGCGGCAAGTTCATGCTCGTCGACGAGAGCAGCAATGGCACCTATGTGGCACTGGGCTCGGGCAAGCCCATCTACGTGCGCAACGAAGCCTTTGCCCTGGTGGGTGCCGGTACCTTCTCGCTGGGTACGCGCCCCGAGGGAGACGAGTTTGTGGTGAGCTTCGCGACGGGCTAAGCGCCGCTAAAAACCGGTCGGCCGCCGCGAGCGCTCCAGCGCTTCTTCTTCTTCTTTGCTCTCGTCTGGCTTGCTCTCGTCCGGGCGTTTCTTCTCCGGCTCCACCGGCTTGGCCTTGGCCTTTTCCTCCGCGGGCTTTTCCTCGGCCGGCTTGCCGCCGCGGCGCTTGGCAGCGGCGGCCCGATCCGCCTCGCGCGCGCGCCGCTCGATTTCGGCCGCCGACGTGCTCGCGGCCTCGTCGTCGGCGCGCTTCTGCGCTTCGGCTTCGGCACGGCGGCGTGCCTCGGCTTCGGCCTGGCGGCGGGCTTCAGCCTCGGCGGCCTCCCGGCGACGTGACTGTGCCTCGGTCTCGGCTTGCTGCTTCGCAGCCGCCTCGCGGCGCGCCTGTTCACGGGCGGCGGCCTCCGATTGCGCGCGGTTGCGAGCCTCGGTTTCCGCTTGCTGGCGCTGCGCGGCGGCCTGGGCTTCGCGCTGCTGCTGCAGTCGCAACTGCTCGGCCTGCTGCGTTTCCGCGCGCTGCTTTTCGGCGCGCCGTTGCTGTTCGCGCTCGGCATTGGCCTTGCGTGTTTCCTCGACCTGCGCAGCGGCTGGCGAAGTCGCGGGGGCGACAACGGGTGCCGGCGGCACGGCGTCGGGCTGCATGGCGCGCCACGCCGTATAACCCGCAATGGCGATGCCACCGGCCGTGGCGATCACGCCGATCAGGAGACCCGTGCGCGAGCGCGGCGCTGTCGGGGAAGCCGCGGTTTCCGGAGTAGCGCCAGCGGGCGCTGCAGGCATCGCGGCCGGGGCCAGCGTCGGCCGGCGCGTCTGCACCGGAGGCGGGCGTACGTCGATCCCGGCACTCGCGGGCGGCGCGGTCATCGGCTTGCTCGTCGGCGCCGGGCGCACCGGTGGCGGCGTCACCGGCGCGGGCGTGCGCGGTGCCGGTGTGCGCATCGGCGAAGGCGTCATCAGCTGCTGGATCAGCGGGTTCTCCATCGTGCGCAGTGCCGACTGCTTGAACTCGCCGCTGCCCGTGCGCGGGAACAGCGCATCGATCTCCTTGACCAGGTCGGTGGCTGACGCGATGCGCTGGTTGGCGTCCTTGGCCATCAACTTTTCCAGCAACGGCTGGTACCTCAGGAAGTCGGGCGGCAGCACCGGGATCGGCTCGGTGACATGCTTGAAGATCACCGCCATCGCTTCTTCCGCGTCGTACGGCGGCCGTCCGGTCAACATCTCGTGCAGGATGATGCCGAGGCTGTAGAGGTCGGCGCGCGCGTCGACCGGCTTGCCGGACGCTTGCTCGGGCGACAGGTACCGCGGCGTGCCCATGGTCATGCCGGTGCGCGTCATGTGCGTATTCGCATCGAGCGCCTTGGCGATGCCGAAGTCGGTCAGTACCGGGAAGCCCTGCTCGTCGAACATGATGTTCTCGGGCTTGACGTCGCGATGCACGAAGCCACGCGCGTGGGCGTGGGCGAAGGCGTCGGCGACTTCGCGCAGGATGGCGAGGCCTTCGATCGGCGTCAGGCCGGCCTCGATGCGGGCGCGCAGGTCGCCGCCGGTGAGCAGCCGCATCGAGAAGAAATGCCAGCTGTCCTGCTGGCCGACCTCGAACACGGTGACGATGTTGCGGTGGTTGAGCTTTGCCGCCGCGCGCACTTCCTTCTGGAACCGCTGCACCAGTTGCTGGTTGCGGCTGTACTCCATCGGCAGGATCTTCAGCGCGACGATGCGATCGAGATTTTCGTCGTGCGCTTCATACACGTCGGCCATGCCGCCCGAGCCGAGGGAACGGGTGATGCGGTAATGGCCGAGGTGGAATCCCGGTTCGAGTCCGGACATGACGCTGGTGTGCCCCCCCGGGATCCTGTCGCGACGGCCGCGCGGCCGCCGGTGATCCCGCAGCGGCAACTTTACCGGAGGCGTCGCCAGTGAGCGACAGCACCGCGCGGCACTTGCATTGTCGGGGGCAATGGGCTCAAATAGATTCCAACAGCAGCGAGCGCTGGGGTCTCCGGAGCAATATCGGAACCTGCAATCAGCGAAGCTGCGGCAGCATCCCCCGCTTGTTCGATCACCTCGAGCCGTTGTCCAAGCGTCGCGCCGTTTTCCGCGCGACGAGGCTTGCGGAGGGCGGTCGAATCCCGGCAAATCCAATCCGCAGAGGTTTTCTCCATGAGTGCGCACATCCCCCCCGTGACCGACCAGTCCTTCGAGCAGGAAGTGCTCAAGAGCAGCCTGCCGGTGCTGGTGGATTTCTGGGCGGAGTGGTGCGGCCCGTGCCGCATGATCGCGCCGATCCTCGAGCAAGTCGCCGCCGAGAACGCCGGCAAGCTCAAGGTCGTCAAGCTCAACGTCGACGAAAATCCGCAGACGCCGCCGAAGTTTTCCATCCGCGGCATTCCCACCCTGATCCTGTTCAAGGACGGCAAGCCTGCCGCCACCCAGGTCGGCGCTGTCGCCAAGGCGCAGCTCGCCGCGTTCATCAATCCCCACGTCCAGGTCGCCTAAATGAAGCAACGTCGTCACCGCCATCATCACCAGCACGGTGGCCATGGCCACCAGGGCAATCGCGGCCAGGATCAGGGCGGCAACTACTATCCGCAGCAAGGCGGTCCGGATCCGAACGCTGGCGGGAGCGATGAATTCGAGGAAGAGGCATTAGCCGCGCCGCAGCTCGGCCCCGATGGCCAGCCGCTGCCGCCGCCCAAGGTCCTCAACCTGACCGAGCTGCGCCGCAAGACCGCGACGGAGCTCCTGAAAATCGCGCAAGGAGAGGGCCTCGACAGCGTTTCGCGCAGCAAGAAACAGGACATCGTCTTCCAGCTGCTCAAGGCTTCCGCGCGCCGCGGCGAGCACATCTACGGCGACGGCGTGCTCGAGATCCTGGGCGACGGCTATGGCTTCCTGCGCTCGCCGGACTCGTCCTACGTGGCCGGTCCTGACGACGTCTACATCTCGCCCTCGCAGATCCGCCGCTTCAACCTGCGCACCGGCGACTCCATCGCCGGGCGGGTGCGCGCGCCGAAGGACAACGAGCGCTACTTCGCGCTGCTCAAAGTCGACACGATCAACTTCGAAGCGCCCGAGGCCAGCCGCAAGAAGGTCAATTTCGAGAACCTGACGCCGCTGTTCCCGAACGAGCGCTTCCAGATGGAGCGCGGCAACGGCACGACCGAGGACATCACGGCACGCATCATCGACCTGGTGGCGCCGTTCGGCAAAGGCCAGCGCGGCCTGATCATTTCGCCGCCCAAGGCCGGCAAGACCATCATGCTGCAGAACATCGCGCAGTCGTTGATGGCGAACTACCCGGACGTCTACCTCATCGTGCTGCTGGTCGATGAGCGGCCCGAAGAAGTCACCGACATGCAGCGCACGGTGCGCGGCGAGGTCATCGCCAGCACCTTCGACGAGCCAGCCGCGCGGCACGTGCAGGTCGCCGAGATGGTGAGCGAGAAGGCCAAACGCCTGGTCGAGCACAAGCGCGACGTCGTCATCCTGCTGGACTCCATCACCCGCCTCGCGCGCGCCTACAACACGGTGGCGCCGAGCTCCGGCAAGGTGCTCAGCGGTGGCGTCGATGCCAACGCTCTGCAGAAGCCCAAGCGCTTCTTCGGCGCAGCGCGCAACATCGAGGAAGGCGGCTCACTGACGATCATCGCCACGGCGCTGGTCGACAC
>DATLBT010000140.1:0-4570 GCA_035526825.1 Verrucomicrobiia bacterium | reverse complement strand
GATCCGACGCGTAGGCGTACTTCTCGGCGCTCGTGCCGATGCCGAGGAAGCGCTTCAAGCTCACGCGGCCTCGCTTCCCAGATACGGGGCCATCATGTGCTTCGGCACCGCGCTGACGAAGAAGAGGTATCGTCCGAGCATCTCCGCGGTGAGGGCGGTGATGAACGCCAGCCACAAAACAGCCGGATGCGCCGTGAAGAGCGGCAGTGCGATCCCGCCGATGGCCAGCAGTGCGCCCCGCAGCACGAAGCGCGACTTCAGCGTCGTGGCAAGCAAGGTGCCGGAAGCGCGGAGCTCTACGCCGTCCGAGGCACTGAGCCTCAAGAAGCGCAGCGCCAGCATTACGATCTGCGCGCCAGCCATGCTGGCCGCGGCGACACCCAGCAGACGTGGATCGCCGGCACCGACAGCGGCGGCGAGCAGCGGGCCGAGCGTGAGCGAGGTCAGGTGAAAGTGTACGAGCGTGAACGGCGTGTTCCATGCGGGCCGCGAGGGAACGCGATAGATGCAGGCGCTGGCTGTTACGCCGCCGAGGCCCAGCGCTACCGTCAACGCACCGAGGCTGGGGCCGCCAGGTAGCGACATCCACAACGCCGCCGCATACACGCAGGCGACCACCGAGAACGCCGTGAACAGCAGCACTTCGCGGCTGATCCACGACCGCTTCCACATCTTCAACGCGCGGTACGCGTGGGCGGGGCGCCCGAGGTGAAACGTCGACGCCGCCAGCGCGAGGCCGCCGACGAGGACGGCGGTGAGCGCAGCGGCGCCGAGGGCCGCCGAGGTACCGAGCAGTTGCAGCAGCCAGATCGTCGCCAGTGCTCCCACGGAGAGCTGCGTGAGCGTCGTCATGATGATGAGCGACCAGTGTGCTTCCGACAGCGTGAGGCGCACGAGATCGACCGGCCGTGCGTCGGGTGGCAGATTCTTCGGCAGCGTGATCCGAGTGGTCGAAATACTTTGATCACCGACCGGCACACCCGGCGCCGGCAGCGCGGCAGCTGCGGCTGCCTTCCAGTCGGCGACGTTGACGATTTCGACCTGAATCGCACCCGATGGGCAGGCGCTGACGCAGGCAGGCGCCTGGCCCACGGCAAGGCGGCTATGGCAGAGGTCGCATTTGCTCACGACGCCCCGCTCCGGGTTGTATTGAGGCACGCCGTACGAGCAGTTCCACGTGCAGTACTGACAGCCAATGCAGGTGTCCGCGCTGTGCAGCACGATGCCGGTCGCCGCGTCCTTCGTAAAGGCGTCGACCGGGCACCCGGTCATGCACGTCGGGTTGACACAGTGGTTGCAGCCCATCGAGAGATACGAGCGATGCGCCTGCGGAAACCAGCCGCCCTCGATCTCGCCGACGCGCCGCCAGTTGATCGCGGCCGGGTTGGCGTTCTGCTCGTTGCAGGCGACCACACAGCACTTGCAGCCGATGCACTTGCCCATGTCGACATGAAAACGGTACTGCTCGCCCGGTCCAGGCGCGCGCGTCGGCATCCGAACGAACGGCTCGCGTGAAGACACCGGCCGCGCCGGCGAGAGCAGGAACGTGGCGCCATCTTCGGTAGCGCGTTTCATCAAGGGGAGCGGTAGTGACATGGCCAGGACGCCTGAACCGGTATTTCGAGCAAGCACTACGCCACCGGCAGTGGCGTTTTACGGTGCGAAATTTCGGATCGCACAAATCGAGAATCGACAATGTTGTCGAAACCATACGGGTCACCTACGTTTGTGAATGAACGCTCAAGCGCTGGCTGGGGCAATCGGTATGGCAACGGTTTGCACCAGCAACAGCGTTGTCGATTGCTGACAGAACACAACGGAAGTGTCGCCTTACAGATGCGGTTATGGCCACCGATCGCCTCCTCGCGCGCGAGGCATGTGTTCTTTCGCCGCCCACTGGTCGAGCGGAGCGCGGGCACGACGTTTATGAGGTCTCGGCTGGCGCCAACCGACAATCGTGTCGATCATTTGCGACGCCTCATGCGATGATCTGCGGCGACGCTACAACGACATGCCCATGACACCCGAGCGCTGGCGGCGCGCCGAGGAGCTCTATTACGCCGCGCTGGCGCGTGATGCACACGACCGGGGGCCATTTCTCGAGCACGCCTGTGCGGACGACGCGGAGGTGCGACGCGAGGTCGAGTCGCTGCTCGCGCAGCCGGCGTCGGCGGAGGCATTCCTCCGGGAGCCGGCGGTGGTCATGGCGGCGCAACTCGTCAGCGGTCCTGTGCTGTCCATCCCGGTCGGCCAACACATCGGCACGTATCAGGTACAGGCGCCCCTCGGGGCCGGCGGCATGGGCGTCGTCTATCGCGCGCTCGACACGAAGCTGAATCGGCCGGTCGCGATCAAATTTCTGTCCGACCACGTCGCGGACGCGGCCGCGCGGCGCCGTTTTCAGCGCGAAGCCCAAACCGCCTCATCGTTGAACCACCCGCACATCGTAACGGTCCATGACGTGGGCGAGGACGATGGTCGTCAGTATCTGGTCACCGAGTTCGTCGACGGCGGCACGCTCCGGGACTGGGCTCAGCGCACGAAACCGACGTGGCGACAGAGTATCGAGCTGCTGACGGGCGTGGCCGACGGCCTGGCCGCGGCACACGCCGCCGGCATCGTCCACCGCGATATCAAGCCAGAGAATATCCTGGTGGCAAAAAACGGCTACGCGAAGCTCGCGGATTTCGGCTTGGCCAAACTGTGGGAAACCACCGGCCACGAGGACGTGACCCGTACGCGTTCGGCCGGACACACGCGCCCGGGGATGATCGTGGGGACCCTCGCCTACATGTCGCCGGAGCAGGCAGCGGGCCAGCCGGTGGACGCGCGCTCCGACATCTTCTCTTTCGGCGTCGTCCTGTACGAGCTGCTGGCGGGCCGGCGGCCCTTTGAAGGCGCGACCGATCTGGAGCGGCTGCAGGCGCTGGTCAGCCGGCCCGCGCTGCCCCTGGCAGACTCGCTGAACGTGCCCGTCGGCCTGCGGCAGGCGATCGAGAAGGCGCTCGAAAAAGATCCCGCCGATCGCTATCAGACCGCGCGTGAGCTGGTCGTCGACCTGCGGCGGTTGACGCGGGCGTCAAACGAAACCGCGTCGGCCGGTGCCGGGCGCGCGGCGCCCGCGCCCTCGCGGCGAGGCCTGCTGTTGCTGACCGCGGGAGCACTGCTTGCGATCGCGGCGATCGGCGGTGGCTATCTCTACTCGTTGAACTCGCGCCGCCCAGCGCCGCTCACCGACAAGGAAACCGTCGTCCTTGCCGACTTCGACAACACCACCGGCGATCCGGTGTTCGACGGCACACTGCGACAAGGGCTGGCGATTCAGCTCCAGCAGTCAACGTTCCTCAGCCTGACGTCGGACGCGCGCATCGGGCAGTTGGTGCGGCTGATGGGACAGCCCGAGGGCGCGAAGCTTACTCCGGCCGTCGCCCGTAACGTGTGCGAGCGGATGGGCGGCGGCGCCGTTCTCGACGGGAGAATCGCCAGCCTCGGCGCTCAATACGTTCTTGGCGTCCGGGCCACCGGATGCCGCAGCGGCGAGGTGCTCGGCGAGGAACAAGAGCAGGTCGCGACGAAGGAAGAAGTGCTGAAGGCGTTGAGCGACATCGCCAGCCGGTTGCGGGTGCGACTCGGTGAGTCGCTCTCGACGCTCGACGAGCACAACCGCCCGCTTCCGGACGTCAGCACGCCATCGCTCGAAGCGTTGAAGGCGTACAGCGCCGGTTTGCAAGCGCGCATTCTCCCCACGCAGGGGCGGCGGGTGGCGATTGAGCACTTCAAGCGTGCCGTCGAGATCGACGACGGCTTTGCTATGGCGCACGCACAACTGGGAACCTCGTACAGCATCTCCGGCGAGTTGGTGCTCGGGGCTCGACACACAACGCGGGCGTTCGAGCTTCGCGAGCGAGCCACCGACGATGAAAAATTCTTCATCACGGCGACGTATCATCGCCAGGTCACCGGCAACCTCGATCAGGCGCTCCAGGCGTTCGACTTGTGGGCAGCGACCTATCCGCGCACATTCGATTCGTACGGTCTGGCTTCCGGCTTCGTCACCAAGGGAGCGGGCCGGTACGAAGGCTGTATCGAACGAGCCGCGAAAGCAGAGGCTGCGGATCCCCAGTCGCAATTCGGCTATCTCAATGGAGCTGCCTGCTTCACGTATCTTGATCGGTTCGACGAAGCCGCGGCGGCGCTCCAGCGAGCCGCGGACCGGAAGATAACCGGGCCCGATGTCACCCGCTGGCATTTTCGCCTCGCATTCCTTAGAGGCGACGACGCAGCCATGGAACGGGAGTTCGCGCAAGTTCAAGGTAACGAGGCCGAGCCCGAGGTGACCAACCACAAGGCGCTCGCCCTCGCCAGATCGGGCCAGCTGGAGCGCGCAGGGTCGCTTTCGCGGCACGTTGTCGATCTGCTCGTGAAGTCCCGCCAGACTGAGCGTGCGGCGGTGTTTCAAACGGCGCCAGCCGTGTGGCACGCGCTCATCGGCAACGTCGCAGAGGCTCGTCGGATCGCCGCGCTCGCACTGGACATGGCGACAGGCCGCGACGTGTCATACGCTGCCGCG
>DATLBT010000139.1:0-56246 GCA_035526825.1 Verrucomicrobiia bacterium | reverse complement strand
GACGCCGCGTAGCTCACCGCCTGCAGGCCGGCCTTGCGCGCCAGGAACAGCGCGCGGTAACCGTGGTACTTCTGCGTGATGACGGTGACGCGCTTCAGGCCGAACACCACTTCCGCGCGCGCAATCGAGTCGAAAGTGCTGTCGCCGGCGAAATCGGCGACGATCGCCTCCGACGGCACGCCCAGCTCGAGCAGCGCCTCGCGCATTTTCTTTGGCTCGTTGTAGCGCGAATCGGGATTGGCGCCGCTGACGATCAGGCGCTTGACCTTGCCCAGCTTGAACAGCTCCGCCGCGGCCTGCATGCGCCCATGGAATTGCGCATTGGGGCCGCCGCCGCGAACGAACGGGCTGCAGCCGAGCACGAGGCCGACCTCGTTTTCCGGCATCAGCGACGAGTCGGTATAGAGGTAGGCGTCGGTGCTGTTGATGACCCAGCGATTCGACAGCACCACGATGACCGCCGCGGCCGCAAGGGCCCAGACCGTGGCGCGGCGCAGGCGCCGGCGCAAGCGGGCGTTCATCGACGCGTTAGTCCGGTCATGGCGAGTGCCGAGATTTTAACCCACACGTCAGTGGCCGAGCCTGCGCATGCCGCGATCGAGGCCCTCGAGCGTCAGCGGAAACATGCGGTCCTTGCCGAGCAGCTCCTGCGTCACCTGGATCGACGGCGTGTACTCCCAGTGCTGCTCCGCTTCGGGATTGAGCCAGATCGCGCGCGAGAACGTGTCGGTCAGGCGCTTGAACCAGATGGCGCCAGCCTCCTCGTTCCAGTGCTCCACCGAGCCGCCCGGATGCAGGATCTCGTACGGGCTCATGGTCGAGTCGCCGACGAAGATGATCTTGTAGTCCGGCGGGTAGCGGTGCAGCACGTCGAAGATCGGGATGCGCTCGGTGGTGCGCCGGCGGTTGTCTTTCCACACACTCTCGTAGACGAAATTGTGGAAGTAGAAATACTCCAGGTGCTTGAACTCGGTCTTGCAGGCCGAGAACAACTCTTCACACACTTTCACGTGCGGATCCATGCTGCCGCCCACGTCGAGGAACAGCAGCACCTTCACCGCGTTGTGGCGTTCGGGGACCATCTTGATGTCGAGCCAGCCGGCGTTGCGCGCGGTGCTGTTGATGGTGTCGTCGAGGTCGAGGATGTCCTCCGCGCCCTCGCGCGCGAACTTGCGCAGCCGGCGCAGCGCCAGCTTGATGTTGCGGATGCCCAGTTCGAGCTTGTCGTCGAGGTTGGCGTACTCGCGCTGCTCCCAGACTTTCACCGCGCGCTTGCCGCCGCCTTCGCCGCCGATGCGGACGCCCTCGGGGTTGTAGCCGGAGTTGCCGAACGGAGAGGTGCCGCCGGTGCCGATCCACTTGCTGCCGCCCTGATGGCGTTTCTGCTGCTCGGCCAGGCGTTGCTTGAGCGTTTCCATGAGCTTGTCGAGGCCGCCGAGCGCCTGGATCTTCGCGAGCTCCTCCGGCGACAAATTCAGCTCGGCCATCTTCTTCAGCCACTCGTCGGGGATCTCGCCGTGGATCTTGTCGACGGCGTTCTCGACGCCCTTGAAGTACGCGGCAAAGGCACGGTCGAAGCGGTCGAACTGGGTTTCGTCCTTGACCAGCGCGGCCCGCGACAGGTGGTAGAAGTCGTCCATCGAGAAGATCGCGAGGTGCTTGCTCAAGGCCTCGAGCAGCATCAGCAGCTCGGACAGCGTGACCTTGAGGCCCGCATCGCGCAGCGTGAAGAAAAAGCCGAAGAGCATGCGAGAATCGGCGCCATGCCGCGAAAGAAGAAGTCCAGCGCCGATTCTACCGCCTTGCCGGCTCAGCTCCGCGCGGCGGAACGGCATCTTTCCCGTGTCGACCCGGTGATGGCGCGCCTGATCAAGCGTCACGGCCCGTGCCGCCTCGGCGAACGGCGGCGCGACCCGTTCCACGTGCTCTGCTCCTCGGTGGTCAGCCAGCAGCTTTCGACCAAGGCCGCCGATACCATCGCCAAGCGCCTCGAGTTGTTGCTCGGCGCCAAGCCGCACCTTCAGCCCGCCGACTTCGCCACCGTCACGCACGAACAGCTGCGCGGCGTCGGCTTGTCGAACGCCAAAGCGCGCTGGCTCGTGGAGATCGCGCGCCGCACGCATGCCGGCGAATTCTCGTTCGCGGCCCTCGACGCCCTGGATGACGAGGCTGCCATCGAGATGCTCGATGCGCTGCCGGGCATCGGGCGCTGGTCCGCCGAGATGTACCTGATGTTCGCGCTGGTACGGCTGGACCTCTACTCGCTGGGCGACCTCGGCCTGCGCCGCGGTGTCAACGTCCTCTACAACAAGGGTCGGCCCTTGTCGGACAAGCGCACGTTGAAACTGGCGGAACGCTGGTCGCCCTATCGCACGGTGGCCAGCTGGTACCTTTGGCGCAGCGGCGAGGAGACGACGGATAGCTGGTAGTCGCCGCTTCGGCGACACTTGACGCAATCGGAGAACTGGAAATGAAGATCGATCGACGCATGGCGGCCTTGCTGGGCCTGGCGCTGGCCGTCCCGGCGTTCGCCGGCGATGCCATGAAGCCCGGCAAGTACAGCTACACGGTCAAGATGGAAATGCCCGGGATGCCGTTCGCGCTGCCGCCGCAGATTTTCGAGCATTGCGTCACGCAGGCGGACATCGACCAGGGCCAGCAGTACAGCGACCAGCAGAACAAGGACTGCGAGGTGAAGAACCTCAAGCAGACCGCCGGCAAGGCGACCTTCGACGTTGCCTGCAAGGACGGCACCACCGGCAAGGCCGAGTACAGCTACGGTGGCGACCAGATGTCCGGCAAGACGGTGCTCAACACCCAGGGCCGCACCATGACGATGAACATGAATTCCCGGCGGCTGGGGGCTTGCTGACCGTCACTGCGCGCGCCTCGCCATGAAGGCGAGGCGTTCAAACAAATGCACGTCCTGCTCGTTCTTCAATAGCGCGCCATAAAGCGGCGGCAGCGACTTCTTCGACGAGGTCTCGCGCAGGACCTCCGGCGCAATGTCCTCAGCGAGCAGCAGCTTGAGCCAGTCGAGCAGCTCGGACGTCGATGGCTTCTTCTTCAGGCCGGGCAGTTCGCGCAGGCCGAAGAATACTTCCATCGCTTCCTTCAGCAGCATTTTCTTGAGGCCCGGGAAGTGGACGTCGATGATCTGCTGCATCGTCTCCTTGTCCGGGAAGCGAATGTAGTGGAAGAAGCAGCGGCGCAGGAACGCGTCGGGCAATTCCTTCTCGTTGTTCGAGGTGATGATGATCGCGGGCCGGTGCCGCGCCTGCACCGTCTCGTGCGTCTCGTAGACGTAGAACTCCATGCGGTCGAGCTCACGCAAGAGGTCGTTCGGGAACTCGATGTCGGCCTTGTCGATCTCGTCGATCAGCAGCACCGGCGAGGTGTCGCTGTCGAAGCACTCCCACAGCTTGCCCTTGACGATGTAGTTCTTGATGTCCTTGACGCGCGCGTCGCCGAGTTGTGAGTCGCGCAGGCGCGAGACGGCGTCGTACTCGTACAGGCCCTGCTGGGCCTTGGTGGTGCTCTTGATGTGCCATTCGTAGTACGGACGCTTGAGGGCCTTGGCGACTTCGATGGCGAGCTGCGTCTTGCCCGTGCCGGGCTCGCCTTTGACGAGCAAGGGGCGCTGCAGCGTGACAGCGGCGTTGACGGCCATGGTGAGGTCGTCGGTGGCGACGTAGTTTTTGGTGCCTTCGAAGCGCACTGGAGTTCGCTCGCAAATTGGGTGCGACAGTCTACCTGTGGCGGCCATGGGCCGCCCTACAGCACCGTCGGAGCGTCGGGGAGTTCGTTGCCGCCGCGGCTCGCGGCATTCCCGCCGCTCGCGAGCAGGCGCGCGACGGCGGCGATGCCGGCGACCGCGCCGTCGCCGAAACGTCCCGCCCTGAAATGCGCCTCCATGGCTTCGCAGCATCCCTGCCAATCGGCGGCACCGACTCCGATGATGCCGCGATCCACCACGATTTGGACATCCTGGTCGGCCAGCAACAGGTAGATCAGCACGCCGTCGTTGTCGGCCGTATCCCACACGCCCAATTCTCCGAACACCTCTAGCGCGCGTTCGCGTGCAGACTGACCGCGCCACAGCGCACCGAACGGCAACGCGTCCTCGACGGCGAAGCGGATCTCGCCGCCGGCCGTGCGCTCGGCGTCACGCACGGCCGCCTCGATCGCGGCGAGCGCATTGACCGGGAAGCGCCGCCGCACGGCGAGGCTGCCCGTGTTGAGGTGCCGCCAGATCCGGGCGAGGCGGTTCATTTCACCATCTCCCCGAGGCGCCGCCGCCACCGAATCCGCCACCGCCGCCGCGGAAGCCACCACCACCGCCGAATCCGCCGGCGCCGCGAAACCCGCCGCCACCAGAGATCCATCCGCCGCGCCGGCCGCCATTACCGCCGAGTTGTGCGAAGAGCGAAACGATGAAGAGCACGACGCCGGCGAACACGCCGATCGCGGCGATGCCGAAGACCACGTACGCCACGAAGCCGAACAGGCCGCCAATGCCGGCCGCCGACGGAAACTTGCCAATCATGCGGCCGAGAGCCTGGCTCAAGAACAGCGCGAACAGTCCGATGCCAAACACGTTCTCGACGGAGGTGCCGGTGACCTGCGGAGCCGCCTCTGGCGCGGGCAGCGGCTCGCCTTCGATGACCTTGAGGATGCTGTCAACGCCCGCGTCGATGCCACCCGCGAAGTCACCCTCGCGGAAGCGCGGCACGATGACCTCGTCGACGATGCGCTTGGCGGTCGCATCGGGCAGCGCGCCTTCGAGGCCGTAGCCGACCTCGATGCGCAGGGCGCGATCGTCCTTGGCGATGAGCAGGATGGCGCCGTCGTCGACGCCCTTGCGGCCGAGCTTCCAGCCTTCCGCGACGCGGATGGCGTACTGCTCGATCGTCTCCGGCTGCGTGGTCGACAGGACCAACACGGCGACCTGGCTACCCTTGGCTTGCTCGAACGCGGCGAGGCGCTGTTCCAGCATCGAACGTTGCTGCGTGGAAAGCGTGCCGGTCTGGTCGGTGACGCGCGCGATCGGGGGGATCGCGAGTTGCGCGACGGCGGCGCTGGAGAGGAGCGCGAGGCTCCAGGCGAAGTGCCTCACTTCTTCTCGAAGTCCACCTGTGGCGGCTTGGCCAGCTCCTTCTCGTTCTCGACCTGGAAGGTCGGCTTGACGTCGTGGCCGAACATCTTCGCGGTGAGGTTGGTCGGGAACGAGCGTACCGTGACGTTGTAGGCCTGTACGTCCTCGATGTAGCGCTTGCGCGCGACGGTGATGCGGTTCTCGGTGCCCTCGAGCTGGGCCTGCAAGTCGCGGAACAGCGCGTCCGACTTGAGTTGCGGGTAGTTTTCGGTGACCACCAGCAGGCGCGACAACGCGCTCGACAACTCGCCTTGCGCCTGCGAGAACTGCTGCAGCTTGCCGGCGTCGTTGACGTCGTTCGCAGTGATGTTGACCTGCCCGACCTTGGCGCGCGCCTCGGTGACACCGAGCAGCACGTCCTGCTCCTGCTGGGCGAAGCCCTTGACCGTCTGCACCAGGTTCGGCACCAGGTCGGCACGGCGCTGATACTGGTTCAGCACCTCCGCCCACGCGGCCTTGATGCCCTCGTCCTGGGACTGCAGCGTGTTGTAGCCGCAGCCGGACAGCGCGAGCGTGGAAAACAGGACAACGAGGGTCAGCCAGCGACGCATGTATCTCTCCAGAAGAAAACTCAAGGAACCATGAGTGAACGGGGCTTGTAGCCGGGCTTCACAAACTCGACCTTGTCGCCCTTGGCGAACATCCAGGTGTCGATCGCGGCAAGGTCCTGGAACGTGCGCGCCTTCATGCTGAAGTCCACTTCGCGCGTGACGTTGCCGATCGGCCGGAACAGCCGCACCTTGCAGTCGAACGGCTGGTCGAGGCGGCTCTCTACATACAGAACCTGGTTGGCGCGAAAAGTTGTCTCGAGCGGGATCTCGGGCAACTTCTGGTAATCGAGCTCGGTCTGCAAGACCAGCTGCGCCGCCGTGGCATCGTCTTGCGTCTTCTTGAGGAGAGCGGCCGATTCTGCCTTGAGCTGCGTGATCTGCGCGTCGTAGGTAACGCCCTGCGCCGCCAGGGCGGCGGCCTTGTCTGCTGCCGCGGATGCGGCCTGCGTCTGGAAAATATAAGCGGCGCCGCCGGCGCCGAGCGCGAGCAGCCAGCCGAGGATCGCGAAGGCCTTCACCATCAAACCCACCCTTTGACTGCCGGAAAAAAGCGACCAAAAAGATCACCGGCCAATAGTACTGCCACTGCATGGGACACAGCACAACCGCGGGCGGCGCGGGAACCGGCAAACACTGCAAAGGGCTATGGTGAGGCCAAGACCGAGGACTGAGGGATCCCGTGCGGAAGTCCCGGACCTCATCGACAAAGCGCTGATTCGCAAGCAAGGAGAAAAAGCATGAAAGCCGTCCTCGTCTTCGCCATTGCGCTGCTCTGGAGTGTTAACGCCAAGGCAGCAGGGGAAACTCCGTCTTCAGTTGCCGAAGCATTCGCCACGGCCTTGTCCGCGGCTGATCAAGACGCGGTGAAACGTTATCTGTCCCCCGATGTGCTCATTTACGAGACCGGCGGGCAGGAAGCCTCGCGGGCCGAATATGCGTCTCATCACCTCGGCGCGGACATGGCCTTCATAGCCAAGCTCAAGCGCAGCACCCTCTCGCGACAGGAAGGCGTTGGCGGAGATCTCGCCTGGGTCGCAACACGGACCCGCCTCACCGGGACCTACAAGGACAAACCGGTGGACCTGTACAGCACCGAAAGCCTGGTGTTGAAGCGTGGGCCCGACGGCTGGAGAATCATTCATGTGCATTGGTCATCTGCACCGGTCGAGCCACTCAAGAGCCCTTGACCCGCTACGGCTGCTCAGTGCGCGGGGACGGCGCGATCCTGCAGGGCGGCGACGGCCGGCAACGTCTTGCCTTCCATGAATTCCAGGAAGGCCCCGCCGCCGGTGGAGATGTACGAGATCTTCGAGCCGACCCGGAACTTCTCGATCGCAGCCAGCGTGTCGCCGCCGCCGGCCAGCGAGAAGCCGGGCGACAGTGCGACTGCCTCGGCAATCGCCTGAGTGCCGCCGGCGAACTGGTCGATTTCGAACACGCCGACGGGGCCGTTCCAGACGATCGTGCCGGCGCCCTGGAGCAGCCCGCGCAGGTGCGCGCGCGCCCTGGGGCCGATGTCGAGGATCATCTCGTCGTTCTCGACTTCGTTGGCCGGACGCACTTGCGCGCGGGCCTCGGCCGAGACTTCGGTTGCAACCACGACGTCCTCGGGCAGCGGGATCTCGCCGCCGCGCCGGGCGACGTCGTCCATGATCTTGCGCGCGGTGTGCGTGAGGTCGGCCTCGTACAGCGAGCGACCGACGTTGAAGCCGGCTGCGGCAAGGAACGTGTTGGCGATGCCGCCGCCGAGGATCAGGCGATCGGCCTTTTGCGCGAGGCTCTGCAGCAAGTCGAGCTTGGTGCTGACCTTGGAGCCGCCGACGATGATCGCCAGCGGACGCGCTGGCGTCGCGAGCGCCTTGCCCAGCGCGTCGAGTTCGGCCGCGAGCAGCGGCCCCGCGCAGGCGATGCTCGCGAAGCGCGCGACACCGTGCGTCGAGGCTTCGGCGCGGTGCGCGGTGCCGAAGGCGTCCATCACGAAGATGTCGCACAGGCCGGCCATGCGGTATGCAAGCCCGACATCGTCTTCTTTTTCGCCGACGAGGAAGCGCGTGTTCTCGGCCAGCGCGATCTGACCCGGTTGCAGGTGCACCCCCTCGATCCAGTCCCTGATCAGCGGCACCGGCTGGCCGAGCGCCCGGGCCAGGTACTCGGCCACGGGCGCGAGCGAATGCTCGGGCTCGAACTTGCCGGCCTTGGGCCGGCCGAGGTGCGAGCACACCAGTACCGAGGCGCCGGCCTTCAGCGCGTGCTGCAATGTCGGCAGCGAGGCCTTGAGGCGCGCGTCCGAGGTGATCTTGCCGTTGGTCACCGGCACGTTGAGGTCCTGGCGGATGAGCAGCCGCTTGCCCTTGAGGCCAAGCTCGGTCATCCGCAGGAACGAGGCCATCGTTATTTTTTCGCCACCACGCGAACCATCTCGAGGCACTTGTTGGAGTAGCCCCACTCGTTGTCGTACCAGGCGATCAGCTTGACGAAGGTCTTGTCGAGCGCGATGCCGGCGTCGGCATCGAAGATCGAGGTGCGCGCATCGCCGCGGAAATCGGTGGCGACCACCTTGTCCTCGGTGTAGCCAAGGATGCCCTTGAGGGCGCCTTCGCTCTGCGCCTTCATCTCGGCCTTGATCTCGTCATAGCTCGCGTCCTTGACCAGTTCGACGGTGAGATCCACCACCGAGACGTCGGACGTCGGCACGCGGAACGACATGCCGGTGAGCTTCTTGTTGAGGTCGGGAATCACGACGCCGACGGCCTTGGCCGCGCCGGTCGACGACGGGATGATGTTCTCGAGGATGCCGCGGCCGCCGCGCCAGTCCTTGCTTGAGGGGCCATCGACGGTCTTCTGCGTCGCGGTCGTGGCGTGGACCGTGGTCATCAAACCACGCTTGATGCCCCACTTGTCGTGCACCACCTTGGCCAGCGGTGCGAGACAGTTGGTCGTGCACGAGGCGTTGGAGATGATGGACTGGCCGGCATAGGTCTTGCAGTTCACGCCGAAGACGAACATCGGCGTGTCATCCTTCGACGGCGCCGAGATGATGACCTTCTTCGCGCCCGCGTCGATGTGCTTCTGCGCCGAGGCCTTGTCGAGGAAGAGGCCGGTGGACTCGATGACGATGTCGGCGCCGACGGCATTCCACTTGAGGTTGGCCGGGTCGCGCTCCTGGGTCAGGCGGATCTTCCTGCCGTTGACCACCAGCTGTCCGCCCTCGACCGAGAGCTTGCCCTTGAAGTGCCCGTGCACCGAGTCGTACTGCAGCATGTACGCGAGGTAGTCCGGCTCCAGCAGGTCGTTGATGCCGACGATCTCGATATCGGGAAAGTTGGCCACTGCCGCGCGGAGGACATTGCGGCCGATGCGGCCGAAACCGTTGATGCCGACTTTGACTGCCATGTTTCGTTCCTTTATTTCAGCAACGCCGCGAGCTTCTCGAGGACGTTTTCGAGGGTGAAACCGAAGTGCGTGAAGACGGCCGGCGCGGGCGCCGACTCGCCGTAGGTATCCACGCCCAGCACGTCGCCTTGTGGGCCGACCAGCGGACGCCAGTACCAGGTGATGCCCGCTTCGATAGCGAGGCGGCGGGAAAGTTTCGCCGGCAGCACTTGCTCGCGGTAACTCGCTGGCTGCTTCATGAAGCGTTCGACGCAGGGCATGGAGACGACACGAACCGCGCGCTTGTTCTCGCCGGCCTTTTGCGCCGCCTTGACCGCCAGGCCTACTTCCGAGCCGGTGGCCATGATGATGGCTTCGGGCGCCGACGCCGGCTCCCACAGCACGTAGCCCCCGCGCGCAATGTTGGCGGCGTGGCTGTCGTCGTGCTTCTGGATATCGGTGTTCTGGCGCGAGAGCGCCATCGCGGTCGGGCCGTTGCGGCGCTCGATCGCTTCCTTCCAGGCAATCGCCGTCTCCAGCAGGTCGGCCGGGCGCCAGGTCTCGAGGTTCGGGATCAGGCGCAAGGACGAGACGTGCTCCACCGACTGGTGGGTCGGGCCGTCCTCGCCCAAGCCGATCGAGTCGTGGGTGTAGACGAAGATCGTACCGATCTTCATCAGCGCCGCCATGCGCAGCGCATTACGCGCGTAATCGGAGAACGTGAGGAAGGTGCCGCCAAACGGGATCAGGCCGCCGTGCAGGACGATGCCGTTCATCACGGCGCTCATGCCGAACTCGCGCACGCCGTAAAAGATGTAGTTGCCGTTGACGTTGCCCGGGTGCACGACCTTGGCGCCGTCCCACTTGGTCAGGTTCGATTCGGTCAGGTCGGCCGAGCCGCCGAGCAGCTCGGGCAGCCGCGGGCCGATCACGTCGAGCACGGTCTTGCTCGACTTGCGGGTGGCCATGGTCTTGTCGTTGCTTGCGGCCTTGGCGATGAAGCCGTCGATGACCTGCTTCCAGTCCTTGGGCAGCTCGCCCTTCACGCGACGCCGGAATTCCGCGGCCAGTTCCGGAAACTCGCGCGCGTACTTCTCGAGCAGCGCGGTCCATTCGCCCTGGGCGCGTGCACCGCGCTCGCGCGCATTCCAGCCGGCATAGATTTCGCGCGGCACCTCGAAAGGCGCGTGCGGCCACTTGATGGCGTCCCGCGTTAGTTTGATCTCGTCGTCGCCCAGCGCGGCGCCGTGGCTGGATTCCTTGCCCTGCTTGTTCGGCGAGCCGAAACCGATGATGGTCTTGCAGCAGATCAGCGTTGGCTTGTCGATGCTCTTGCGCGCGGTCGCCAGCGCCTGCTTGACCTCGTCCGCGTCATGGCCGTTGACGTTGCGGATCACC
This sequence comes from Verrucomicrobiia bacterium, assembly GCA_035526825.1. Taxonomy (GTDB): domain Bacteria; phylum Pseudomonadota; class Gammaproteobacteria; order Nevskiales; family Nevskiaceae; genus JACPFV01. The sequence continues at coordinate 45,770 of DATLBT010000139.1, read as the reverse complement.
TGCCAGCCGTAGCCCTCGAAGCGCGCCGGCGTGTCGTCGCGGAACCAGCCGTGGACCTCGCCGTCGATGGAGATGCCGTTGTCGTCGTAGAACATGACGAGCTTGTGCAGCGCCAGCGTGCCGGCCAGCGAGCAGGCCTCGTGCGAGATGCCTTCCATGAGGCAGCCGTCGCCCGCGAAGACGTAGGTCCAGTGGTCGACCAGCGGATAGCCTTCGCGGTTGAAGGTCTTGGCGAGCGCCTGCTCGGCGATCGCCATGCCTACTGCGTTCGACAAGCCCTGGCCCAGCGGGCCGGTAGTCGTCTCGACGCCCGGCGTCATGCCGTACTCGGGGTGACCCGGCGTCTTGCTGTGCAGCTGGCGGAATTTCTTCAGCTCCTCGATCGGCAGGTCGTAGCCGCTGAGGTGCAGCAGCGAGTACAGCAGCATCGAGCCGTGGCCGTTGGAAACCACGAAGCGGTCGCGATCGAACCACGATGGATCGGCGGGATTGTGCTTGAGGAAGTCGTTCCAGAGGACTTCGGCGATGTCGGCCATGCCCATGGGCATGCCGGGATGGCCGGAGTTGGCCTTCTGAACCGCGTCCATGGATAGCGCGCGGATGGCGTTGGCAAGCTCGAGGCGACCGGACATGAGGGGATTTGAGGGAGGTGATGCGGGGGCGCGTATTGTCCATGCCGCGACCGTGAGCAGCAAGGCGCGAGATGCAGAGGCGTCGCAGGTGGGCGTAGAGTGCCTGCATCGCCGGTCCCGCCGGGCGGGATGGCCTACTGCAATGGCCCAATTGCTACGGGTCTGAGGGGGTTCCATGAAGCTTGGATTCGCATCGAGCAGTGTGCTGTTCCTGGTTCTGTCGGTAATGACCCCGCCGACCCTTGCGCAGGATCCCGCCGGCGACGACACGCAGGAATTGGAGGCCCTGGAGGTCACGGGCTCGCGCATCAAGAAGACCGGCACTGAAGGACAAACCCCGGTGATGTCGCTGAGCCGTGATCAGCTCGAGGCTACCGGCATCAGTTCAATCGGCGACATTCTGCAGCGACTGAGCGTTGCTGGCTCTTCGCTCAATACCAAGTTCAACTCCGCAGGCAACTTCGGCTTTCCGGCCGACAGCGGCGGCGTAGGCTCCGGCTCCACGACGATCTCGCTGCGGAACCTCGGCGCCAAGCGTGTGCTGGTGCTGGTCGACGGTCTGCGGTGGGTCAATGAATCCTCGGCGTCCGGTGTATCGGGGGCTGTCGACCTGAACACCATCCCGTTCTCCGCCGTCGAGCGTGTCGAAATCCTGACTGACGGCGCATCATCGCTGTATGGCTCGGATGCCATCGCGGGCGTGGTCAACATCATCACCCGCAAGACCCAGGACGGCGCCGAATTGCGGGCCTACGGCGGCGATCACCGGACGGGCGACGGCGCTACCACCGCCGGCAGCCTGACGCTCGGCGGCAGCCAAGGCCGCACGCGCTTTTTCTTCGACCTCGATTATTTCGACCAGGATTCGATTTCGTCGGACGAGACGGAGCAGTCCCGTTTTCCGGTGCCCGGCACCGGCGTCGCGTTCGGCAGCTCGGCTATCCCGCATACGCGCAGCGTGTTCGTCGAACCCTCCGACAACCTGCACGGCGGCCTGTGCTCATTCACGACCGATACCAACGCCGATGACGTTCCGGATGCGCCGCCGGTGGTTTGCAACATTGCCGGGAACGGCACCGCGGCCGGGCCGAGCTTCACGCCCGCTTTCCCTGCTGGCTTCCACCCCTTCGACGGCGGCGTGGCCGGCGATCGTTTCAACTTTGCGAGATACAACCTGCTTCTGACGCCTTCCGAGCGCAGTGCGATCTTCATGAATGTGAGCCACGAAGTTCTGGATGACGTGTCCTTGTACCTCAAGGGACTCTATCAAGGCCGCGAGTCGGTCAACCAGGCCGCGCCAGAACCGATTTTCATCGGACCTGGCGCTGGCACGGGTGGACTGGCCGACACCATCAGTGTCGATGTCACGAATCCCTTCAATCCCTTCGGCTACACGCTCGACGCCGGGAGCAACCTGATTTTCGCCGCACGGCGCCCGCTCGAAGGCGGGCCGCGTGTTTTCACGCAGAATGTCGCGACCCGTTACGTATCCGGCGGGCTGCAGGGCGGGTTCGGCGTCGGCACGCGCCACTGGCTGTGGGACGCCAACCTCATCAGCAGTGTCAACCGCGCCGAGCAGACGGTGGAAGGCACCTACAACATCGCGCACATCGCCCAGGCCCTCGGCCCGGTCGCCAATTGCACAGCGCCGTGCGTGCCGCTGAACTTCTTCGGCGGCCCCGGCACGATCACGCCCGCGATGCTCGCTTACATCGGTTTCCGCGAGCTCGACCGCAGCGAGCAAAAGCTCAACGCCTATACCGGGAACATGTCCGGCCCGATCATGCCCTTACCCGCGGGCCCGCTGGAATTCGCCGTCGGCATCGAGCATCGCAAGCTCGGCGCTTCGTACTCGCCGGATTCGGTCGTAACGGCCGGCGAGACCAACGGCGTGCCCTCGCAGGCGACGGCAGGGTCGTACGCGGTCGACGAGGCCTATGTGGAGCTGAGCGTTCCGATCCTGGCCGGAATGGCAGCCGCGCGGAGCCTGGACTTGAGCCTGGCTTCGCGCATCTCCGACTACTCGACGTTCGGCCGCGAAACCAACAGCAAGTTCGGGGTGCGCTGGGAGGCCACCGAGGACTGGGTGGCCCGCGCCACTTTCGCCGAAGGCTTCCGTGCCCCTTCGGTTGGCGAGCTGTTCGGTTCGCCAGCGCGCTTTGACGCAACCATCACCGACCCGTGCAACCTCCTGCCGAACACCGACCCGAATTTCACCAACTGCCAGAACCTGGGCGTCGCGAATCCCACGGCCTTCGAGCAGGCCAACACGCAGATCTCGGTGCGCACCGGCGGCAACCGCGAGCTGGAGCCGGAGACCGCGGACAGCTTCACGGCCGGCCTGGTCTACAGCCCCTCGTGGGCCGAGAACCAGGCTTGGGCCAATCGCCTCGATTTCGAGCTTACGTTCTACAAGCACGAAATCGAGGACGCCATCCAGGCGCCCGACGCCCAGACGCAACTAAATCGCTGCGTCGAAAGCGGGGATCCGGCCTCGAGCTTCTGCACCGGCATCACGCGCGGCAGCAGCGGCGACATCAACGCTTTCAACAACACGTTGCGCAACCTCGGCACCATCGACACGCAAGGCTATGACGTCGGCGTGGATTGGGCCGGGCCGGCGCTCGGGACCGGTCGCGTGGGTGCTGACTGGCAACTTACTTACGTCGACAAGTACACCGCGACTTCATCGGACACCGGCCTTGAGGAGCCGCGCATGGTCGGCGTCGAGGTTACCGACAGCGGCATTCCGCGCGTGCGGTCATCGCTGCGCATGAGCTGGGCCATGAGCGTGGTGGACCTCGGCTGGACTGTGCGTTATTTGTCGAGGCTCACCGAGACGTGCGACCAGGATCGCATCGACCTCGGCGTCTGCAGCGACCCGGGATCGGGCACCAACGAGCTCGAGGCCGTGTTTTACAACGACATCCGCGCGGCCTTCCGCCTGCCGGCGATTCGCGCGACCCTCGCGGCGGGCATCAACAACGTTCTCGACCAGGATCCTCCCGTCTGCGTGACCTGCTCGCTGAACGGCCACGACGCATCGAACTACGACCTGCCAGGGCAATTCGGCTATCTGGAGGCGCGCGTCGGGTTCTAGCACGGCAAGGAGGGGGCCGCGCGCCCAAAACTCCGCTACCAGCGAAAGCTGTAAATTGAGCCCCGTCAGCGGGTCGAACGGAGTTTGGTGATCATGCGTTCCGAGCAGGATTTCAGTACGCGTCGCGTGCTCATCACCGGCGGAGCCGGCTTCATCGGCTCGCACCTGTGCGAGCGACTGTTGGCGGAAGGCAATGAAGTGCTCTGTGTCGACAATTTCTTCACCGGCACGCGATCCAATGTCGCCAAGCTCATGGAGAATCCCCGCTTCGAGCTGCTGCGCCACGACGTCACCTTCCCGCTGTACGTCGAAGCCGACCAGATCTACAACCTCGCGTGCCCCGCGTCGCCCGTGCACTACCAGTTCGACCCGGTGCAGACGACGAAGACAAGCGTGCATGGCGCGATCAACATGCTCGGCCTCGCCAAGCGCCTGCGCGGCCGCATCCTGCAAGCCTCGACCAGCGAGGTCTACGGCGACCCGAAGGTGCATCCGCAGCCCGAGGAATACTGGGGCCACGTGAACCCGATCGGTTTTCGGAGTTGCTACGACGAGGGCAAGCGCTGCGCCGAGACGCTGTTCTTCGACTACCACCGCCAGCACAAGCTGCAGATCAAGGTGGCGCGCATCTTCAACACTTACGGCCCGAACATGCATCCGCACGATGGCCGCGTGGTCAGCAACTTCATCATGCAGGCGCTGCTCAACCGACCCATCACGATTTACGGCAATGGCCAGCAGACGCGGTCGTTCTGCTACGTAAGCGATTTGGTCGACGGGCTGATACGCCTGATGAACTCGGACCCGAAGGTCACCGGGCCGATCAACCTGGGTAATCCGGGTGAATTCACCATCCGGGAGCTGGCCGAGCTGGTGATCGAACTCACCGGGTCCAGGTCCAAGCTCGTCAAGAAGCCGCTGCCCGAGGACGATCCGAAGCAGCGCAAGCCGGACATCACGAAGGCCCGGCAGGTGCTGGGCTGGCAGCCGAAGGTGAAACTCAAGGACGGCTTGAAAAAAGCCATTCCCTACTTCGAAAACCTGATCCGGGCTGGCGACAAGCGCCAGGGATAAGGAGGCCCGTCGCGGAACCCCACCAAGATGCCGCGACAGGCCTTGGAAAATCGCACCTGGGAGTGCGAACGATATGAGCGCTATTCCCGTTCTTGTAGTTGTTTTCGTTTTTCTTCTTTGGCGGGGACCGCTCTTGACCGTCAGACAGCCTAGGCGGGACGGCACTCGCAATCCTTATGGATTCCATAAGAATTTCGGAAGAATTCGATTTCGAGAGGTTTCAGGCTGACTTCCACTTGATGTTGCACCCGACACTGGGCTGCTGCTCAGCCCCGACCGCATTGCCCGCCAGTACGCTATCCATCGCCCTGCGCAGATCCGTCCCCGTCGCCGCTCCCTTGTTCGGCCGCGACTCGTCGAACTGCCCGCGATACACCAGCGACAGCTTCGAATCGAACAGGTAAAGATCCGGCGTGCACGCCGCCTGGTACGCCTTCGCCACGTCCTGCGAGGCGTCATACAGGTACGGAAACGGATACCCCTCCGCCTTCGCGTGCGCCTTCATCTGGTCCGGCGAGTCCTGCGGATAGTTCACGACGTCGTTCGACGAAATCGCGATGAAGGCGATGCCGCGCGGCTGGTAGTCGATCGCGGCGCGCACGAGCGCGGCGTTGATGTGCCTTACGTACGGGCAATGGTTGCAGATGAACAGCACGACCGTGCCCTTGGCGCCTTTCGCTGCGTCGAGCGACACGGTCTTGCCGCTGACGGTGTCGGTCAGGTTGAAGGCGGGCGCTCTCGTGCCGAGCGGGAGCATGTTCGAGGGGGTCTGGGCCATTGGGAGTTGGATGCGCCTGGCAAACGGAAGTTGCCGGATTATGGACCCTCACCCCGGCCCTCTCCCGCTGTGCGGGAGAGGGAGAACACTTCCGTAGGGCGGCCCATGGCCGCCATGTCCCACAGGTCAGTGCAGCCCGAACCACTTGCCCAAGCGCGAGCCGATGCGCTGGCGGTTGCCGGCATTGCCCTGCGCCTGGCGTACGTCGGCGGCTTGCGCCACCGGGGCGAGCCATGCGGCGGTGACGTCGCGGAAGCGGTCACCGAACATCTGCGCGGGCTGGCGCAGCAGCGCGAGCGCCGCTTCGAACGGCACGGCCTGGCTGAAGTAGAAGCCCTGCACGTAGCGGCAGCCGAAGTCGAGCAGGCGGCGCACTTCGCGCACCTGGCTGGCGCCCTCGGCGATCACCATCAGGCCCAGGCTCTGCGCGAGCGCGATGATCGCGTTGATCACTTTCTCGCCGCCGTGGCCGCCGGTCATGGCGCGGACGAACTCGCGGTCGATTTTCAACACGGTGAGCGGCAGCTCGTGCAGGCGGTTCAGCGATGAATAGCCGGTGCCGAAATCGTCAATCGCCAAACCCACGCCGAGCCCGCGCAGGCGTGCCAGCGTGTTGCGCAAAGGCTGGATCATGGCTACGCGCTCGAGCAACTCGACGCGGATGCTCGCAGGCTCGAGTCCGTGGCGCGCGAGCGTGGCGCCGACCTGCTCGGTGAACTGCGGGTCGCGCAGGCCGCCTTCGGCCATGTTGAAACTCATGCTGATGCGACGATCGCCGGTCAGCTGCTGGAAGCGCGCAAGGTCTGCCATCGCGCGGTCCATCACGAAATAGTCGATCTGCCGCGCGATCCCGATCTGCTCGGCGAGCTCGATGAACGCCCCGGGCAGCAGCAGGCCACGCTCGGGGTGCTGCCACCGTACCAGCGCCTCGAAACCCACCACGCGGCGCTCCACCAGGTCCATCACCGGCTGGTAATACACGCGGAACTCGCCGTTCTGCAGCGCGCGGTGCATGTCGGACTCGAGCCGCGTGCGCTGCAGGCCACGATCCGAGCGCGTGACGATGTGCACGTCGCCCCCGCCGGTCTGCTTCACGCGATACATCGCCATGCCGGCATCACGCAGCACCTCGGCCCCGTTGGCGTAAGACCAGGTGCTCTCGGCGACGCCGATGCTCGCGGAGAGATGCAGGTTGTGGTCAGCGAGCTGCAGCGGCGCGCGGATGCTTTCCGTCACGCGCTGCACGAAGCGCTGCACGTCTTCGGGACCTGCGGACTCGAGCAGGATGCCGAACTCGTCGCCGCCGATGCGCGCCACCACATCCTGCGCGCGGCTCGCGCGCCGCAGGCGCAGCGCCACTTCTGCCAACACCTGGTCGCCGGCCGAGTAGCCGAGGTCTTCGTTGACCACGTTGAGGCGGTCCATGCCGATGAAGCACACGGCAAAATCGTAATCGTTGGCCTCGCTGGCGCGTTTGACCGCGCCGTCGAGCAGTTCGAGGAACATCGGACGGCTCGGCAATCCCGTGACCGAATCGCGCAGTCCCTCGGCCTGGCGCTGCTGCGCCACCCGTTTCTGGTCGGTGACATCGCGGATCAGGCAGACGAACGCGACGTCGCGCTCGCGGCGGTCACGCACCGCGGAGGCCGACAGGACCAGGTCCTTTACCGGGCCATTCTTGCCGCCCGGCTGGTGCAGCAGTTCTTTCTCGGCCTCGCGTCCTTCCGCGCGCGCGAGCAGCGTCAGTGAGTCAGGATCGAGCGAGTCGCCCATCACGGTGCGACCAGCCATGCCGACCAGGCGCTCGCGCCCGAGCAGCCGCTCTGCATCCGGATTGGCGAACTGGATGATGCCGTCGCGATCCAGGATCAACAGCGCGCCGCGCACCAGGCTGGCGATTTCCTGCGCGGCGAGCTGCGGCGTCACCTCGACAAGGCCGTAGTGCAGCGTGAGCCACGCCATGATCATGGTGAACACGGCCACCGGGATGAAGGCCAGCGGATAGAACGAGAACCCCATGCCCGCGAGGAAGTCGACGAACGCCAGGTACAGCACGCCGAGCGCCAGGGTCACCGCGGCGACACGCCGGCGCTCGCGGGTGCCGGGCGTTGCATTGCGCCAGGCGCGCACACCATCGAGCGCGGCCATGACCATCATTGCGCCGACCCAGATCATGGTGGCAAAGCCGAGCGGCGCGAACGCGGGCTCGATGCCCCAGCTGTACACATGTACGCCACCGATGATCTGGTTCGTGCCCACGGTCAGGCCCGCGACCGCGAAGCCGATCAACCAGTGCAGCCGGATAAACCCCGCGCGCAAGCCATCGACGCGCAGCATCACCATGGCGAGCTGGTACAGCATGGGCATGCACAGCATGATCAATACGTAAAGCGGCCGGCCGAAAGTGAAAACCAGTTCGGGATCGGTCATCAGGCGAATCAGGCCGCGACCTGCTGCCCAGAATGTGAACAGCACGGCGAAGCCGGCGAACAGGCGGCTGACCCGGCTGCCGCGCTCCCAAAACAGCACCAGCGCGCCACAGGTCGCGACGATCAGGGCCGCGGCGAAGTGGCCAAGGCTCATGGGATCGAAATGGTAGACAGACGCATCCAGCAGGTCCGCGAACAGGCGCGGAGCTAGCAGAGCGTCGCTCGTGACGTCCATGGTGTGACGACCCATTGCACTAAATCGATGGGGCGCATCTTGCGTGGTATGCCTATAGATTGCATTAGACCTTTGGTAATACGACTTAGGGGTAGCGTTCGCCCTGCAAACCCGGCCTCCAGACCGTATACTATCCGCCTATCCGCATAAGCAGATAAAGGACAAGACCCGTGAGCGAGTACCTCTTTACCTCCGAATCCGTTTCCGAAGGCCATCCCGACAAGGTTGCCGACCAGATATCCGACGCGATCCTCGATGCGATCCTCGCGCAGGACAAGCGCGCGCGCGTGGCGTGCGAAACGCTGGTCAAGACCGGGGTCGCGGTCGTCGCCGGCGAGATCACGACGACGGCATGGGCGGACATGGAGTCGATCGCGCGCAAGGTCATCACCGGGATTGGCTACGACAACTCCGCGGTCGGCTACGACGGCAACACCTGCGGAGTGCTCAACTTCATTGGCAAGCAGTCGCCCGACATCAACATGGGCGTTGACCGCAAGAACCCCGAAGAGCAGGGCGCGGGCGACCAGGGCCTGATGTTCGGCTTCGCCTGCAACGAGACGCCGGAACTGATGCCGGCGCCCATCTTTTACAGCCACCGCCTCGTCGAGCAGCAAGCCAAGGTGCGCAAGCAGAAGAACTCGCCGTGCCCGTGGCTGCGCCCCGATGCCAAGTCGCAGGTCACGTTGCGCTATCAAGGCAACAAGATCACCGGCATCGACGCCGTGGTGCTCTCGACCCAGCACTCGCCTGACATTTCCCTCAAGAAGCTCCGTGAGGGCGTGATGGAGACGGTAATCAAGCCGGTGCTCCCGACGAAGTGGATCGACAAGAAAACAAAATTCCACATCAATCCGACCGGCAACTTCGTGATCGGGGGCCCGGTGGGTGATTGCGGCCTGACCGGCCGCAAGATCATCGTCGACTCCTACGGCGGCTACGCGCGCCACGGCGGCGGCGCGTTCTCCGGCAAGGATCCGTCGAAGGTCGACCGCTCGGCGGCGTATGCCGGCCGTTACGTCGCCAAGAACATCGTCGCCGCGGGCCTTGCCGATAAGTGCGAGATCCAGGTGAGCTACGCCATCGGCGTGGCCGAGCCGACGTCGATTTCGGTGACCACGTTCGGCACCGGCAAGATCACCGACGCGAAGATCGAAAAGCTGGTGCGCGCGCATTTCGACCTGCGCCCGTACGGGATCATCAAGATGCTCGACCTGATCCACCCGATGTACCAGGTGACGGCTTCATACGGCCACTTTGGGCGCAAGCCGGTGAGCGTCAAGGGCGCCGATGGCAGCACGTTCACGGCGTTCTCATGGGAAGAAACCGACAAGGCCGACGAGCTGCGCCACGCAGCCGGCCTGAAATAACAGGAGCACCGCAATGGCTGCCGTAATGAAACCCAAGAAATCCTTCGCCGACTACAAGGTCAAGGACATCGCCTTGGCCGAGCTCGGCCGCAAGCGCATCGTCATGGCCGAAGAAGAAATGCCGGGCCTGATGTCGATTCGCGCCAAGCACGCGGCGAGCAAGCCCCTCAAGGGCGTGCGCATCACCGGCTCGCTGCACATGACCAAGGAGACCGCGGTCCTGATCGAGACGCTGGTCGCGCTCGGCGCCTCCGTGCGCTGGGCGTCTTGCAACATCTTCAGCACGCAGGATGATTCAGCCGCCGCCATCGCGGCTGCCGGCATCCCGGTATTCGCATGGAAGGGCGAGACGCTAGAGGAATACTGGGACCTGACGCTCGATGCCGTGACGCATGGCGACGGGCTCGGCCCGCAGATGGTGGTGGACGACGGCGGTGACGTGACGCTCCTGATCCACAAGGGCTACGAGCTCGAGCAGGGCGACAAGTGGGTCAACGGCAAGTCCGGGTCGCACGAGGAGCAGGTCATCAAGAACCTGCTCAAGCGCGTGGCGAAGGAGCGCCCGGGTTACTGGACCCAGGTTGCCAAGGCCTGGCGCGGCGTTTCCGAGGAGACCACCACCGGCGTGCATCGCCTTTACCAGATGATGGAAGCCGGCAAGCTGCTGGTGCCCGCCATCAACGTCAACGACTCGGTCACCAAGAGCAAGTTCGACAACCTGTACGGCTGCCGCGAGTCGCTCGCCGACGGCATCAAGCGCGCCACCGACCTCATGGTCGCCGGCAAAGTCGCGGTCGTGTGCGGTTACGGCGACGTCGGCAAGGGCTCGGCGCATTCGCTGCGCGGCTTCGGCGCGCGCGTCATCATCACCGAGATCGACCCGATCAATGCGCTGCAGGCGGCGATGGAGGGCTTCCAGGTCACCACGCTAGACGAGGTCGTCCGCGAGGCCGACATCTTCATCACCACCACCGGCAACCGCGACGTCATCACCATCGAGCACATGCGCAAGATGAAGGACGGCGCGCTGGTCGGGAACATCGGCCACTTCGACAACGAGATCCAGGTCGACGCGCTGAACGGCGAGAAGGGCATCAAGCGCGACACGATCAAGCCGCAGCTCGACAAGTACACTTTCAAGGACGGCCATTCGCTGTACCTGCTGGCCGAAGGGCGCCTCTTGAACCTCGGCTGCGCGCATGGGCATCCGAGCTTCGTCATGAGCAACTCGTTCAGCAACCAGGTGCTTGCGCAGCTCGACCTGTGGGCACACAAGGACAAGTACGAGAAGACGGTGTATCGCCTGCCGAAGAAGCTCGACGAGGAAGTCGCGCGCCTGCACCTAGAGAAGATCGGCGTGAAGTTGACGCGGCTGACCCCGCAACAGGCCGCATACCTCGGCGTTTCGGCGGACGGTCCGTACAAGCCGGAGCATTACCGGTATTAGGGGTTGGGGGTTAGGGGTTAGGGGTTAGGGAACAGCATTTCCCTTTTCCCTAACCCCTAATTCCTAATCCCTAACCCCTTCCATGGCCGAATCACTCTCCTTCTCATTCGAGCTGTTCCCGCCGCGGACGCCGGAGGGCACGGCCAGATTGCCGGCTATCGTGAAGAAGCTCGCGGGCGTGAAGCCTGCCTTCTTCTCCGTTACGTATGGCGCCGGCGGCTCGAACCAGGACGGCACTTACGAGACGATCGTGCGCGTCGTCGAGGACACCGGCGTCGAGGCGGCGCCGCACCTCACCTGTGTCGGTTCCACCCGGGCCAATGTCGCGGCGCTGCTGGCCCGCTACAAGACTGCCGGCGTCAAGCGCATCGTCGCGTTGCGCGGCGACTTGCCGGCGACCGCCGTTGGCACCGAGGCACCGGGCGAGTTCCATTACGCCAGCGAGTTGGTCGAGTTCATTCGCAAGGCCCACGGCCGCGATTTCGAAGTGGAAGTCGCGTGCTATCCCGAGACCCACCCGCAGGCGCCCTCGCCCGCCGAGGACTTCGCCAACTTCGTGCGCAAGGCCCAGGCCGGGGCCGACACCGCGATCACGCAGTACTTCTTCAACGCCGACGCGTACTTCGACTTCGCCAACCGATGCGTTGCAGCAGGCCTGAAATTGCCGATCGTGCCGGGAATCATGCCGATCACAAATTCAACGCAGCTCGTGCGTTTCTCGGAGGCCTGCGGTGCCGAGATTCCGCGCTGGATCCGGCTACGGCTCGATCAGCTCGCCGATGACAAGGCGGCGCTGCTCGATTTTGGCCTGGAGGTCTCGACTCGACTGTGCGAGTCGCTGCTGAAAGGCGGCGCTCCGGGCCTGCATTTCTACACGCTGAACCAGTCGGAGCCGACGCTGCGGCTCTGGCACAACCTCGGACTCCCTCCCGGGTAGCTCGCGCCAGCGAGCGTATCGAGGGACGCATTGACGCTGGGCGTTTGCGCCGCCATCCTCGGCGGCCCATGAGCTCGCCCGACCGCCCGCGCGTTCCGCCCTCGCTGCAGCCCCGCGACGAGCCGGTGCCGGAAATCCTGCCCCAGGCTTCAGCCCCCGCGTCGAAGCCAGCGCGCGCGCGCCGCGGCTGGCGCATCTTCAAGCTCACGGTGCTGTGGACGCTCCTGTTGCTCGTGCTGCTCGCGCTGGTTCCGCCGGCAATGGTGCTGTGGCTGCGCTGGAACCCGCCGGCCACCAGCGCTTTCATGATGCGCAGCGCAAACCAGCCGGTGCAGTACGCCTGGGTGCCGAAGGACCAGATTCCCGAGAGCCTGCGGCTTGCCGTGGTCGCTGCCGAAGACCAGAAGTTCTGGACGCATTGGGGCTTCGACTTCATCGCGATCGCCGAAGCGCTGGAGCACAACGAGAAGAACCGCAAGACGCGCGGTGCCAGCACCATCACGCAGCAGACCGCCAAAAACCTGTTCCTGTGGCCGTCGCGTTCGTGGTTGCGCAAGGGCCTGGAAGTTACTTTCACGCTGCTGCTCGAGGGGCTGTGGAGCAAGCAACGCATCCTCGAGGTGTACCTCAACATCGCCGAGTTCGGTCCCGGCATCTATGGGTGCGAAGCCGCCGCGCAGAAATTTTTCGGGAAAAACTGCGTGAAGTTGACGCCTTCCGAGACCGCCCACCTCGCCGCAGTGCTGCCGAGCCCGGCCAAGTGGCGCGCCGATCGGCCCGGGCCTTACGTGCAATCGCGCGTGGACTGGATCCTGTCGCAAACCGGGCAGGCGCCGCGCTACGCGTCGGTGCCGGTGCCGGAAGTCGAGCCGGAGGACTCATCCGGCGACGAGTCGCGGCTGCCAGAGTCGTCATTCCCCGAGCCGACCCGCAGCGAGATGCCTGCGGATCCCGACGCGGAGGCGCCTGCGTCGACCGGGCCTACGGGTTCCGGCGAAGATCCCGCGTCGGGAATGATGCCGGGAGACTCGCCGGCGGACCTCGGTGCCGAGCCAGCCGAAACATCGCCCGCTCAGGAACCTTGAGTCGCCGCCGTACGCTTGAGCTTTTCGACGATGTCGTGGCCAAGCACGCTCTGCAGGCGGCTCCAGAGCACCGGGTTGCGCTGACGCACACGCGCCAGCCTGGCCGTTGGCCAGGCGATGTACTCGACCGCGCCCTGTGCCACGGCATCGGCGGTGGCCACCTCGCCGGTCAACAAGCTCATCTCCGCGACGAAGTTGCCGGCGCCGAGTTCGGCGAGCACCTGGGTACCGCGCCGCACGACCACCCGGCCGGCCAGCAGGAAGTAGAGCGCGTCGGGCTGGGTGCCTTCGCGCACCAAAGGCGTGTCGGCGCCGCTGACCCGCTCGCCGTCGCGCCAGAGGTGCAGGAATTCCGGCGGCGTCATCGCGGCGAAGTGCTTTTGGTGGAGGACCTGCAAATCCTCCGGCAACTTCACGGCCGCCCGTTCGCGCAGCAGCCGCACGACCCAATACAGGTTGATCGTCACGAACAGCGCGTTCCAGAACACGTACGGCAGGAATTCCGGTCCCCGCAGGTAGGCGTAAGTCGCGAGCACGCTCTGCGCGACGACCAGGATGCCGCGCAGCCACAGGACATCGCGTGCCAGCAGCGCGAACAGCTGCAGCAAATAGCCGAAATGGACGAGATAGAGCGCGTACACAAGGAGAACCGCATCCAAAAACCGGCGACGAAGCTAACAGAAAAACGACGCCGCGAAGTTAGCGCGCGTTTGCAGCGACGCACTGAAGTTGTTCGGCTAACATGCCGTCGACAAAGAAAAACCCGCAGCCATGCACAGCGGTTGTTCAAAACCCTGTGGACAACCTGCTTCGGCGCCGGTTTGGCCCCTCCTTGATGCGCTGCAATGGCAATGTCAGGGCAATTTGTAACCAGACTGAAATCGACAGAATGCCCAACCACTTGCAAGCCTCCTTCAGGGCCATTCCGACCATGGATCCAATGGGTGTCGAGGTGTCTATTTCGCCTACTGACATGTGCATAAGTGCAGTTTTCTCTGACTACGTAGTAAGGAAAACCCGTGCTCAGTGACCGGCCTACGGTGCTGTGCCTGTCGGGTCACGATCCGGGCGGCGGCGCCGGGTTGCAGGCGGATATCGAGGCGATCGCGGCCCAGGGCGCGCATGTACTGGGTTTCATTACCGCACACACAGTTCAGGACACCCGCGACGTCGCGCGTGTACTCGTCGCGAATCCGGAGTTGCTGCGGCAGCAGGTCGACGCCGTGCTGGCGGACAGCCGGCCCGCCGCGATCAAGATCGGCCTGCTCGGCGATGCTGCCACCGCGCGCTACGCCGCGAACCTGATCCGGCGACTCGGCGTTCCCAGCGTGGTGGACCCGGTGTTGCGCGCGGGCGGCGGTGCCGAACTCGCCAACGATGCCCTGGTCGAGGCCCTGCGCCGCGAGCTTCTGCCGCTGGCCACGCTCGTGACACCCAATGCGGCCGAAGCGCGGAAGCTCGTACCCGAAGCCGACACCCTCGACGGGTGCGGCGCCGCGCTGCTGGCTGCGGGCACGGAGAATGTCCTGATCACCGGCGGCGACGAGCCCGGCGATGTCGTGATCAATCACTGGCACTCGCGCGATCACGCCGTGCGGCGGTTCGCCTGGCCACGAGTGAATGGCGCGTTCCACGGCGCGGGTTGCACGCTCGCCGCCGCCGCCGCCGCACTGCTGGCACGGAAGCTGCCGATGGCCGAGGCGCTCGCCGACGCGCAGGCTTACGTGCACCACAGTCTGCAGCATGCGCACGCCCCGGGCCAGGGCCGCCGCGTGCCCGGGCGCATCCATCGATGAACCCCGTTGCGCTGCGCGGCCTTTATGCCATCACCTCCGCAGCCACCTGCCGCGACCCGGTCCGGCTCGCCGATGCGGTTGGCGCCGCGCTGCGCGGGGGCGCACGCCTGATCCAGCTGCGCGCCAAGGACGTTGCGGCCCCGACACGCGCCGCGATGGCGCGCGAACTGCTGGCACTGTGCCGTACCGCGGGCGCGTGCTTCATCGTCAACGACGATGTCGAGCTGGCCGCGACGATCGGTGCCGATGGCGTGCACCTGGGGCAGTCCGACGCGCCGCTGCGCGCGGCGCGCGAGCGACTCGGGCCGCACGCGCTGATCGGCGTCAGCTGCGCCAACGTCCTGCCGCGCGCGATCGCGGCGGAACGAGACGGGGCCAGCTACGTCGCCTTCGGCCGCTTCTTTCCGTCGCTGACGAAGCCCGATGCGCCGCCGGCGAGCCTCGAACTCTTGCGCGAGTCTCGTGGCGCGGTGCGGCTGCCGATCTGCGCGATCGGCGGCGTGACTTCGGACAATGCTGCGCCGCTGATCGCCGCGGGCGCCAGCATGGTTGCGGCGGTCGAAGGCGTGTTCGGCGCGGCCGACGTGGCGGCCGCCGCGCGCGCTTACGCGCGCCTGTTTGTCCAATAATGTCCAGATGAGCCGATCCGACCAGCTGTTCGAGCGCGCCCAGCGCTCCATTCCGGGCGGCGTGAACTCGCCCGTGCGCGCGTTTCGCGGCGTGGGCGGCACGCCGCGCTTCATCGCGCGCGCGCACGGCGCGCACATCGTCGATGCCGACGGCAAGGATTACGTCGACTACGTCGGCTCGTGGGGCCCGATGATCCTCGGCCACCAGCACCCCGGTGTGATCGCGGCGATTCAGCGCCAGGCCGAGATCGGCGTGAGCTACGGCGCGCCCACCGAGCTCGAGGTGGAAATGGCGGAGCTGCTGGGCCAGCGCATGCCGGTGCTGGAGCAGGTGCGGCTATGCAACTCGGGAACCGAAGCGACCATGTCGGCGCTGCGGCTCGCTCGCGGCTTCACCGGGCGCCACCACGTCATCAAGTTCGAGGGCTGTTACCACGGCCACTCCGACGCGCTGCTGGTGAAGGCCGGCTCGGGCGCATTGACGCTCGGCGTGCCCTCCTCGGCCGGCGTGCCGCCGGAGTTCGCGAAGTTCACGCTGACCGCGACCTTCAATGATCCGGGCAGCGTCGAGGTCCTGTTCAATGCCAATCCCGGCAACATCGCGGCGCTGATCGTCGAGCCGGTGGCCGGCAACATGAACTGCGTCCCACCGGCGCCGGGCTTCCTGCAGGCGCTGCGCACGCTGTGCGACCGGCACGGCGCGCTGCTGATCTTCGATGAGGTCATGACGGGCTTTCGCGTGCACCCGGGTGGCGCAACTGCGCGCTTTGGTGTGCGGCCCGACCTCGTCACGCTCGGCAAGATCATCGGTGGCGGCCTGCCGGTCGGCGCGTTCGGTGGCCGCCGCGACGTCATGCAAAAGCTCGCGCCGATCGGCAGCGTGTACCAGGCCGGAACGCTTTCGGGCAATCCGCTGGCCATGGCAGCCGGGCTGGCGACGCTGCGCCTGCTCGGTGACGCCAAGGTGTACGGCGATTTAGAGCGCCACACTGCGCAGCTGTGCCAGGGTCTGGAGCGAGCCGCGAGCGAGGCCAGCGTGCCGTTCACGACCACGCACGTGGGCAGCATGTTTGGCCTGTACTTCACCACCGAGCGCGAGATCGCGACCTACGCGCAGGTCATGCGCTCCGACGTCGAGCGCTTTCGCCGATTTTTCCACGCCATGCTCGCGGACGGCGTCTACCTTGCACCGTCCGCCTACGAAGCCGGCTTTGTGTCAGCAGCGCATGGTCCGGCGGAGCTTGCGCACACGCTCGACGCGGCAGCAAAGGCTTTTCGCGCTTGATCGAGCACGTCGAAAGCGTCCTCGGCTGGGTGTCCGCGCATCCAACCTGGACTTTGGCGATCCTGTTCCTGTGCTGCCTGGGCGAGTCCATCCTCGTGCTCGGCGTGCTGATCCCCACCACGTTCGTGCTACTGGTCGCCGGGGCCTTGGTCGCCCACGAAGCGATCGATTTCTGGCCCGCATTGGCTGCTGCCATCGCCGGTGCGGTGTGCGGGGACGGCATCAACTTCTGGGTGGGCCGACGCTGGGGCGAGCGAGCACTCGATTCGCATTACGCGCAGCGCTACCAGGTCGCGGTCGCCCGCAGCCGCGCGCTGTTCACGCGGCACGGCGCGAAAGCGTTGGTCCTCGCGCGCTTCATCGGGCTGGTGCGGCCCTTCATCGCGGCGATTGCGGGGGCGTATCGCATGACCACCTGGCGCTTCCTCGCGGTCGAGGTGTTCGCCGGCGCGATCTGGGCGGCCCCGCTCATCGCCCTGGGCATCGTGTTCGGGGCCTCGCTGGGCCTCGCTTCCGAAGTGGCGACGCGACTCGCGGTCCTGCTGATGGCGCTGCTGGTGGTGCTCGCCTTGCTGGTGTGGCTGGTCGCCGGCTCGGTTTCGGGCATGCAGTCGCGCGCGGAGACCTGGCTCACCGGCCTGCTCGACTGGAGCCATCGGCACCGGCGTCTCGGCCGCCTCGGCGGCTGGCTGGCCGACCCCGCGCAGCCCGAGACACCCGCGCTGGTGCTGCTCGCGCTGGTGCTGTTCGCGCTGGGCTGGGTGTGGATGAGCCTCTGGTGGGGCTGGACCGGAGCGACGCCGAGCGTGTTCGACACATTGGCCTGGCAGGGTGCGATCGATTTGCGTACGCCGCTAACGACCGCGCTTGCGCTGGGCGTCGCGCAACTGGCGGACGTCGAGGTCTACGCCCCCGTCGCAGTCACGCTGCTGATCACGCTCCTGCTGCAGGGACGCGGCCGTGCCGCGGCGCACTACCTCGCGGCGGTGGCATTCGGCACGGCACTGTCACTCGCGCTGTACTGGCTGATCGACGTGCCGGATCCCGTCAACTATTACCGCGGCGAGGTTGCGGTCCGCTTCGGCGGGCGCGACCTCGTGCTCGCGACCGTGATCTACGCCTTCGTGGCCGTGCTCGTCGCGACCCAGCGCTCGCAGGTTTGGCGAATCTTCTGCTACGCACTCGCGCTGGGCCTGGTGACGCTGATGCTGGCCGCCGACGTGTACCTCGGCACCGTGTGGCTGTCGACCGGCCTGTTCGCGGTGTTGTTCGGCGGCACCTGGGTCGCGCTGCTGGGCCTGGGCTATCGGCGCCACGGTGCGGCATCGATCGCGGCGCGCGAAATCGTGCCACTGGCGCTCGGCGTGCTGATCGCCTCGGCCGCGCTGCAGAGTTCGGCGGAGCTGCGCGGGCCTTTCGATCCGCGTCCCGAGGAAGCGCGCAGCCTGCCGGCCGCGCGCTGGTGGAACGGTGCGCATGCCGAGCTGCCGGCATACCGCATCGATTCGGCCGGACGCGAGAAGCAGCCGCTCAGCGTCCAGTGGCGCGGCGAACTGCCGCGCATCGAGAAGGCGCTGCGCGCGGCCGGCTGGGAATCGCCGCCACCATTGTCATGGGAAAACACGCTGCGCTGGCTCGCTGTCAGCGCTCCGCTCGCGGAACTGCCGGTGCTGCCGCAAGTGCACGCCGGGACGCACCAGGCGCTGGTGCTGCGAATGCTGCGTGGCGACGACGAGCAATGGGTCATCCGGCTGTGGCCCTCGGGCTGGACCGCCGGCGGCTCACCGCTATGGGTCGGCACGCTGACGCGGCAGACCGGTCGCCGACCGCTGCGGCTGGTGCGGTACCCGCGCACCGAGCGCGACTACGATTCCCCCCTTGCGGCCTTTGCCAATTCGCCGGCTGGCTTCGAAGCAAAGCAGGTGTCGCATCCACGGCGCGAGCCCGAGGTGGCGGGCTGGAGCGGCGGCCTATGGCTGTTGCGGCCGAGAGCAGGAGGCTGACATGGCCGAATCCCTGGTCACCAAGCTGCGCGCGCAGCTCAACCGCGGCGAGTCATGGCTGACTTACGACATCGGCCGACTGGTTGCGCGCGATGGCCTCGACGACGAGGCCATCGAGGAACTGGAGACCCGCCTGCTCGGCGCCGATGCCGGTGTCGAGGCGACGCAATTCCTCGCGGAGCGGCTGCGCGTGCGCGTGAAGCAAGGCAAGGTCCGCAACGAGGCCGAGCTCAAGGACACACTGCGCCTGGCGCTGCTCGAATTGCTGGCGCCGTGCGCAATGCCGCTGGTGGTGGATCGCTCGGCGCGGCCCTTCGTGATCCTGATGGTCGGTGTCAACGGTGTCGGCAAGACCACCACGCTCGGCAAGCTCGCGCTGAAACTGCGCCAGGACGGCCACTCGCTGCTGCTGGCCGCCGGCGACACGTTTCGCGCTGCCGCGGGCGAGCAGTTGCAGGCCTGGGCGCAGCGCGCCGGCGCGCCGCTGGTGACGCAGGGCACCGGCGCGGACGCTGCGGCCGTGATCCACGATGCACTGCAGGCGGCGGTCGCGCGCAACGCGGATGTCCTGATCGCCGACACCGCCGGCCGCCTGCATACCCAGGGCCATTTGATGGAGGAGCTGCGCAAGATCCAGCGCGTCATCAAGCGGCATGATCCGCGCGCGCCGCACGAAGTGCTGCTGGTGCTCGATGCCACGACCGGCGGCAATGCGCTGCAACAGGCCGAGCAGTTCCACCGGGCACTCGGCGTGACCGGCCTCGTGCTGACCAAGCTCGACGGCACCGCCAAGGGCGGCACCGTGCTCGGGATCGCCCGCAAGCTGGCGCTGCCCATCCGGTATATTGGCGTCGGGGAAAGCGCGGAAGATCTTCTGCCGTTCGACGCTGCGGCGTTCGCCGCGGCGCTCGTTGGATGACATGACCGACATCGTCCACTTCCACAACGTCAGCCACCGCTACGGCGACAGCGGTGCCGCCTCGCTGACCGAGGTGACGTTCCGCGTCGCGCGCGGCGAAATGGCTTTCATCACGGGGGCCTCGGGCGCAGGTAAAAGCACCCTGTTGCGGCTGGTGGCGCTGCTGACGCGGCCGGCGCGCGGCGAAGTCGTCGTCAACGGCGTAAACCTGTCCACCGTTCCACGCGGGAAGATCCCCGAGTACCGCCAGCAAATCGGGCTGATCTTCCAGAATTTCAACCTGCTCAATGACCGTACGGTGCACGACAACGTCGCGCTGCCGCTGGTGATCCGCGGCTACGACCATCGCGCCATCGGCCGGCGGGTGCGCGCGGCGCTCGATTCGGTCGGGCTGCTCGGCAAGGAGCGGCTGCTGCCGCTGATGCTGTCGGGCGGCGAGCAGCAGCGCGTGGGCATCGCGCGCGCCATCGTGACCAAGCCGATGCTGCTGATTGCCGACGAGCCGACGGGCAACCTCGACCCGAAGATGGCGCGCGAGGTCATGCAGGTGTTCGAGCGCTTCAACCAGGTCGGTGTCAGCGTTCTCGTTGCGACGCACGCGATCGACCTGATCAAGCAACTGCCGCACCGTTTGATCCACCTTCACGGGGGCCGCATCCGCGACGATGAGCCGATGGGATTCGCCCGTCCCGCTGCGCCGGCGGGGCCGGCATGAGCGTCCCGCCGCTGGACACCGCGCCCGAGCGTCCGGTGTGGATCCAGCGCTGGTCACAGGAGCACGCCCGCGTGCTGCTGGCGACGCTCGGCCGGCTGTGCCGCGAGCCGGTTTCTACCTTCATGACTGCCGCCGTCGTTGGCATCACGCTGGCGCTGCCGGCGGCGCTGCACGTGCTGGTGAAGAACGTCAGCGCGATCAGCTACAGCTGGGAAGGCACGTTGCAGGCCTCACTGTTCCTCAAGGACAGCGTCACCCCGGAGCGTGGGCGCGAGCTTGCGCAACGACTGACCGGCCGCAGCGGCGTGGCGAAGGCCAGCTATATCTCGCGCGAACAGTCCCTGCTCGAGTTCCGGCAGTTGTCCGGCTTCGGCGAGGCGCTCGACCTGCTCAGCGACAATCCGCTGCCCGCCGTCATCGTGGTGACGCCGGGCCGCGAGCTGCCGCAGCACCAGATCACGCGCCTGCTCGACGAGCTCGCGCGACTGCCCGAGGTCGAGGTGGCCAAGCTCGACCAGAAATGGCTCGAACGGCTATACGCCATCCTGTCCATCGTGCAGCGCACCGTGCTGATCCTGTCGGCACTGCTGGCGCTCGCAGTGCTGGTGACGGTCGGCAATACGATCCGGCTGGACATCGAAAGTCGCCGCGAAGAGATCGTAGTGATGAAGCTGATCGGCGCGCCCGACGGCTTTATCCGGCGGCCGTTCCTCTACACCGGCTTCTGGTATGGCGTGCTGGGCGGGTTTTTGGCATGGGTGCTGGTCGACACGGCGCTTGCGGCCCTGGCCGGGCCGGCACATAACCTGGCCGGCCTATATGACAGCAGCTTCCAACTGGCGGGGCTATCCTGGCGGTCCGGGGTGGGCCTGCTCGCGGCTGGCGTCGTCCTGGGAGTGCTGGGCTCGGCCTGGACCGTGGGTCGTCACATGTCACGGTATGAGCCGGGGTAGATAAGTTCCTGTTCCTGAAAAATAAATAGTTGGCCCCGCCTCTTAGCAATCGTGGTAAACGAGTGCTAAAATTTCTCCATGATCGATACCTCCGCGGTTGCGCTGCGCCGGACCACAGCCCTGTTGCCACTGGCTGGTTCCATCGATGCCTATGTCTCGGCGGTCAATGCCGTGCCCGCGCTGGACGTCGACTCCGAGCAGCGTCTCGCCCGGCAGCTGCGCGACCAGCAGGACCTCGAAGCCGCCCAGCGGCTCGTGCTCGCCAACCTGCGACACGTGGTCCACATCGCGCGCGGATACCTGGGCTACGGCCTGCCATTCGCTGACCTGATCCAGGAAGGCAACATCGGCTTGATGAAGGCGGTGAAGCGCTTCGATCCCGACGTGGGCGTGCGCCTGATTTCCTTCGCGGTGCACTGGGTGAAGTCGGAAATCCACGAGTACATCGTGCGCAACTGGCGCATGGTGAAGATCGCCACCACCAAAGCGCAGCGCAAGTTGTTCTTCAACCTGCGTCGCATGAAGGGCCGGCTCGGCTGGATGAACCGCGCCGAAGTCGAGGCCGTGGCGCGCGACCTCAACGTGCGTCCCGAGGACGTGTTGCAGATGGAGGCGCGGCTCGCCGGCACCGACCTGTCGTTCAACGCCACGCCCGCGGACGGCGACGACGCCTATGTGCCCGAGGACTACCTGGTTGCCACCGGCGATGCAGCCGGTGAGCTGGAACAGGCCGAGTGGAGCGAGCGGCGCGAGGGCGCCATGCGCGAGGCCCTGCAGGGTCTCGATGCGCGCGCGCGCGACATCCTCGATCGCCGCTGGCTGCGCGACGAGAAGGAAGGACTGCAAAAGCTCGCCGACGAGTACGGCGTTTCGGCCGAACGCATCCGCCAGATCGAAGTGGCCGCGATGAAAAAGCTGCGCAAGGCCATCGAAGTCAACGCGGCCTGATCGGGCCTGGTTCAGCGCACGTAGTGATCGGCGAGCAGCAAGCTGAACAGCGCCATCAGGTAGAAGATCGAGTACCCAAACGTGCGCATGGGCAACCCGGCCACCGGCGCGAACTTCAGGCGTAGCGCATAAACCAGGAATACCCCGCCGAGCAGCAGCGCGCCCCCCAGGTACAGCAGCCCGCTCATGCCGAACACGAACGGCAACAAACTCACGGCGACGAGCAGCAGCGTGTAAAGCAGCACCTGCAGGCGCGTGAACTCCACGCCGTGCGTCACCGGCAACATGGGCACGCCGGCTTCGGCGTACTCGCGATGCCGCTGGATCGCCAGCGCCCAGAAGTGCGGCGGCGTCCAGACGAACACGATCAGCGCGAGCAGCAGCGCATGCGGGTCAACGGTGCCGGTGACGGCGGCCCAGCCGAGCACCGGTGGCGCGGCGCCGGCAGCGCCGCCAATGACGATGTTCTGCGGCGTGGCGCGTTTCAGGTACAGCGTGTAGACGCCGGCGTAGCCGATCAGGGTCGCCAGCGTCAGCCACGCGGTGAGCCAGTTGATCCACGCGGCAAGCACGGCGAAACCCGCGAGGCCGAGCGCTGCGGCAAAAATCAGTGACTGGCGCACGCTCAGGTTGCCGGTGACCAGCGGGCGGCCGCAGGTGCGCGCCATGCGCGCATCGACATGGCGGTCGAGCAACTGGTTGATGGCTGCGGCAGAGGCTGCCATCAGCGTGATGCCGAGGCTGCCAACGGTGAGGACGTCGAAGGGCACCATGCCCGGCGTTGCGAGAAACATGCCGACCAGCGCGGTGAAGGTGATCAGCATGACCACGCGCGGCTTGCACAACTCGTAGTACTCGCGCACCCGCAGGCGCAGCGGCAGACCCGCAGCGACGGGGCCGGTCATTGAGCGGAGCGCCAGGCGCGCTGGTTGAGCATGATCACGACGAGCAATAGTAGCGCCGCGCCCGCGTTGTGGGCCGCGGCCAGCAACAGCGGCAACTGTGTCGCGACCATGGTGACGCCGACGATGGCCTGCAGCGTCAGCGCGCCGAGCAAGGCGTGGCCGAGCCTGCGCCACTCCGGACCCGCGCGCAGCAGCCAGGCGCCGATGGCGACGATCACCACGCTGAGCACTAGCGCGCCGATGCGATGCAGCCAGTGGATCGTCACGCGTGCGCGGTTGTCGAGCACGCCGTATTCGTAGTTGCGCCCGAGCCCGCGCCACAGCGTAAAAGCCTCACCGACATTGAGCTCCGGCGTCATCGTGCCGTGGCAGGTCGGCAGGTCCGGGCAGGCCAGGGCCGCGTAATTGCTGCTGGTCCAGCCGCCGAGGAAGATCTGGCCGATCACCAGCACCAAAGCGAAAGCGGCGGCGAGCTGCAGGCCGCGCGGTGTCTCTGGCGCCCGTGGCACTTCACCCAGCGCGGCCCAGGCCTCACGCTCGTTGCGCGGCTCGCGTGCGGAGACCGGGGTCGCCGGCATCGCGCGCGGCAGGCCGAGCCACAGCCACCACAACAGCGACAAAGTGGCGAGTCCACCCAGCAGGTGTGCGGTGACGATCAGGGGCTTGAGCAACAGCGTCACCGTCCACATGCCGAGCAGGCCCTGGAAGATGACGAGTCCGAGCAGCACTTTGGGCAGGCGCTTTGGGCAGTCCTCGCGAAAGCTGAGGAAGAACAGCCCGACGACCAGCAGCCCGAGTGACGAGGCGAGGTAGCGGTGGATCATTTCCTTCCACGCCTTGCCGTGTTCGACGGGCCGCTCCGGAAAGTCTTGCTGGGCGCGCTCTACGTGGTCCGCTTCGGTCGGCACGGTCAGGTGGCCGTAGCAGCCCGGCCAGTCGGGGCAGCCGAGTCCGGCGTCGGACAGCCGCACGTAGGCGCCGAACACGACGACGACGACGCACAATGACAGCGCGGCCGTGGTCAGCCAACGGAAAAGGGTCATGGAATGCCGGCCGGTGAAGTAACAGCGGACGGCATTTTAGCCGCGCCAGCCGAGCTCCATGCGGCGCATCAACCTACTTGGGAGATCTTCAGGAGTTTTTTGAGGTCACGGTGCAAGCCACGCGGCTCGATCGGGTGCGGATAGCTCATCAGCCAGTTGCCCAGGGGATCCAGCAGGTAGACGCGGCTTTCGCCGGTGTCGCCGAAGAAGCGCGCCGCAGTGCCGCTTTCCTCGGCCACGAACACCAGGTCGGGGTGCTCGCCCGCCAGGTCTGCCCGCGCGGCTTCGAGTGCGGCGCGAGTCGGCGCGACGTAAACGCGCCGAACACGCCCGCGGTGCTGGTTCTGCGCGGTGCGCACCTGGCGCGTGACGATGAGCTGCGCTTTGCACGACTCGCCGCATTGCTCGTTGGCCACCACTACCAGCGTCCACTTGTCGAGCAGCGTTTCCGGCTTCGGAGCACCGGCCTCGTCGAGCAGGTTCAATGGCGGCAAGGCACGGGCCGGGCTGACCATCTCGCCGTAGTTCACGCGACCGGCGGGGATGTACTCGGGAAAATAGAAGAACAGGGCAATGGCACCGACGACCGGCGCGAGAAACAGCGAGGCGACGATCAGCAGTTGCAAGCGCGCGCGGGCCTTGGTGCTCATGAGCGTGATTTCCGGTTGACGACGGCGAAGACGATGATGGCGGCCACTGCCAGCGCGTACCACTGGAATGCATAGCCGTAGTGGCGCGCCGGCGGAATGCCGGGATGGCTCCATTCGCGCACGTAGCCGCCCGACGCATCGGCGTCGAGCAGTAGCACACCCGGCAGCACAGCCGGGCCGAGCAGGCAGCGCAGTTCCTCCGTCGTCGGGTAGAGGACGGTCAGCGGGAACGTCGGGGCGGCGGGGCAATTGTTCGTGCTCGCGAGGCGCAGCCCCGGTTCCGGCAGCGCGCGCCAGAAACCGGTGACGCGCTGTTCGCCCGCGGGCACGCCGAGTGGTGCGGTGTCGCCCTGCCCGAGCCACCCGCGGCTGACCACCACGAGCGAACCATCGGCGCGACGCAGCGGCGTCCACACGTGATAGCCGGGTCGGTGCCGGTGCGACTGGCCGTCCTGAAGCAACTGGCGGTCTGCGACGTAAAAGCCGGTCGCGGTGGCGCGGGTCGGCACTTCGCCGGACGGGGCTGCAACGATCTCGCGCGCAGGCGCATGGCTGTCCTCGAACACCGTACTGGCGCGCGCCTTGGCGAGCCCGCGCGTCACCTGCCAGGTGCCCAAGGTCACGAACAGCGCAACGCCGGACGCCGTCAGCAGCCACGCCCACACCGGCGCGCGAAACGAACGCGCGGCTATCATGGGCCTCGAGCCATCCCGGATAGCGCCGTGTCATTGCCAAAGGTCATTCTCGTTGCCCTGCTGCTCGCCATCGTGGCGTCGTTGTTTTCGGGCTTGTTCTTCCTGATGAAGGATGAAAGCAACAAGCGGCGCATGCTGACCGCGCTGAAGGTGCGTGTCGGCTTATCAATCGCGCTGCTGGTATTCCTCGCGCTGGCGTTCACGAATGGCTGGCTGGAACCACACGGGCTCGGAAAGTAGAAATAAAGGGGACGCGCCCCTTTATGGGGTGGCGTCCGCAAGCCCGGTCGAGCGTGGATAAAGGGGCGCGTCCCCTTTATTTCCGCTTACAGCACGTAGACGAAAGTGAACAGGCCGATCCATACCACGTCGACGAAGTGCCAGTACCAGGCCACGCCTTCGAAACCGAAGTGGTAGTCCGGCTTGAAATGCCCGGAAATCAGGCGTCCGGTGATGATGATCAGCATCAGCGTGCCGAGCGTGACGTGCATGCCGTGGAAGCCGGTCAGCATGAAGAACGTGCTGCCATAGATGCCCGAGCCCAGCGTGAGGTTCAGCTCGCTGTAGGCCTCGGCGTACTCGCCAACCTGGTAGTACAGGAAGGTAGCGCCGAGCAGCACGGTGACGATCATCCACGCGATGCAAGCCTGGCGCTTGCCTTCCTTCAGGGCGTGGTGCGCCCAGGTCACGGTGAAACTCGAGGTGATCAGCAGTACCGTGTTGAGGAACGGGATGCCCCATTCAGGGATCGTCTCGAAGTCGCCGCCGATGGCGCCGGGTCCGTTGGACGGCCACACGTTCTCGAAGCCTGGCCACAGCAGCGCATTCGTCGACTGTTCCGCACCCTCGCCGGCCAGCCACGGCAGTGACAACTGGCGCGCGTAATACAGCGCGCCGAAAAACGCGCCGAAGAACGCGACTTCCGAGAAGATGAACCAGGACATGCCCCAGCGGAAGGTACGGTCGACCTGCGGGCCGTAGAAACCGCCTTCGCTTTCGTGCGAGACGCGATACATCCACATCCAGATGATGGAGATCGCGACGGCCACGCCGGCCAGCACCGGCACCAGTCCGACATGCTTGTCCTCGAGGTAGCCCCAGACGCCGATGATCACGGCGACGAGCCCGGCGGTCAGCGCGAACGGATACCAGCTCGGCTCGGGGACGAAATACTTGGTGCGATCAGGCGTGGCATGGCTGGACATGGCAATTCCTCAGCGTTGCGCCAACTCTGGCGCGTCGAAAAACGTGTATGACAAGGTGACGGTGTCGACTTCGGCGGGCAATTCCGGGTCGAGCATGAAGCGCATGGGCATGAGCTTCCGTTCGCCGGCCGCGAACGATTGCCGGTTGAAGCAGAAGCACTCGGTTTTCTTGAGGTGCCTGGCAGCGTTCCACGGCGCAACACTGGGCACGGCCTGCGCAACCACCGGCAGGTCTTGCGTGTTGCGCGCGGTGAAGTTGACCGTGTAGAGCTTGCCCGGATGCACCCGCAAGCGCTGGGTCTCGGCCGAGAATTCCCAGGGACGCCCGCCATTGACCGTGGTCAGGAATTCCACGGTGACGGTGCGCGAGGTATCGACCTGCTCGGTGACGTTGCTGGCGAGCTTCATCGCGGAGGTAGTGCCGTTGAACCCCGTGATATCGCAGACGAAGCCGTACACCGGCACCAGCGCGAAGCCAAAGCCGAACATCGCGAGCGTCACGCCGCCCAGTCGCAGGACGTGCCGCCGCTGCGGGCTCACCGGTGAACCTGCGCCCAGAAAAACCCGACCAGGAACGCCAGCGCCAGCGCGACGTGCGCCAGCGCCAGCAGGCGCGTGCGCCGGGCGCGCGCCTGCAGCTCTTCGGGCGTCATGGCCAGCGCCGTCATCTCAGCCTTTGTTGCCGGTCACGACTTCGTCGGCCTCATCCCACACCACGGTCGACTCGTCCGGCGGCAGCACCGGCGGCACCTCGAACGTGTGGTACGGCGCCGGCGACGGCACGGTCCACTCGAGGCCGTGCGCGCCTTCCCAGACGCGGGCCGTGGCCTTCTGCATGCCTCCGCGGAACCAGACGCAGCGCGCGAAGTTGTAGAGCATCAGGAACTGCGCGACGAAAAAGCCGAACGCGCCGATCGACGACCATTCGTTGACGTCGGCGAACGCCAGTGCGTAATCCGGCACGCGTCGCTGCATGCCGGCGAGGCCGATGAAGTGCTGCGGGAAGAACAGGACGTTGATGAAGATCGCCGACAGCCAGAAGTGCAGCTTGCCGAGTGTCTCGTTGTACATCACGCCGGTCCATTTGGGGATCCAGTAATAGACCGCCGCGATGATGGCGAACACCGCGCCCGGGACCAGCACGTAGTGGAAGTGCGCGACCACGAAATAGGTGTCGTGGTACTGGAAGTCCGCCGGCGCGATCGCGAGCATCAGGCCGGAGAACCCGCCGATGGTGAACAGGAACACGAACGCGATCGCGAACAACATCGGCGTCTCGAACGTCATGGCGCCGCGCCACATCGTCGCGATCCAGTTGAACACCTTCACGCCGGTCGGCACTGCGATCAGCATGGTCGCGAACATGAAAAACAGCTCGCCGGCCAGCGGCATGCCGACCGTGAACATGTGGTGCGCCCAGACGATGAACGACAGGAACGCAATCGAGGCCACGGCATAGACCATCGAGTCGTAGCCGAACAGGCGCTTGCGCGCGAAGGTCGGGATGATGGTCGAGATCACGCCGAACGCCGGCAGGATCAGGATGTAGACCTCGGGGTGGCCAAAGAACCAGAAGATGTGCTGGAACATCACCGGGTCGCCGCCGCCGGCCGCGCTGAAGAAGCTGGTGGCGAAGTACTTGTCGGTCAGCAGCATGGTGACCGCGCCGGCGAGCACCGGCATGGTCGCGATCAGCAGGTAACCGGTGACGAGCCAGGTCCAGCTGAACAGCGGCAGCTTCAGCAAGGTCATGCCGGGCGCGCGCATGTTGAGGATGGTCACGACGACGTTGATCGCGCCGGTAATGCTCGAGATACCCATCAAGTGCACGGCAAAGATCAGCATCGGGAACGAGCTGCCGGTCTGCAGCACCAGCGGCGGGTACATGGTCCAGCCACCGGCCGGGGCGCCACTGTCCATGAACAGGCCCGACAGCAGCATGGTGAACGCGAACGGCAGGATCCAGAAGCCCCAGTTGTTGACGCGCGGCAACGCGAGGTCGCCCGCGCCGACCTGCATCGGCACCATCCAGTTGGCCAGGCCGACGAAACCCGGCATGACGCCGCCGAAGATCATGACCAGCGCGTGCAGCGTGGTCATCTGGTTGAAGAATTCCGGGTCGACGAACTGCAGGCCCGGCATCCACAGCTCGGCGCGGATCACCAGCGACATCAGGCCGCCGATGAGGAACATCGTGCAGCTCAGCAGCAAATACAGCGTGCCGAGGTCCTTGTGGTTGGTGGTGGTAATCCACCGCAGGATCCACTTGCCGAAGCCATCCGAAAGCTGCACCGGGCCGTGATGGTGATCGTCGGCATGGCCGGCGTGAGCATGATCGTGGGACATGTTGGATTCCTTCTCGATTATTTGCCGCGCTGCGCGCGGACTTGCTCGGCGGTGACGGCGCCGCCCTGGTTGCCCCACGACGTGCGCTCGTGGGTCACCGCGGCGGCGATATCCGCATCGGACAGGCGGGCGAACGGGGGCATCAGGTTCTTGCCCTTCAAGGTGTGCTGGATGTGGGCCGCGGCCGGGCCGTTGACGATCGCGCTACCCACGAGTGCCGGAAAGCTCGGCGGCATTCCCTTGCCCGTCGGCTGGTGGCAGGCCGCGCACTGCGCGTTGTAGACCTTCTCGCCGTCGGCAGATGCGGCCGCAGGCGCGGCCGGCTCGGAACTCGCCTGCGCGGGCACCGCGGCGACGGCATCGGACGCGACGTTCGAAGCGGCGGCTACGTCGGACCGCGCCGGACCGTGACCGATGTCGGTCGGCTGGCCCGCCTTTCGCGCCGCGAGCCATTGCTCGTACTTCGCCGGCTCGACGGCTTCCACCACGATCGGCATGAAGCCATGGTCGCGGCCGCACAGCTCGGCGCAGACACCGCGGTAGATGCCAGGCGTCTCCACGATCGCCCACATCTCGTTGACGAAACCCGGGATGGCGTCCTTTTTCACCGCCAGGTCGGGCACCCACCAGGCGTGGATGACGTCGTTGGCGGTGATCAGGAAGCGCAGCTTCTTGCCGGTCGGCACGACCAGGCGGTTGTCGACTTCGAGCAGGTAGTTGGGCACGGAGTTGGGATCGATGCCCGAATGCAGCTGGCGCGCCCGGTTGGAGTCGGCGTGCAGCGTCGAGTAGAACGACACGCCCTGGTCGAGGTACTCGTACTGCCACTTCCACTGGAAGCCGGTGACCTTGATCGAAACTTCGGAGCCGCGCATGTCCTCCATCTTCACCAGCGTGCCGGCGGCGGGAATTGCCATCAGCACCAGGATCACGAACGGCACCACGGTCCACGCAATCTCGACGGCAGTGCTTTCGTGGAAGTCGGCGGGCTTGGGATGGCGCGATTTGCGATGTGCGAAAACCGAATAGAACATCGCGCCAAAGACGAGGACGGCAATGCCGACGCAGACCCAGAAGATCAGCATATGGAGGCCGAATACGGTCCGGCTCATCTCGGTCACGCCGACGGGCATGTTCCAGTGCCCTGGTTCGTAGGCGACGCCGTGCGCCGCACCGGAGGCCAGCAGCGCCGCGATCAGCGCCAGCCGTAACCCGCCCTTCATCATCGACATATTCGACTCTCCCGGCATCTTTTCTGATCCTCGCGGCGCCAATCCCCGCGGCAATCACCCCGGCGATCCACGAATTTTGCGCCGCAATTGTAGTGCAGCGCCTCCCGTATCCGCTACGGGGATGGGCCCGCGCGACCCGGAAAATCCGCGCCAATCCAGCACCTTGGCGGGCGAAGCGCAGCCTGTTTCCGGCATGATGCGCTTCATGACACCGTCGTTACGCATGCGAAACCCGCTTCTGCTCACGCTTGCCGCCCTCGCGGCGGCGGGCGTGGCGTCGGTCTCCGCCGCACTGGCGGCCGCGCCGGCGACAAACTTCGAGCTGAGCCGTTATCTCGGACGCTGGTACGTCATTGCGCGATTCCCGGCCGAAGCGCCGCCGCCGCGCGGCGCCTTCTTCGAATTCGCTTCGCGTCCCGACGGCGGCCTCGTCCACCGCTACTACACACGAGAGGGCTCATTCGATCGCGAGCCCATCGTGGTCGAGCGCCGCGCAGAGGCCGATGCGGACATGCCTTCACGCTGGCGGGTCAAAGCGGGATGGATGTCCTCCGACGAGCGCTGGGTGTTGTACGTATCACCCGATTATCGCTACGCGCTTGCCGGCGTCCCCGGATTTGACGCGGGTTGGATGCTCGCGCGCGACCCGGTCATTCCCGAGTGGCGCTATGCCGGCTTGTTGGCGCGGCTCGCGATGCAGGGTTACGATGTTTCGCGATTTCGACGGGTGCCGCAAACGCCCGACCACGTGGGACTGCCAGGGTACGAATAGCTTGATTCGCGAGGCGCAAGCAGCGGCGTGTCGGCCAAAAAAGAAGGGCCGGCAAAAGCCGGCCCTGAGCGTGTTGCGCCTTCCAGGGAGGAGAGAAATCGAAGGCTCAACCGAGAATCCAGCGACCCGGGGAACGGGTGCGAACTCTGGGGATCAGCATGCGCGCCAACGGTGGCTGCTGCCATTCGACTTTGGTCTGAGCGGTACACTGGGCCTGTGAACGCCGTCAAAACAGTCATCGTCGCGGACGACCATCCGCTGTTTCGCACCGCGTTGCGCGAGGCCCTCAAGCCCGTGCTCCCGGGCGCCCGCGTGGTCGAGGCCGACTCTTTCCCGGCACTGCAGAACGCGCTGGCGACTCATGGCGCTCCCGACCTGATCCTGCTCGACCTCAACATGCCGGGCGTCCGCGGCTTCTCGTCATTGTTGTTCCTGCGATCCGAGTACCCAACCGTGCCGGTCGTGGTGGTGTCGGGCTACGACGAGGCCCCGCTGATCCAGCGCGTGCTGCAGTTCGGCGCTCGCGGCTTCATCCCGAAGACCACCAGCCTCGAGATCATGGGCGAGGCGGTCCGCGCGGTCCTCAACGGCTCAATATGGACGCCGGAGCCGCTGCCCCCGCCGGCGAGCGATGCCGTGGACGCCGAGATCGCCGCCAAGGTTGCATCGCTGTCGCCGCAGCAGCTGCGCGTGCTGCTGATGCTGGCCGACGGCCGCCTCAACAAGCAGATCGCACACGAATTGTCGATCACCGAGGCCACCGTCAAGGCCCACATGACCGTCATCCTGCGCAAGCTCGGGCTCGCGCGGCGCACACAGGCCGCGGTACTCGCGCAACGCCTCATGCATGAGGAAGCACTGCCGCTCGCGGTCGACAACATCCTCGACGAGGGTGGCCCGGACGATCCGGAGTAAACGTCGTTAAGGTCGCCCCGCGGCGCGGCTGAGGGCATCGCTCATCTCGGCCAGGCTGACGAACTCCTCTTTCCCACAGTCGATTCGGCCCCAGCACGGCGCGGACAGCCGCTGCTGCAGGGTTGCCAGGTTCTCGTCGAGCAGGTCCATGGCCGGCGGCAGCACATTGGCGATCCACCCGGCGAGCCGCGTCTCACGCGCGATGATCTCGGCGCTCATCAGCGCGTGATTCAGGCAGCCGAGGCGCATGCCGACCACCAGCAGCACCGGCCATTCCCGCTCGGAGACCCAGGCGCCCAGTGTCCAGGCCTCGTCAAGCGGCACGCGCCACCCCCCCGCCCCCTCCGCGATGATCAGGTCGTAGCGCGCGGCCAGCTGGCGATGCGCGGCGTCGAGGTGTTCGATGCGGATGCGGCGCCCGGCCTGCGCCGCGGCAAGGTGCGGCGCCACCGCGCGCTCGAACGCGACCGGGTTTATCAACTCGTAGGGCTCGTCGGTGCCTGCCGCTTCCTGCAGCGCCAGCGCGTCGTCGTTGCGCAAGCCGTCGCGGGTGCGCGCGCAGCCCGTCGCCACCGGCTTGAAGCCACAGACGCGCAGCCCCTGCTCCCGCGCCTGGCGGATCAGTGCGCGCGCGACTCGGGTCTTGCCGACGCCGGTATCCGTGCCGGTGACGAAAATGGTGCGCGCGCTCACGCGGCGCGCGGCAACGCGCGCAGGCTCGCCGCCAGCGCATCGAGCAGCCCGTCGACCTGCGTCGCCGTGTGGGCGGCTGAAAGCGTGATGCGCAGGCGGGAGGTGCCGCGCGGCACGGTCGGCGGGCGGATCGCCGCAACCCAGTAGCCGCGGCGCAGGAGTTCGGCGGAGAGCGCCAGCGCGGCACCTTCGCTGCCGAGCACGAGCGGCTGGATCGGCGTCGTCGATGGGAGCAGCGGGATGCCGAGCGCACCAGCGCCATCGCGCAGGCGCCGGATGTTGGCTCGCAGCGTGGCGCGGCGCTCGGGCTCGGCCTCGGCGATGGCCAGCGCGCGCCTTGCGGCGGCCGCGAGCGCCGGTGGCGGCGCTGTCGAGAACACCCAACTGCGGGCGCGCTGGATCAGGTGCTCGATCAAGTCCTGCGAGCCGGCGACGAAGGCCCCGGCCACCCCGAGCGCCTTGCCGAGCGTCGCCACGTGGATGTCCGGCACCACGCCGGACTCTTCGAGCGCGCCGCGCCCCGTCTTGCCCAGCACGCCAAAGCCGTGCGCGTCGTCGACCATCAGCGCTGAGTCATGCTCGCGGCATAGCGTCGCCAGCGCTGCCAGCGGCGCGAGGTCGCCGTCCATGCTGAACACGCCGTCGGTCGCGACGATGCGCAGCGGCAGCGCCGCGGTCTCGCGCAGGGCGCATTCGAAACCGGCCACGTCGGCATGCGGCACGCGCAGGTAACGCGCGCCTGACAGGCGGCCGCCGTCGATCAGGGAGGCGTGATTGAGTTCGTCTGCGATCAAGGCATCCTCGCGACCGAGCAGCGCGCGGAGCACGCCGAGGTTGGCGGCCCAGCCGGAGCCGAACAGCAGCGCGCGGGGCCGACCCGTGAAACGCGCGAGATCTTCCTCGAGAGCGCGGTGCTCGGCGTTGTATCCCGACACCAGCGCCGAGGCGCCGCTGCCGGTGCCGTAGCGCGCGAGCCCGTCGCGCGCAGCCTCGGCGACGCGCGGGTCGACGGCAAGGCCCAGGTAATCGTTCGAGCAGAAGTTGGCGCAGCGCCGGCCGTCGACCTCGACCTCGACGCCGTGCGACCCGCTGACCACGCGGCGCACCCGGTACTGCGAGTGCGCGTGAGCGGACGCCAGCGCGCCGCGCAGCCGGCCCTCGAGTGCGCTCACGCGCAGGCCAGCGAGGCCTCGACCGAGGCGCGCACCTCGGGCACCAAGCCGAGTCGCTCGAACAGCGCGCGGTCGCGCTGGTTTTGCGGATTGCCCGTGGTCAGCAGCTTTTCGCCGTAGAAAATGGAGTTGGCGCCGGCCAAAAAGCAGAGCGCCTGCAGCTCGTCACTCATCTCGCTGCGGCCGGCGGAGAGACGCACGTACGACGTCGGCATGAGGATGCGGGCCACCGCCAAGGTCCGCACGAACTCGAGCGGGTCGATCGCGGCGACGCCCTGCAGCGGCGTGCCCTGGACCTGGACCAGGTTGTTGATCGGCACTGACTCGGGGTGCTCGGGCAGGTTGGCCAGCGTGCGCAGCAATTCCACGCGGTCGCGCCGCGATTCGCCCATGCCGACGATGCCGCCGCAGCAGACCTTGATGCCGGCGTTACGCACCGCATCGAGCGTCTGCAGGCGGTCGCCGAAGTCGCGCGTCGTGATGATTTGCTTGTAGTACTCGGGCGAGGTGTCGAGGTTGTGATTGTAGTAGTCGAGCCCCGCCTCGCCGAGGCGCTGCGCTTGCTGCGGCTCGAGCATGCCCAGCGTCAGGCAGGTCTCGAGGCCGAGCGCCTTCACTTGCTCGACCATCTCGGCAACCCTGTCGAGGTCGCGGTCCTTGGGCGAGCGCCAGGCGGCTCCCATGCAGAAACGCGTTGCGCCGTTCTGCTTCGCCGCCTTCGCCGCGTCGACGACGTCGGACAGTGGCATCAGCGGCTCGGCCTCGACGCCGGTGGCGTAGCGGATCGACTGCGGGCAATACGCGCAGTCTTCCGGGCACGCGCCGGTCTTGATCGACAGCAAAGTAGACAACTGCACCACGTTGGGCGCGAAATGCTGGCGGTGGACCGCTTGCGCGCGAAACACCAGGTCCATGAAGGGAGCCTCGAAGAGCCCCAGCACTTCTGCCGCCGTCCAGTCATGTCGCATCGAGCCATCGGCCAAGGGTATCGCTCCGCGAGGTAATTGCTTGATGTTTCAGTAACATAAGAGCGTTGTCAACTTATGGCTTACGGATTGGTTGACAAGTTTTCGGTCCGGGTCGGCGCCTTTGCCGCTCCAGATCGCTGCCACCTGTGCGGGCTGGCTTCTCGCGGCCAGGCCTGCACTGCCTGTGTCCGGGATCTGCCCTGGAACTGTCACGCCTGCCATCGCTGTGCCCTGCCGCTGGACTCCGCCACACCCAGCGGCGCCTGCTGCGCCGATTGCGCGGGCAAACCGCCACCGCAAGACGCGGCCTGGACCGCCTTCACCTATCGGCCGCCCGTCTCGAGCCTGCTGCTCAACCTGAAATTCCACGGCCGCCTCGCCGGCGCGCATCTCCTCGGCGGTTTGATGGCGACGCGCCTTGCAACGCGCGCGACGCCGATGCCGGAGCTGATCGTGCCGGTGCCCCTGCATCGGGCGCGGCTGCGGGCGCGCGGCTACAACCAGGCCGGCGAAGTTGCGCGCGAGCTGGGCCGCCGGCTTTCGATTCCCGTTGCGACAGCCCTGGCCCAGCGTCGGCGGGCCACGCTCGAGCAGACCCGCCTGCACGCCGAGCAGCGGCGCCACAACCTGCACGGCGCTTTCGAGGTGGGCGACGTGCGCGGGCGGCACGTCGCGCTGCTCGACGACGTCATCACCACGGGGGCAACGATGGCCGAGTTTGCGGCCGCGGCGCGTCAGTCCGGCGCCCGGCGCATCGAGGCCTGGGCCGTAGCCCGGGCGGAATGATCAGCCGGCCAGCGCGATTGCAAGCCCACCGAACACCGCGGCGCCAAACCAGGTGTTGTTGAGGAACGCCCGGAAGCACGCTGTGCGTTCGCGGTCGCGAATCAGCCACTGCTGATAGAGCGCAAGGCCAGCGGCGAGGGCGAGACCGAAGAAGTACCCGGCTCCGAGTTCGCGGCCGGCCGCAGCAAGAAGCACCAGCGTCGCCGCCTGCAGCAGCGCGGTGATGGCCCGGTCGTGGCGACCGAACAGGATGGCGCTCGATTTCACCCCGACCTTGAGGTCGTCCTCGCGGTCGACCATCGCGTAGAAGGTGTCGTAGGCGATGGCCCAGCAGAGATTCGCGAGCATCAAGAGCGCGCAGGTTTTCCAGGGCACCGGGCCACCCATTGCGGCGAACGCCATCGGGATGCCCCAGGAAAATGCGATGCCGAGATGCGCCTGCGGCAGTGGGTGGAAGCGCTTGGCGAACGGATAGCTGGCGGCAATGGCGACGGCCGGCAACGACAGCAGTACGGTCGACGTATTGAGTTGCGTGACCAGTCCAAATGCAATGAGGCATAACACCACGAACAGGCGAACCGCCTCCACCGGCGTGATGCGGCCGGCGGCGATCGGGCGGTTGCGCGTGCGCTCGATGTGCGGGTCGAAATCGCGGTCAGCCAGGTCGTTGACAACGCATCCGGCCGAGCGCATCAACAGCGTGCCGAGCACGAAGATCACCAGCACCTTCAGGGGCGGCACGCCGCCGGCGGCGAACCACAAGCCCCACAGCGTCGGCCACAGCAGCAGCCAGGTGCCGATCGGCCTGTCGAGCCGCATCAGCACCCAGTAATCCCCGAGCTTTTCCCGCATCAGGCCTCCGCGTAGCGCTGCCAGTCGCCGACCCAGCGTCGCACGAGACGCGTGGCCGCCGCCGGCTCATTGGCGAGCCAGCGGTCCGCAAGCTGCTGCAGCGGCGGGATGCGCGCGGAGTCGCGCACCGGGTCGGCAAGGCGGAAGCCGACCTCGCCGGTCTGGCGACGTCCGAGCAGCTCACCCGGTCCGCGCAACTCAAGGTCGCGCTGCGCGATCTGGAAGCCGTCCTGCGTCTGGCGCAGCGCATCGAGCCTCGCCTTGCCGGTTTCGGTCAGGGGCGGCTGGTACAGCAGCACGCACTGGCTTTCCTCCGCGCCGCGCCCGACCCGGCCACGCAACTGGTGCAACTGCGCGAGGCCAAGTCTTTCTGCGTTCTCGATGATCATGATGCTCGCCTCGGGCACGTCGACGCCCACCTCGATGACCGTGGTGGCGACCAGCAGCTGGATCGCGCCGCTCTTGAACGCCTGCATGCGTGCGTCCTTGTCGGCGGACTTGAGGCGGCCGTGCACCAAACCGACGGCGATGCCGGGCAGCTCCTTGTGCAGTTGCTCGGCCACCGCTTCGGCCGCCTGGGCCTCGAGCAAGTCCGACTCCTCGATCAGCGTGCACACCCAATAGGCGCGGCGGCCTTGGCGGCAGGCGTCGCCGATGCGCGCCAGCACCTCGTCGCGCCGCTGGTTGCTGACGACGACGGTGGTCACCGGCTTGCGGCCCGGCGGCAACTCGTCGATCACCGAGACGTCGAGGTCGGCGTAAAGCGTCTGCGCGAGCGTGCGCGGAATGGGCGTCGCCGTCATCACCAGCTGGTGCGGCGACAAACCCGCGGGTGCCTTGTCGCGCAGTGACAGGCGCTGCTGCACGCCGAAGCGGTGCTGCTCGTCGATCACCACCAACCCAAGCCGCTGGAATTTCACCGCCGCCTGGAACACCGCATGCGTGCCGACCACGATCTGCGCGACGCCCTTGGCCACGGCTTCCAGAACGGCTTTGCGCTGCGCTGGCTTGAGGCCGTTTTTCAGCAGCGCGACCTCGAGGCCGGCAGGGCGCAGCCAGCGCGCCAGGTTGAGCGCGTGCTGCTCGGCGAGCAGCTCGGTCGGCGCCATCAGCACGGCCTGCTGCCCGCCTCGCGCAGCGGCCAGCATCGCCGCGGCCGCGACGACGGTCTTGCCCGAGCCAACATCGCCTTGCACGAGCCGCATCATTGGCGCCGGCCGCGCGAAGTCGGCGCCGATCTCTTTCAATACGCGACGCTGCGCGCCGGTCAGCTTGAACGGGAGTGCGCGCTCGAGCTCGGGCAGAACCTGCATGGGCGGCGGCAACGGGGTGGCATTTCGCGCGCGCACGCGCTCGCGCAGCACACGCATGACCAGCTGGTGCGCGAGCAGCTCTTCGTCGACCAGGCGCTGCTGCGCCGGGTGTGTGCCGGCGAGCAGGCGACCGGCATCGTCATCGGATTCGGGGCGATGGATCGCGCGCAGCGCGGCAAGCGAGTGCGGCAATGGCAGGCCGGGCAGCTCCGCGGCGAATTCGCCATCGGCGGCGGCGATCTCCAGCGCCTGCAGGATCATGCTGCGCAGGCGCGGCTGCGTGACGCCGGTGGTCAACGGATAGCACGGCGTCAGCGACGCCTCGGGCGCAAGCTGGTCAGCCGTGTCGGCGATCGTGTATTCCGGATGGATGAGCTCGAAGCCCTGCTTGCCGGCGCGCATCGTGCCGTACGCGCGCACCCAGCGGCCGGTCACGAATGCAGCGGCCTGGCTCGCATTGAAATGAAAGAAGCGCAGTGCGACCCAGTGGGCGCCGCCGTCGCTGAGCGCCACCTGCAGCACGCGGCGCCCCGGATAACGCACCTGCTGGTGTTCGATGCGCGCGCGAATCAGGGCGGGCTCACCATCACGCAATTCGGCCAGCGGCGTGAACCGCCGTCGATCCTCGTAGCGATATGGCAGGTGGAACAGCAGTTGCTCGACGCGCTCAATGCCGAGCGAACGCAACTTGCCGCCAAGCGCAGGACCGGCGCCCTTGAGGAATTGCGCAGCGGATTCGAGCGTCAGCGGCGGCCGCGCGCCCGAAAAATGGGGACGCACACGAATTTCGGCAGTTTTAGTACTCACTCAGGGAAATTCGTGTGCGTCCCTGTTTTTCACTCAAGCACGAGGACGGCGTCCGCCTCGACCGCGGCGCCCCGCGGCAAGGCCGCGACGCCGACCGTGGCGCGCGCCGGGTACGGCTGCTTAAAGTACTGCGCCATGATCTCGTTGACCTTGGTGAACTGGCCCAGGTCCGTCATGTAGATGTTGACCTTCACCGCCTGAGACAGCGATCCGCCGGCGGCTGCCGCGACCGCAGCGAGATTGCGGAACATCTGGTGAATCTGCGCCTCGATACCGCCGTCGACCAGCGTCATCGTCTTCGGGTCCAGCGGGATCTGGCCCGACAGATAAACCGTGCGGCCGCTGGCGATGGCTTGCGAGTACGTGCCGATGGCGCCGGGCGCATCGCCGGTGTGGATGGATTTGAGGGACATGAAAGGTGTTCCTTTGGACGAGGATTAGGTTCGCATCACCTTGGCAACGATCGACAGCCCGCGCAGGCGCCGCATGATGCGCGCCAGGTGCACGCGGTTCTTGACCGTGATGAGGAAGCGCATGTCGGACGCGCGCGTGTCCACTCTCTCGGCCATCTGCACGTTCTCGATGCTCGAGTCGGTGCCCGAAATCTCGGTGGCGATGCTGGCCAGCACGCCGCGGCGGTTCTCGCCCTTCACCCGCAGCTCAGCCAGGAAGTCTCCCTGCACGTGCTCGGCCCAGATCAGCGGGATCCACTCGTCCGCCGTGCCCTTGCGCGGCTGCGCGACGTTGCACTCGACGCGGTGGATGACAATGCCGCGCCCGGCGCTGACATGGCCGCGGATGTCGTCGCCGGGTACCGGCCGGCAACACTTTCCGTAGTCCACCACCAGGCCTTCGGTGCCCTCTACCGCGAGGGGCAGCACCTCGGCGTCGCCTACGGCCGGGGTGCCGGCGCCTGCCGACAGCCCTGGCTGGAAGTGCCGCGCGACCAGCGGCGCCAGGCGCTGGCCCAACCCGATGGCCAAATACAGGTGTTCGAGCTGATTCAAGCCGTAGACCTTCAGCACGGCCGGCACGCTGTCGTCCTTGAGCTTGCCGAGCGGGATCTTGAGCTCGCGCATGGATTTTTCGAGCAGCCGGCGGCCGAGCCGTATCGCCTCGTCCTCCCGCTGGCTCTTGAGGTAGTTGCGGATGCAGTGGCGTGCCTTCGCGGTCTTGATGAAGTTGAGCCAAGCCGCGTTCGGCCGTGCCGACGCCGCAGTGATGATCTCCACGGTCTGGCCGTTCTTCAGCGGCGTGTTGAGCGGCTCTAGGTGCTGGTCGATGCGCGCCGCCACGCAGCGGTCGCCCAGCTCAGTGTGGACCGCGTAAGCAAAGTCCACCGCGGTGGCGCCGCGTGACAGGCGGCGGATGTCGCCCTTGGGCGTGAAAACGTAAACCTCGTCGGGAAACAGGTCGACCTTGACGCTCTCGACAAAGTCGAGCGCGCCCGTCCCGCCTTGCATCTCGAACAGCTGTCCCAGCCACTCTCGCGCGCGCAGCTGCGGCGCGGTGTGCTCACCGCCCTTGTCACCGAGCTTGTACTGCCAGTGCGCGGCGATTCCGCTCTCGGCGATGTGGTGCATGTCGCGCGTGCGAATCTGCACCTCGATCTTGCGGCCCTTCGGGCCGACGCAGGTCGTGTGGAGCGACTGATAGCCGTTGACCTTCGGGTTGGCGATGTAATCGTTGAACAGCTCGGAGATCGGCTTGTAGACGTGATGCACCACGCCGAGCGCGCGGTAACAATCGTCGAGCTTGCCGACCACGACGCGGAAGCCGAGCAGATCCATCACGTCCGGGAACCTGAGCCGACGCCGGCGCATCTTCTGGTACAGGCTGTAGACGTTCTTCTGGCGGCCGACTACCACCGCGCCGACGCTTTCCTCGCGAAGCGCCTTGCTGACGCGCTCCTCGATTTCCTTGATCACCGACTTGACGTCGCCGAGCTGGTCATTGACCGCTTTCTGGAACACCTCGTAACGCTTCGGGTACAGGTTGGTGAACGCGAGGTCCTCGAGCTCGGTACGGATCGTGTGGATGCCGAGGCGCTGCGCGATGGGCGCATAGATTTCAAGCGTCTCGCGCGCGGTGCGTCGGCGACGCGCGGGATCCACATGCTCGAGTGTGCGCATGTTGTGCAGCCGATCGGCAAGCTTGATCAGGATCACGCGCAGGTCCTGGGTCATCGCCAGCAGCAGCTTGCGGAATGACTCGGCCTGGACCTCGGCGCGGGTTTGGCCCTCCACCTTCTGGAACTTGCTGACGCCATCGACGAGCTGCGCGACGTCCTCGCCGAACTCCTTGGTGAGGTCTTCCTTGGAGACGCCGGTGTCCTCGATGACATCGTGCAGGATCGCGGCGATCAAGGTGGTGTGGTCGAGCCGCATCTCCGCGAGGATCCGCGCCACGGCGAGCGGATGGAAAATGTAGGGCTCGCCGGACGTGCGGTGCTGGCCCTTGTGCAGCCGGGCGCCAAACTCGTGCGCACGGCGCACCTCGGCCACGGCGTGGGCAGGCAGGTATTGCTCGAGAACGCGCGACAGCGGCTCGATGCCGTACTCACGCGCGACCCGCTGAGTGCGGATCGCCTGGCCGATGCGCTGGATCGGGGCGGGCAGTTCCATAGGGAGATTGAGTCTACTCCCCAAAAACAAAAAAGCCCGGCGCTGCCGGGCTTTTCAGGAATGGCGCAATGGGCGACAGACTCCGGTCTGTCCCCTCGTTTTCAGAGATCGAAGCTCGGGTCCAGCGCCTCGAGCTCGACCTTCGGCGCCTGCACCGCCGGCAGGTCGGCTTCTTCGAGCACCTTCCGGTCGACCAGGCCTTCGGCGATTTCGCGGAGCGACAGCACCGTCGACTTGTGGTTGCCCCACGGCAGCTTGGCTTCCGCGCCGCGTGCGAGCTGGCGTGCGCGCTTGGCCGCGACCAGTGTCAGTTCGAACTGGT
This sequence comes from Verrucomicrobiia bacterium, assembly GCA_035526825.1. Lineage (GTDB taxonomy): Bacteria > Pseudomonadota > Gammaproteobacteria > Nevskiales > Nevskiaceae > JACPFV01. The sequence continues at coordinate 4,135 of DATLBT010000139.1, read as the reverse complement.
TGCCGATTTTCTCGAGGCAGTCTTCGACGGTGACGCGGGCCATGGGTGCTTCCGACAGGGTGAAAAGGGCGCGTAGTTTACGTCATGCGCCCCTTGGCGTACACCGTCTTTGGAAGGCGCGTGGAATCAGGACAAAAGCTTATGGATCAATGTCTTATGGCGCAACTCCTGCCCCGAAAGCAACAGCCGGCGCGCCACAAAAATGGCCACGAACTCGGCCATGGCCTGGGCGAACTCCTTGTTGACGATGACGTAGTCGTATTCCCGGTAATGCGACATCTCATCCCGGGCCAGCGCCATGCGCCGCGCGATCTCGGCGTCGGAATCCTGCTTGCGCGCGCGCAGCCGTTGTTCGAGTTTGGTGATCGAGGGGGGCAGGATGAAGATGCCGACCGCATCGCGCGCGACCTGCTTGATTTGCCGCGCACCCTGCCAGTCGATGTCGAGGATGACGTCGCGCCCCTGCGCTTGCAGCGCCGCCGTGCGCGCGCGGCCGGTGCCGTAGAAATTGCCGTAGATCTCGGCGTACTCGAGCAATTCGCCGCGCGCAATCATGCCCTTGAAGGTGTCGACGTCCGTGAAATGGTAATGAACCCCAGCCTGCTCGCCGGACCGTGGCGCGCGCGTGGTGTACGACACCGAGATCTCGGCGGCGATGCCGGCCCTGGACAGCTCGGCGATGGAGCCGCGCGTCAGGCTGGTCTTGCCGCCGCCAGAGGGTGCCGATACCACGAAAAGGCCGCCGGGCGCCTTATTCGACATTTTGAACCTGCTCGCGCATCTGCTCGATCACGACCTTGATGTCGACGGCGTGGCGCGTCAGCTCGGCGTCCTGCGATTTCGACGACAGCGTGTTGGCCTCGCGGTTGAGCTCCTGCATCAGGAAATCGAGTCGGCGGCCCACCGCATCCTCCCGCGACAGCGTCTTGCGCACCTCGTCCACGTGCACGGCGAGTCGGGACAATTCCTCGTCGACGTCCATGCGTTGGGCGGCGAGCACGACCTCCTGCTCGAGCCGGCCCGGATCGACGTCGACCCCCAGCTCGCGGCAGCGCGCACGCAGCTTGTCGAGCCATTGGCCGCGCACCATCGGTAGCCGGGCGCGCACGGCGGCGGAGTGCTCGTCGATCGCGGCGCAGCGGTCAAGCAGGTGCTGCTTCATGCTCGCGCCCTCGCGCTCGCGGGTTGCGGTGAAATCGGCTAGCGCCTGATCCAGCAACGACAGTGCGGCGACCTGCACCGGGGCGAGGTCCGCTGCCTCGGCCCGGACGACGCCCGGCCAGGACAGCACCCGCACCGGGTCGGGCGGCGCGATGCTGCCGAGCTCGCGGCGAACCAGTTCGATGGCCTTGGCGAGCTCACCCAGCTGTGCGGCGTCTGCGCTGATCGGCGCCGCCACCCCATCGCGCGACACACGCAGGCCCGCCTCGACCTTGCCGCGCGACAGTCGCGCGCCGAGCCGCTGCCGCGCTTCTGCCTCGATCGCACGCAGCTCCTCTGGCACGCGCAACGACACGTCGAGGTAGCGGTGATTGACCGAGCGCAGCTCCCACGACAGGCGGCCCCACGCGCCCTGCGCCTCTGCGCGGGCGTAGCCGGTCATGCTCCGAATCATGCGATCTCCATTCCGCCGCGGATTCTACATCCCCTAGACTGGCGGCACGGCCCGCACGCGAGCATCCGCGATGGAATTCAAGACGCTGCTTTACGACGCGCAGGAGCGCATCGCCCGCATCACGTTCAACCGCCCCGAGCGCCTCAATGCAATCAACGAGTACACCGGACGCGAGTTGCGCGAGGCGGTGGCGCGCGCCAATGATGACGACGCCGTGCACGTGATCGTGGTCGAGGGGGCCGGCCGCGCATTCTGCGCCGGTTACGACTTGAAGGATTACGCCGAAGGCGAGTCCGCGTGGAACCAGTCGATGCCGTGGGACCCGCTCATCGACTTTCGCATGATGAAGACCAATACCGACGACTTCATGAGCCTGTGGCGCTCGTACAAGCCGACCATCGCCAAGGTTCATGGTTACGCGGTGGCCGGGGGCAGCGACATCGCGCTTTGCTGCGATCTGGTGGTGATGGCCGAGGACGCGAAGATCGGCTATCCGCCGGCGCGGGTATGGGGCTGCCCGACGACGGCGATGTGGGTTTATCGCCTGGGTGCCGAGAAGGCCAAGCGCATGCTGCTGACCGGAGACCTCATAGACGGGCGCGAGGCAAAGGCCTGCGGCCTGGTCGGCGATGCGGTGCCCGCCGCGCAGCTCGAAGCGCGCGTCATGGAATTGGCGCGCCGCATGGCCGGGGTGCCGAAGAACCAGCTGATGATGCAGAAGATGATGGTGAACCAGGCCTACGACAACATGGGACTGGCATCGACCCAGGCGATGGCGACGCTGTTCGACGGCATCACGCGGCATTCGCCGGAAGGCGTGTGGTTTCGCGAGTACTCCGCGCAGCGCGGGTTTCACGAGGCGGTGCGGCTGCGCGACAGCGGCGAGCCCATTCCCGGAAGCAAGGCGACTCCCAAGATGGCGCCGCCCAAATGAAAAGGGCGGCACCTTGGCCGCCCTTCGTCACATACGGTGACTTACCGCTTGGCCTTCTTTTTCTTCTTGGCCTTTTTCTTGGCTGCCATGGTGATGTCTCCCAGGTTGTTGAACGACTTTCCCGCACCCCGGTGCATCGCAAACGCAATGCACCGCGACTGCAATTTGACGCATCCACGAACAACTTTCAACTGCCGCCGTGGCGTACTTCGACAAATTTCATGCCATTGATCCTCGCGATGGTTGCGATGATCGTCACGCACGACGCGCGCGCCGACCCAACCGCGCCGAACAATTTGCGCTACGAAATCGTTTCAATGCACGCGCACGACGTTGCCGCGTTCACCCAGGGACTTGCGTTCTGGGGTGACGAATTGATCGAGAGTCGCGGTGGATTCGGCGCATCCGCGATCACGCTTGGCACTGTGGGGCGCGCGGTGCGCAAGCGCCGCGACCTGGCGCGGGAGCATTTCGGCGAAGGCGTTGCGGTAGCGGGCGAACGCGCGCTCCAACTGACCTGGCAATCCGGCCGCGCACTTGTCTACGATCGCGAGCTGCAGCCGGTGGGCGAATTCCGGTATCGCGGCGAAGGCTGGGGCTTGGCGCATGACGGGGCGCACTGGATCACGAGCGACGGCACCGATCGGCTGATGTGGCGGCGCGAGCGCGACTTCGGCGTCGCGCGCGAAGTGCGCGTGCGCGATCGCGGCCGGCCGGTGCGCCAGCTCAACGAGCTCGAGTTCGCGGATGGGCGCATTTACGCCAACGTTTGGCACAGCGACCGCGTGGCGGTGATCGACCCTGTCAGCGGCGCGGTGGAAGCCTGGATCGACTTTTCCGCGCTGCGCAAGGGTTTTGCGAAGCCGCCGGGCTGGGACGAGCGCGAGCATGTACTCAATGGCTTGGCCTGGCACGCAAAAACCGGCCGCTGGTTCGTCACTGGCAAGCGCTGGCCCGTGCTGTACGAAATCCGGTTGCTGAAATGACCGGCCCGCCGCGCACCGTGCGCGGTGCTACAGTTTTCTCCTTTTCACAGCGCATCCCTCCGGAGATTGGTAATGCAATTTACGCACGAACATAAAGAGCTGTACCGCACTGCGAAGAAGTTCGTGCAGGAGGAGATCAACCCGCATGTGAAGGAGTGGGAGGAAGCCGGGATCTTTCCAGCCCATGAGGTCATGAAGAAGCTCGGCGCGCTCGGCCTGCTGGGCATCACAAAGCCGGTGGAGCATGGCGGCCTTGGGCTCGATTGGTCCTACGCGATGATGTTTGCGCAGGCACTCGGCAACTGCCATTGCGGCTCGATACCCATGGCGATCGGCGTGATCACCGACATGGCAACACCGGCCCTGGCGCGCTTCGGCTCGCTCGAGCTCAAGCGGCAATACCTGGAGCCTGTGATCAGTGGCGACATGGTCTGCTCGATCGCGGTGTCAGAGGCCGGCGCGGGCTCCGACGTTGCCAGCATCAAGACTACGGCACGCCGCGACGGCGACGACTACGTCATCAATGGCTCGAAGATGTGGATTACCAGCGGCACGCAGTCCGATTGGGCCTGCATGCTGGTAAACACGGGCGAAGGCAAG
>DATLBT010000138.1:0-11839 GCA_035526825.1 Verrucomicrobiia bacterium | reverse complement strand
CCGGCCGGCGCCGCGGCGCCGATGTCGAGGTGCTCACGGGCATCGCGCCGGGCGCGCGCCTCGCGCTCGCGGGCGGCGCGTTCCTCAACGACGGCGACCTCGTCGCCATCTCGGCCTCGAAGACCGCAGCCACCGAGCCGGCGCCCGAACCGGAACCCGCACCGAAATGAGCCTCGCCACCTGGGCGATCCACAAGCCCACGCCCTCGTTGCTGCTGTTCCTGATCCTCGGCGTCAGCGGGCTGATCGCGTTCAAGGGCCTGGGCATCCAGAGCCTGCCCGACCTCAACTGGCCGGCGGTGAGCGTGGTCGCGACGCTGCCTGGCGCGACGCCGTCGCAGCTGGAGACCGAAGTCGCGCGGCCGCTCGAGGACCAGATCTCCAACATCCCCGGCATCGACGAAATCAAGACCACGATCACCGACGGCACGGCCTCGCTGATGATCGAGTTCGAGTTCGGCAAGGACATCCAGGAGGCGCTCGACGAAGTGCGCGACGCCGTCACGCGCGCACGGCCGCTGATGCCGACCGATGTTCGCGAGCCCAACGTCAGCCGCTTCGATACCGGTGCGGCAGCTACGGTCACCTACGCGGTCAGCTCGGACAGCCTCGACGAGGTCGAGCTGTCGTGGTTCGTCGACGACACCGTCGCCAAGGCCTTGCGCACCGTCAGCGGCGTGCAGCAGATCAAGCGCCAGGGCGGCGTCACGCGCGAGGTTTCGATCGAGCTCGATCCGGTGCGCCTGCAGGCCCTCGACATCACCGCGGGCGACGTCTCCACGCAGTTGCGCGCCAACCAGCAGGATGCACCCAGCGGACGCGGCGACCTCGGCGGCCAGGAGCAGGTGGTGCGCACGCTCGGCAGTGTCGCCAGCGCGCAGGACCTCGGCGCGGTCGCGCTGCCGTTCGGCGACCGCCGGCTGCGGCTCGACGAGATCGCGGTCGTGCGCGACACCATCGCTGAGCGCCGCCAGCTCGCGCTCTATGACGGCAAGCCGGTAGTGGGCTTCCAGGTCATGCGCGCGCGCGGTTACGACGAGGTGTCACTGCACGAGGACGTCACCCGTCGCATCGACGAGCTGCGCCCGCTGTACCCGCGCGTACAAATGGTCGAGGTGGTCAACCGCATCGACCCGGTGATGCGCAACTACAAGCAGTCGATGCGCGCGCTTTGGGAAGGCTCGCTGCTGGCGGTGATCGTGGTCTGGCTGTTCCTGCGCGATTGGCGCGCCACGCTGATTTCCGCGATCGCGCTGCCGCTGTCGATCATCCCGACCTTCGCGTTCATGGGGCTGCTCGGCTACACGCTGAACTCGATCACGCTGCTGGCGCTGACGCTGGTGATCGGCATCCTGGTCGACGACACCATCGTCGAGATCGAGAACATGATGCGCCACCTGCGCAGCGGCAAGAGCCCGTTGCAGGCCGCGATCGAGGCGGTGGAGGAGATCGGCCTCGCCGTGGTGGCGACCTCGCTGACGCTGGTCGCCGTGTTCCTGCCGACGGCGTTCGTCGGCGGCATCATCGGCGAGCTGTTCCAGCAGTTCGGCTGGACCGCATCGGTGGCGGTGCTGTTCTCGCTCGCGGTCGCGCGCCTGCTCACGCCGATGCTGGCGGCATATTTCCTCAGGCCGCACCCGCCCGAGCCCGACGGCCCGGTGATGCGCGGATACCTGTCGGCGGTGCGCTGGTGCGTCAGGCATCCGTGGAGCACCACTGCCGCGGCCGGCGTGTTCTTCGTGCTGTCGATGGCGATGGTCCGGATGCTGCCGACGCAATTCGTGCCAGTCGACGACGGCACCACCATCATCTTCAAGGTCGAGTTGCCGCCGGGCAGCACGCTCGACGACACCCGCGCGGCGGGCGAGCAGGCGCGCCGCATCGCGCTCGAGCAGCCCGAGGTGGAGCACACCTACCTGACCGTGGGCGAGGGCGCTTCGGCCGGCGGCCGCCAGGCCCAGACCGTGGCACCGCGCGTGAACGCCGCCACGCTGATGCTGCGACTGGCGCCGCTCGCCGGCCGCGCACGCACGCAGCAGGAGATCGAGGCCGCGCTCACCGGGCCGCTCAACTCGATCCCGGGCGCGCGCGTGACGCTGACGGGCGAGGGCCCCGGCACGCAGCTGATGCTGGCGCTGGTGGGCGACGATCCGGTCACGCTCGAGGCCGCGGCGCTCTCGGTGGCCAAGGACCTGCGCGGCGTGCCGGGCATCGGCGCAGTGGCGACCAGCGCCAGCCTGCTCCGCCCCGAACTGGTGATCACGCCGGACTTCCAGCGCGCCGCCGAGCTCGGCGTCACCGCCAGCGCGATCGCGCAGGCGCTGCGCATCGCGACCGCGGGTGATTACGACTTCAACCTCGCTCGCCTGAACCTTTCCGACCGGCAGATCTACGTGCGCGTGCAGCTCGCCTCGCAGGCGCGCGCCGACCTCGACACGCTGCAGCAGCTGCGCGTGCGCGGCAGTCACGGCACGGTGCCGCTGCAGAGCATTGCCGAGATCCGCATCGACGGCGGACCGAGCGAGATCGTGCGCCATAACCGCGACCGCTCGGTGACGATCACCGCCGACCTGCAGGGCATGCCGACCGGCGACGTCATGAAGCAGGTGGCGATGTTCCCGTCGCTGAAGAACCTGCCCGCTGGGGTGCGCGAGGTGCCGATCGGTGACGTCGAGACCATGAACGACATGTTTGCGGGCTTCGCGCTGGCGCTGCTGGCCGGCACGTTCTGCGTTTACGCGGTGATGGTGCTGCTGTTCCACGACTTCGCGCAGCCGGCGACCGTGATGGCGGCGCTGCCGCTGGCGGTCGGCGGCGCGCTGGGCTCCCTGCTCGTCACCGGCCACACGCTGTCGATTTCCTCGCTGATCGGCCTGTTGATGCTGATCGGTATCGTCACCAAGAACTCGATCCTGCTGGTCGACTACGCGATCATGGCGCGCCGCGATCTGGGCCTGTCGCGCGACGACGCGTTGATCGACGCCTGCCACAAGCGCGCGCGGCCCATCGTCATGACCACGGTGGCGATGGCGGCCGGCATGCTGCCCATGGCCCTGGGCCTGGGCGGCAGCAACGCCTTCCGCGCGTCCATGGCGGTCGTCGTCATCGGCGGGCTGCTCACCTCCACCGCGCTGAGCTTGTTCGTGGTGCCGGTGGTGTTCGAAATCGTCGACGAGATCAAGGTGCGGCTGCGCCCTCGCCGGATGGCGGCGGTTTCCACACCCGCGAATATCAATTAATATGCGCGGCCCCGGAAAGCCCGGGGGCGTGATCAATGGTGGCCGTAGCTCAGTTGGTAGAGTCCCGGATTGTGATTCCGGTTGTCGCGGGTTCGAGCCCCGTCGGTCACCCCAAATTCTGAACCGGTCCAGGCCGGCTTGGTGGGTCGTTAGCTCAGTTGGTAGAGCAGTTGACTCTTAATCACTAGGTCGTAGGTTCGACTCCTACACGACCCACCAAGCCGGCCTGTTCCAGGCCCCGCCCTCAACGGGCCGACTACCGTTCAGTCGCCATCCGCCTTGCAAGGCGATCGAGATCCTTCACCGCTTCGGAGTCGCGCGCGGCGAAGGCCGCGAGCCTGGCGCGCATCAGTTCCTGCTGGGCTTCGCCGTCATCCCGCAGTTCGAGCAGCGCCTCGATGAGGCCGCATCGCTTGGAGTGCACGGGCTCCCCGGGCACCGCGATGCACTGCTCGATGGCCAGCCGGTACAGGCGCACCTGCTCATCGGGATCGTTGGTGAAGTCGGCCACCGTTTCCGTCAGGAACGGGTCGGGCGTGCCCGCTTGCTGATGCTTGTGGAATAGCGCCATCAACTCGGCCCGCGCCACGCTATTCACCCCGTCGTGGTCGGCGATGGCCGTGGCGATCGCGAGCACCTGGTTGTACAGCGCGTCGGGCACGCGCCGTTTCATGCACCGGCCTCAGGCATTGCGGGTGATCCTCTCGAATCGCGGGCGCTGCACGCCGTCGATGACGACGTGGCCCGTGAACATCTCATACGGACGAACCCGATCTGAATAAGCGAGCACGCGCAGAACATCAGCCATTGGCAAGTCTGCAACCGTGAACCAATCCGCCGCAAGCCAATCTCTGCTGCCAAGAATAGCCTCGAGTTGCTCGAGGCGCGGCGCCGCGAAGCGGCGCCGTCGGGACTGGAAAAAGTGTTACCTATGTCCCCGGCCGCTCAAACCTTGCTCGGCGCTCTCCGGCGGCCCGCCTAGGCCAGATGGACCGCGCTTTCTAGGCAGCTTCGGGTCAAACGACCAGTAGTCTGCACTCTCTTCCGTCCAGGAGTGCACCGCGAGTTTCAGTCCGGTGGGCTCATTCAGCGAGGCCGCGGAAATGGAGATGAACGGCCATTGGGGTGAGACCCCAAACAAGCTCGAGCCGCACTTTCCGCAGAAGCCGCGCTTGGTGTATTTCGAGGACTGGAACCACTTCAAAGAGCCCTTCTTCGTGATGACGAGATGTTTTTTCCGTGCCGAGGTAACGGCGAAAAGGCCGCCCGAGAAGCGGCGACACTTCTTGCAATGGCGCGGCGACGGTTGGACGTACAGGACCAGCGACTGTGTATCTGACAGAGCCGCACAGGGCGACCTGAATGGCGACCTTTCCGTTTGCGCATCTGCAAGCGGGCCTAAGGCCGGTGTTCAGCGGCGATGGCCGCGACGCATGAACTCAAGCCGACGGCGAACGGCGACCGCGTTCCGAAGCGCTGCTGCTGGTTGAACGTGATCGCTTCGCTCGGGTTGACAGCCACAGCGGCCGGGACTACTCGTACCGCCGCGCAGCCTCGCAGCGCCCATCCAGGTTGTACTGCGGGCACAACAAGAACCGCAGCTGGCGCATGCGCTCGATCGCGCGCTTCTCGGTGCAGCCGTAACGCACCGCCTCGCGCACCGGGCCTTCGATCAGCGAGGCCTCGACCTTGCAGTCGATCGAGCGCGAGTCTTCCCAGTAGCTCTGGCTTTCCTTGAGGTGCGCCCAGTGGCGCTTGCCGAGCGCCGGCTTCAACTCGCGCAGCAGGTCATCGAGGCGCGCGTTGGCGACGTCGGCGGCCTTGACCCAGCAGTCGTTGAGCCGATCCTGCGGCAGCGTCGTGGGGCAGTTCGCCGCCGTGGCCGGCAGCGTGGCGAAAAGCAGCAGTGCAGCGAAGCAGAGGCGCATCGCGGCGCCCTTCAGCGCGCTGCGCCGGATTTGCGCGGTGCTTCGCAACTCGCGCGCGGCTGCGCGTGGCATTGGCACACGGGCACTTGCCCGGCCGGGCAGCCGATCGAGAACTTGCCGTCCTCGCACTCGATGCTGCACTTCGACGCGGATTTCTCGCGCATGGCGGCGGTCATGAAGGCGTTCGGCCGCGCGGCCTGCTCGGGCCTGGCGCCCGCGCACTGCGAGTACCCCGGACCGGATTGGCAGGCGTAGCCCGGTCCGGTTTCCTGCGAGTAGCCGGGGCCCTTCTGTGACGCGCCACCCGGCCCGGCGGACTGCTTGTAACCGGGGCCCGATTGCGAAGCGCCACCGGGACCCGCCGACTGCCTGTAGCCGGGGCCGGACTGCGAGGCGTAGCCCGGACCCGCGGATTGCTGGTAGCCAGGACCGGATTGATTCGCGCCCCCGGGTCCGGCGGATTGCTGAAAGCCCGGTCCCGACTGGGACGCGTAGCCGGGCCCGGCCGACTGGCTGAAGGCAGGCGTCGCTTGTCCGGCGCTCGCGGCCGATCCCGCAGTGGCCGATCCCGCAGAGCTGGCGCCGGAAGCGGCGGAGGCCGCCGAACCCGCGCTGCCCGCCGCCGAGCCGACGCTGGCGACGGAGCCGGCGGTTGCAGCGGCCCCGGCGATTGCGGCAATTGGCAGCGCGATGCAGCCGCTGCAGAGGGAAACCAGCATCACCAGCACGATCTTGAAGGCCATGATCATCCCCCCGGAAGATTTGCCGCCCTGCTCAGACGATGTCGTGTCCCTCAGCCGCCGCCCGGGACGGCCGCTTCGGGCACGTTGGGATCGTTCGCCGGCGCAGTGTCGGCCGGCAACTCCGCCGGTTCTTCCACCGGCCCCGGCTCTTCGCCCACGGTTTCGACGCCAACGGAATCATCCTCAGCCGGCATGCTCGCGACACCGCCGAACGTCAGGCGTACGCCGACACGCAGGTCGCGGAACTTGAGCTGCACGTCGGAGTCGTGACCCTCGAAATTGGTCAGGCGATAGTCGACGAAGGTGCCGAGCAGGTCGGTGAACTGGTAGGCGGCGCCGAAATTGATCTCGCCGCCGTAGAAACGATCCTGGTCCTCGACCTGCACGAAGCCAAGCTGCGCATGCAATGAGGCGCGCTCGTTGCCGCCCGCGAGGCGCACGTGCGCGCCGAAACCGTCGCCGAGCTCGGACGAGATGTACTCCGTATAAAGGCCGCTATTCGACGCGCCCACGACGCCAGCGCCGACGCGGAAGTCGTCGCGATCGTAGTCGGACGCCTCGTCGTAGCTGACCGAGTGGTATTCACCGGTGGCCACGAACGGACCCATGATGCGGGCCATCGCCTTGACGCCGTAGCCGTCGCCGCCCTCGTCGAACGACGGGCCGCCGTCGGCGCGGAACTCGACCTCGGCGCGCGGCACGTAATAGGGATCGACGGTGACCGGACCCCAGTCTTGCGCGACGGCGAGCGTCGGGGTGAACAGCAATGCGAACAGCGGCGCGTGTTTCATCGAGTCCCCAATTCCCCAAATGACGTGCTGTTCATATTATGCAGCACAAAAGCCCAGCCGGAAGTCAGCTGGTCGAGACCCGGATGGGCAGCCCGGTCGGCGCCGACAGCGCGCGCTTGAGCGCGTCGTAATCCACGCGCCGGTCATGTTTGCGCGCGAGCGCCTCGATGCGCTGCGCCACGCGCTCGCGAATCTCCGGCGCCGACAGGGGCGCGTGTGACTCGAGATACAGCGATCCCCCGCGCGTGCCTATCTTGAACGGCTGGTCGACCAGTCGCACCGGCGTGCCTTCCTGCACGCGCTCGAACAGCCATGCCATGTCGGCGGCGTACAGGCGCACGGTGCCCTGCGAGGCGCGCGGGCCGATGCTGTCGGGGGTGCCGGTGCCGTGGATCAGGTGTTTCTTCCAGCCGAGCCGCAGCGCGAACGGGCCGAGCGGGTTTTCGGCGGCCGCGTCGGCGATCTTCTCGGCGATCCGGGTCTCGCCAGTTGGCGTCTGCCATTCGTCGCGCCCGACCGCTGCAGCGAAGCGGAACACGCGGCGCGGACGCTCGTCGGTGTCGGGTGGAAAAAAGTACAGGCGTCGCTCGGCGAGGTTGATGACGATGCCGCGGCGCGGCACGTCCGGCAAAATGAACTCCGTGGGCAGCGTGACCTCGCTGTTGGCGGGAATCAGGCCGCCACGCATGCGCACCGTCGGGTTGCTGCGACGCAATTCCGACAGGCCGACGCTGTAGCGCTGGGCCAATTCCACGGCCCTGGTCGGCGTGGTGACGTGCACTGTCTGCACCGTGCCGACCACCGAATCACCGTTGGCCGGCAGTGCGAACGCCGGATCGTCGGAGCCGCAGCCTGCTGCGAGCAGCGCAAGGGCAAGCGCAAGGTGGCGGGACCAATAATGCATACAACCATAGACCGCGACCCGGATTGAATGGCGTGAAACCGGTGTGGAACCCACTGCGCGATCTTTTGCCCAATTACATGCCGACCACTCAGGAGTTGCCATGAACGACGATCGCCATTCGCAGCACGCCGCCAAGGGGCAGCCCGCACCGCGCAAGCCGCACCAGCCGCCGCCGGGCAAGCGCGTCGACCCCAAGGACATCGTCGAAGAAGCCTCCAACGAATCGTTTCCGGCTTCGGATCCGCCCTCGTTCAGCCCGACGCGCACGGGGACGGCGCGGCCCGCCGGCGAGAATCCCGAAGGCCGCCCCGAAGGCCGGGGCAAGCGCGACCGTTAGGGCTTTGGTCCCGGGGGGCTTTTCTACTAGCCCGCTGGAGACGCGGGATTGTCATAATCCGGGTGCACCGCGCCGGTGCAGGCGGCCTCTTGGCCGCGGGAGGATTCGTGTCGCGTCTATCGAAGGTCTGGATGTCCGTCGCCGTGCTCGGCCTCGCCGCGTGCTCCGCCTCTGAGCAGACCCCGGTCCCTGGCGGGCCGATCGGCCCGGTCACTACGGCCTACGACCTCGCCAATCGCTGCTTGACGCTGAAGGCGAACGAGTCCTACGTGGCGCGGGGCACTGACGGCTACGTCACCGGTGTCGAAGCGGCCGCGGCAGAACTCTTCTTCATGAAGCCGGCCGGGCTCGGGCGTTACATTTTCTTCGGCAAGGACAAGCGCTACCTGACGGGCGCGGCGAACCCCGTGGCCGGCAGCGCGGTGACCGCGGAAGCCGCGCCGCTCGACGGCGCCGACTGGACCTTCACCGAGATCGCGCCCGGTCGCTACGAAGCGGTCACTCAGGGCCAGGCCCTTGGCGTCGCCGCTGGCGAACTGGTGCTGTCCACCACCGCGGCCGCGCTGACCTTCGAGCCGGCAACCGGTTGCACCGTTTATCCCGAGATGCCGACCGACATCGGCGACACCTTTACGGGTCCGTCGAGCGGCGAGCTGATCGGCTATGCCGACATCCATGCGCACATGGCGATGGGTTCGGACATGTCGGACGGCAGTGGCGATCGCGGGCCTTCGGCCGGTGGCGTGATGTATGGGCATGCGGTCGACCGGTTTGGCGTGGTCGAGGCGCTCAAGGATTGCGTCGACATGCACGGCGAGGGCGGCTCGCGCACCTCCGAGCTGGTGCTCGACGGCGAGCCGGATCCGCACGATACGGTCGGCTGGCCGACGTTCGTCGACTGGCCCGCGAAGGACTCGCAGCTGCACCAGCAGATGTACTACAAGTTCGTCGAGCGCTCGTGGAAGGCCGGCCAGCGGCTGATGGTGCTGCACGGCACCAGCATCGAGGCGCTGTGCGACGTCGGCAAGAAGGCCAGCGGCGACAAGACTTCCGATTGCACCGACATGGGCGTAGGCATGAAGCAGGTGGCCTACGCGCACGACATGGAGGGTTACGTCGACGCGCAGTTCGGCGGTCCCGGCAAGGGTTGGTTCCGCATCGTCAAGACGCCTGAAGAGGCCGAGGCCGTCATTCGCGCCGGCAAGATGGCCGTCATCCCGGGTCTCGAGTTCTCCAACATCTTCAAGTGCAACGTCACTTACCGCAACGGCAATACGGGCGACGAGGTCGACGGCGAAGTGGTTGGCTGCACGCCGCAGATCATCGACGAGCAGATCGAGGAGGCCTGGGACGCGGGTGTGCGCGGCATCTTCCTGTACCACGACGTCGACAGTGCGCTCGGTGGCACCGGCATCTTCAGCGAGGTGCTGAATGCCGTGAACTATTACGGCACCAAGGGCTGGTGGCGCACCTACACGTGCGACACCGAGTGGGCCGGCGACGATGACAAGGGTTACTTCTACGGCGCGGGTGCGGTAATGCTCGGCGCTGGCGACTACGCGCCGCTGTTCGGCAACCCGGTCGGCCAGGAATTGATCGGTGGGGCAAACGGCCAGTTCCCGGTCTACGGCCCCGAAAAGCAGTGCAACGCGCGTTTCACCACCGAGCTCGGCCGTTACGCGCTTGCAGCGGCGATGAAAAAAGGCTTTGTCCTCGACATCGACCACGCCGAAATCATGATCAAGCAGGAAATGCTCGACGAGGCCGCCAAGACCACTCCGGCTTACCCGATGATCTCCGCGCACGGCGGACACGGCGGCTTCACCAATGCGCAGGTGCTGCAGATGCTCAGGCAGGGCGGCATCATGTACCCAGGCATGGTCAACGGCCGCGAGTACACGGGCTTTTACAACAAGGTCGAGGCGATCTGGACGCAGATGAGCGCCGAAGACAAGGCGAAGTATCCGATTGCCGTGGGCTACGGCGCCGACCAGAACGGCCTCGCCAACCAGCCGGGTCCGCGCAGCGGCGATGGCGTGGTCCCGGTCGACTACTCGAACGTCAACCTGTTCAGCGGCGCCGGCTGGAGCAGCCGCCTGCTGGCGTTGCCGGACGTCAAGGTCGACAAGCTGACGGTGCCCGAAAGCGGCAAGTCGTGGAACGTCGACGAGGTTGGCGTTGCGCATTACGGAATGATCCCCGACGTCGTCGAGCAGATCCGCCTCGAAAGCGGCGGCGACACCAAGTATCTCGACGGCTTCTATCGGTCGGCCGACGCCTACGTGCGCCTGTGGAAGCAGACGGTAGCCGCCTCGGCACAACGCGCGACGCCGGCCCATCCGGATCCGTCGACGATCCCGCAGTACGTCGCACATCCGATCGACCCGTCGACTGGCCCTCCGCCGGCCCCCTGACCCGGCGCCGTTCGCGGCGCTGATCGGGCTCTCGTGTGTGCCTGCGAGTGCGCAGGCACACACGTTCGGCCATCTCTACACCCTGCCGGTCCCGTTCTGGCTATACGCGTGGGGCGCAGCGGCTGCGCTGATCCTTTCGTTCATGGTGGCCGGCTGGCTGCTCAGCGTCGCTCCGCAGGCACCCGCGCGCGAGGGTGAGAGGGCAATTCAGCTCGATGGTTTGCTCGCCGCGCTGCGGCGCGGGCGCGTGCCGCAACTGCTGCGCTTCGCCGGCGTCGCTTTCCTGCTGCTGACCATCGCAGCCGGCCTCTTCGGCAACCGCGACCCACTGCGCAACCTCAGCATGACGGCATTCTGGGTGGTGTTCCTGCTCGGCGGCACCTACGCGACGCTCCTCTTCGGCAATGCCTACGCCGCGCTGAACCCGTGGCGTGCGCTGACCGACGCGGTGGTGCGGGTTGTTCCCGGTTACGGACGCGGGCGCATCGCGTATCCCGCTGCGCTCGATGTTTGGCCGGCGCTGGCGATGTACCTCGCGCTGATCTTCATCGAACTCGGCACACGCGGCACGCCGTTCACGCTCGGCACGATGCTCGCGGGTTACACGGCGATCAACTTCGCCGGCGTGTTTGTGTTTGGCTCGAGCGCGTGGTGTCGCCACGGCGAAGTGTTCTCGGTGTTCTTTCGCCTTGTCGCGCTGCTGTCGCCGCTCGACTGGCGCGAGTCTGGTGAGGACTCGCTCCGGCTACGTTGGCCCGGAGCGGTGGCGCTGGAGCAACGGCCAACACACCTCGCGAGCGTGCTGTTCGTGCTGGCGATGCTGGCCTCGACCGCTTACGACGCGCTGCGCGAGACGCAATGGTGGTCCGCGCTGTTCTGGCGCGACCCGCTCGGAATCTTCACCCCGCTGGTGGGGGAGATGCCGATCCGCGCTCATGTCGCGGCGCTCCCTTGGTATCGCGCCTGGGACACGGGCTGGATCCTCCTCGCGCCGTTCATCTACTTCGGCGTGTATTGGGTGACCGTCGCTCTGGCGCGCACCTTTACGCGCACGACGCGGCCGCTGCGGGAGCTGCTGCTGGATTTTGCCTTCACGCTGCTGCCGATCGTTGTTGCGTACCACGCGGCGCACTACTTCACGCTACTGATCGACCAGGGCTCGAAGCTGATGAGCCTCATGTCCGACCCGTTCGGACGCGGCTGGGATTTGTTCGGAACCACCGATCGCTTCCGCGCGGCGTATCTGCCGGAGCTCGACCGCGTCTGGCACACGCAGGTCTTCCTGATCCTTGCGGGGCATGTGGCGAGCGTGGTGCTGGCGCACCGCGTCGCGCTGCGCCTGTTCGCGACGCGCACGCAGGCGCTGCTGAGCCAATTGCCGATGCTGCTGCTGATGCTCGGCTTCACCATCTTCGGGCTGTGGATCCTGTGCCAGCCGCTGACCTCGACGATGATTCGCGAATGATGTCATCCCGAGCGTTAGC
>DATLBT010000137.1:0-38444 GCA_035526825.1 Verrucomicrobiia bacterium | reverse complement strand
GCTTGCTCGAGTCCCATTCGGCGATCCTCGACCAGCAGGTGCTTCATCTTGTCGTCGAGCGACAGGCGCACGACGTTGCCGTCGCGGCCACTCCAGCCACAGTGGCGTGCGAGTTGCTTGGCGAAGCCTTCGAGCTCCAGCGCGGCGACGCGCGCCGGCCAGCCCGCATCGCCTGCGAGCGGTGCAGCGCGCGCACCACCGGCAGCGGGGCGAGCCGCGGGCGTCGAACCCGCGCCCGCCGGCTGCATGCTGCCGGCTTCGCCGGGGCGGAATGCCAGCAGTCGCAACAGCGTCATTTCAAAGCCGAGGCGCGGATCCGGTGCCCACGGCAGGTCGCGCCGACCGTTGATGACGATCTGGTACCAGACCTGCACGTCCTCGGGCGCGGCGGCCTTTGCCAGCTCGCCGATCGCAGGGTCGTCACCCTCGTCCGCGGCCTGCGGCAGGACCTGCAGCACCCCGGCCCGCTGCAGGATGGAGGCCAGGTCATTGAGCAGCGCCGCGTAATCCGGCGCCTGCGCGTCGAGTTTGTCGACGCAGGCCAGCAGCGCATCGCCCTGTCCGGCGACCACGGCCCTCAACACTTCGAACAGGATCTGGCGACCCTGCGTGCCGAGCATGTCCTCGACCTGCGCACGGCCCAAATCCTTGCCGCCGCAGAACGCGATGGCCTGGTCGAGTAACGACAATCCGTCGCGCATGCTGCCGTCTGCAGCGCGCGCGATCTCGCTTAACGCGCCCGCATCTGCCTTGAGGCCCTCATTGGCGAGCACCTGGCCAAGCAACTCGCGGATCGTCGCGGCCGGCAGCCGGCGCAAGTTGAACTGGAGGCAGCGCGACAGCACCGTGATGGGCAGTTTCTGCGGGTCGGTGGTCGCGAGGATGAATTTGACGTGCGGCGGAGGCTCCTCGAGTGTCTTCAGCAGCGCGTTGAACGCCGCCTTCGACAGCATGTGGACCTCGTCGATCAGGTACACCTTGTACTTGCCGCGCGACGGCGCGTACTGCGCGTTGTCGATCAGCTGCTCGCGCACGTTGTCGACGCCGGTATGCGAGGCCGCGTCGATTTCGAGCAGGTCGACGTAGCGACCCTGGTCGACCTGCTGGCATGCCGAGCAGGTGCCGCAGGGGTCGGAGCCGGGCCGGGTCTCGCAGTTGAGGCCCTTGGCAATGATGCGCGCGAGCGTGGTCTTGCCGACGCCGCGCGTGCCGGTGAGCAGGATCGCCGGGTGCAGCTTGTCAGCGTCGAGCGCGTGCGACAGCGCCTTGACCACATGCGGTTGCCCGAGCACGTCCTCGAACTTACGGGGACGCCACTTGCGGGCGAGGGCGAGGTAAGACACAGGGGTTAGGGATTAGGGGTTGGGGATTAGGAAATGCATTCTACGTTCTTGGTAACTCCTCATCCCTAATCCCTAACCCCTAACAGGCGGCGACCCGCGCCAGCTGACTCCGGCGCACGCGCATGCCGCTACCGTTGCTTCCTTCCGGACCTGGCGGGGTTTGCGGCGGCGCGTCGCGGAGGGCCGACGCGGGTCACCATTGAGACGGGGCTGAAACCGGGTTGTTCAGGGAACTTTCGGCGTCCATTTTAGCCTGTAGGCAGGACCTATACTGCCGCCCGCAAAAAAGAAAATTTTACGGAGTTAACACGATGAGCACCCCGCGCCTGCCCTGCTTCAAGGCCTACGACATCCGTGGCCGCGTTCCAGACGAGCTCAACGTCGACATCGCCTATCGCCTTGGCCTGGCCTACGCCGAGCGCTTCAGGCCGAGGACCGTCGCGCTGGGCCATGACGTGCGCAAGACCAGCCGCGAGCTGCTGGAGGCGCTGGCGCTGGGCCTCAACGACAAGGGCGTCGAGGTGCACGACATCGGCCTGGCGGGCACCGAGGAGGTCTATTTCGCCACTTTCCACGGCAAGCACGACGGCGGCATCGCCATCACCGCGAGCCACAACCCGATCGACTACAACGGCATGAAGCTGGTGCGAGCGGGGTCGCTGCCGATTTCGGGCGACTCGGGCTTGAAGGAACTCGAGGCTGCCACCGCCGCCTCAAGCGCACGCCCATCCGGCAAGGCGAAGCTGACCAAGACCACCTACATGCCGGACTACGTCAAGCATCTCCTGAGCTACGTGGACGCCAGCAAACTCAAGCCGCTGAAAATCGTGGTCAACGCCGGCAACGGCGGCGCGGGCGTGGTGATCGACGCGCTGGAAAAGCATCTGCCCTTCACGTTCATCAAGGTTCACCACGAACCGGACGGCAGCTTTCCGAACGGCATTCCCAACCCGCTACTGGAGGAAAACCGGCCGGCGACGATAGAAGCCGTCAAACAGCACAAGGCCGATTTCGGCGTGGCCTGGGACGGGGACTTCGACCGCTGCTTCCTGTTCGACGAGCACGGCAGCTTCATCGAGGGCTACTACATCGTCGGCCTGCTGGCCGAAGCGCTCCTCAAGAAGACCCCCGGCGCGAAGATCATCCACGACCCGCGCCTGACCTGGAACACCATCGACGTGGTGAAGGCCAACGGCGGCACGCCGGTGATGAGCAAGACCGGCCACGCTTTCATGAAGGAGCGCATGCGCTCCGAGAACGCCATCTACGGTGGCGAGATGAGCGCGCATCACTACTTCCGCGACTTCGCCTATTGCGACAACGGCAACATTCCGTGGCTGCTGGTCGCGGCGCTGGTCAGCGAGACCGGCAAGCCGCTGAGCAAGCTGGTCGAGGAGCGCATGAAGAAATTCCCCGCCTCGGGCGAGATCAATCGCAAGGTGAGGGACATTCCGTCGATCCTGAAAAAGATCGAGGCCAAGTACGGGCCCGGCGCCCACATCGACCGCACCGACGGCATCAGCCTCGAGTTCGACACCTGGCGTTTCAACCTGCGCGGCTCCAACACCGAGCCGATCCTGCGGCTCAATGTCGAGTCGCGGGGCGACACGGCACTGATGCAGAAGAAGACAGCGGAGCTGCTGGCGGATATCGACGCGGGCTGACAGCCTGGCATCGGGGTTTTTGTGGGACGGGCCCTGCCCAGGGTCCCTCCCACAGAACCCCCATTGCTTCGTCGTTTCTAACTCGTCTCGGTGGCAGCCACCCGCGGCCGCGCGGCCAACCCAAAGCCGTGACCGTGTGTCAGCAGGTAGTTGAGCCACTTGTGAAGCAGCAGGTTGCGGCTCCATTGCTCGTCGAGGTACTCGAAAGCCTGCGGGTCGCCTTCGTCGGTGGCGATCCAAGCCGGGCGGATCGGGCGGCTCAAGGCTTCTGCGAGGCGCGCGTCGCGGTACACGCGGATCTTGAGGTCGGGGTCGAGACGCGTGCCGCCAGCTTCGACAAACTCATAGGTGAGCCGGAACGCCGAGGTATAGCGGCCCCGCTCCAGCACCGTGAGCCGCAGGGGCAGGTCGGTGGCGCTGTAGGAAATCGCGTCGTCGAACGGCAACTCGAGCTCGGGCGCGAGGCATTCGATGAGGCGGAAGTTGCGCTCGTACAGTTCGATGAGCGCGGAAATTCTCACGGGCCTGGCCCGCGGCGTCCATCCGGCATGTCGCGTGGGAACGGACATGGAGATAAACATACAGGGATTAGGGATTAGGGAACAGGGTTTTGTGCAGAAGGCTGCCCCCCAATCCCCAATCCCTAATCCCTAATCCCTAATCCTTCGGCGTCTCCACACCGAGCCGCTTGTGCATCGCCGGGCTGGTGGTCGTGTATTGCAGGTGGATCTTCTCCGCCGGGAACAAGCGGTGCTTGATCGCGAAGGCCGCCAGCGCGGCCTCGTGGAAGCCCGACAGGATCAGCTTCTTCTTGCCCGGGTAATAGTTGATGTCGCCGACCGCGTAGATTCCAGGCGTCGAGGTCTCGAACTTCTCGGTGTCGACGTTGATCTGGTGCTTGTTCAACGACAGGCCCCACTCCGCGATCGGTCCAAGCTTTGGTGACAATCCGTAGAACACGAGGACGTCGTCGACGGGCACCACGATCTCCTCGGCCGCCACCGTCTTCACCTTGAGGCCGCCGAGCTTGCCGGCGTCCTCCACATAGCCGTGCACGTGGCCGGCGAGGATCCTCGCCCTGCCCTCGGCCTGCAGCGCGCGCACCTTGTTGACCGAGGCGTCCTGCGCTCGGAACTTGTCGGAACGATGGATCAGCGTGATGGATTTCGCCTTGTCGGCCAGCGCCATCGTCCAGTCGAGCGCCGAGTCGCCGCCGCCGAGCACGACCACGTGCTTGCCCGCGTGGCGCGACGGATCGAGCACCTTGTAGAACACCTGAGTCTCGTGGAAGCGCTCGAGGCCGTCGAGCTTGAGCAACACCGGCTGGAAGGCGCCGACGCCGCCGGCGATGACCACGCTCTTCGCGTGGAACTCCTCACCCGCCGAGGTTTTCACCAGGAACGTCGCTGCGTCGAGCGCCTTGACCTCGGTGACCTGCTGGTTGAGGTGAAAGGTGGGGTGGAACGGCTCGATCTGCGCCATCAGCTTGTCGACCAATTCCTGCGCGCCGATGATCGGGTAGGCGGGAATGTCGTAAATCGGCTTGTCGGGGTAGAGCTCGGTGCACTGGCCGCCCGGCTTGGGCAGCGCATCGATGAGGTGCGCTTTCATGTCGAGCAGGCCCAGCTCGAAGACCTGGAACAGCCCGCACGGTCCGGCGCCCACGATGACGCAATCAGTCTGAACTGTCATGAGAAAGGCGCGGCTCTCGAAAACGGGGCCGCAGACTTTAACCCGCCGGCAGCGGGGCGGAACTCACGCGTTCGGGCGAGTCAGTCCGCCCGGGCGACCTCGTCCTGCGGCGTTACGACGACGTCATAAGCATTCGAGATGAGGTTGACCAGGGAGATGTCCAGCGCACCGGCGATCTTCTCCAGGATGCGGATCGAAAAATTCTCCTTGCCGGTCTCGATGCCCGACAGGTACTGGTAGCTGATGTCCGCATCCGCCGCGAGGCCCTCGAGCGTCTGGCCCCGCGCTTCGCGCATCTCCCGGATGGCCCCGCCGATCACCTTCACCGCCAAGCGTCGATTTGCGTCGCTCATTTGAATCGTCCCCCGCACACCCGATGCGGCAACGACTCTAAGCCCCATTCGGCGCCATCAGGCCTTGATGGTATGAATCACCCATGGCAAAGAATTACCTATGGGCGAAACGGCGCCGCTCCTGTTTCCCCTTGCCTTTCATTTAGTTAGAAGGTGGGACGGCGCAAATTCTTCTCCTGCATCACCACCACCGCGATTTCCTCGACGGATTTGTCTGCAGAGTCCACGACGGGAATATTGTGGCGCTGGTAGAGCTGCTCGGCCTGCCGCAATTCGTACGCACATTGCTCCATCGATGCGTAGCGACTGCCGGGCCGACGCTCGCTGCGCACGCGATGGAGGCGCTCCGCGGCTGAGGTCAGCCCGAACAGTTTCTCACGGTATTTCAGCAGCATTTCCGGCAAGCGTCCCTGCTCCAGGTCCTCGTCGGTGAGCGGATAGTTCGCCGCGAACAAGCCGTGCTGCATGGCCATGTAAAGGCACGTCGGCGTCTTGCCACAGCGGGATGGCGCGATCAGCACGACATCCGAGCGCTCGTAGTCCTTGTGCGTGAGGCCGTCATCGTGGGCCATCGCGAAGTTGATGGCATCGATGCGTGATCGATAGCCCTCGGAGTCCGCCATGCCGTGCACGCGTCCCACGGTGTGGCTCGAGGACACGCCGAGCTCCTGCTCGATCGTCGGGATGAAGCTGTCGAAGAGGTCCAGGAACAGGCCGTGGGCGCCGCGCAGCACGAGCCGGATCTGATCGTCCACCGTGGTGCTGAACACCAGCGGCCTCTCGGTGGCCATGCGCGCGGCATCGTTGATGCGTGCGACCGCCTGCGTGGCGCGCTCGGCCGTGTTGATGAAGGGCAGCGTCGCCTTGCGGAACTCGACCCCGTCGAACTGGGTCAGGAGCGTGTTGCCGAGCGTCTCGGCCGTGATGCCGGTGCGGTCGGAAACGAAAAACACGATTCGTTGTCGCGCCATTTCCCTGGTTCGGACACAATGCTCGAAGTCGCCCGCAGAATAACGCACCCCTCGAGAACCCGCGTGACCCAAGCCGCCAGCGTTGCCTGGTTCCAGGAACTGTCGATGCGCGATGTCGAGCACGTCGGCGGCAAGAATGCCTCGCTCGGCGAGATGATTCGGCACCTCTCCCAGGCGGGCGTCGCCGTGCCGGGCGGCTTCGCCACCACCGCGGCTGCCTACCGCGAATTCCTTGCCGCTGGCGGCCTCGACAAGCAGATCCAGGGCTGGCTGGCGGCGCTCGATGTCGACGACACGCGCGCTTTGGCCGAAACCGGCAAGCGCATCCGCGAAACGGTGCTCAAAGCCGGGTTCCCGGACGGCCTGGAGCGCGACATCCGCGGCGCTTACGAGCAATTGCTGGCGCAGGCCGGCGGCGGACCCGAGATGGCCGTCGCGGTGCGCTCTTCGGCGACTGCCGAAGACCTGCCGGATGCCTCGTTCGCGGGCCAGCAGGAGACCTTTCTCAACGTGCGCGGCATCGAAACCGTGCTCGAGCGCATCAAGGAAGTGTTTGCGTCCCTGTTCAACGACCGCGCCATCGCTTACCGCGTGCACCACGGCTTCGACCACGCGCAGGTCGCGCTGTCGGCCGGCATCCAGCGCATGGTGCGCTCAGACCTCGCTGCGTCGGGCGTCATGTTCACCATGGACACCGAGTCGGGCTTTCGCGATGCGGTATTCATCACCGCGAGCTACGGCCTGGGCGAGGCCGTGGTCCAGGGCGCGGTAAATCCCGACGAGTTCTACGCCTACAAGCCAGCCCTGAAAGCGAATCGCCCCGCGATCCTGCGTCGAGGCCTCGGCGAAAAGGCCCGCAAGATGGTGTATGCGGAAAACCAGGGCAAGGCGGTTGAATTCGTCGCCGTTCCGGACACCGACCGCGGCCGCTTCTGCATCACCGACGACGATGTCACCGCCCTCGCCCGCCAGGCGCTGACCATCGAACAGCACTACGGCCGGCCGATGGACATCGAGTGGGGCAAGGACGGCATCGACGGCAAGCTCTACATCCTGCAGGCGCGACCGGAAACGGTGAAGTCGCGCGGTTCGGCCAACACGCTGCGCCGCTACCGGCTCAAGGGCCGCGGCGAGAGCCTCGTCAGCGGCCGTGCGATCGGCCAGAAGATCGGCGCTGGCGCGGTACGGGTCCTGAAAACCATCGACGAGATGCACCGCGTGCGCGAAGGCGACGTCCTCGTCACCGACATGACCGATCCCGACTGGGAGCCGATCATGAAGCGCGCCTCCGCGATCGTGACGAATCGCGGCGGCCGCACCTGTCACGCCGCGATCATCGCGCGCGAACTGGGCGTGCCCGCCGTCGTCGGCTGCGGCGATGCGACGCGCAAGCTGGTCGATGGCGCCGAGGTCACGGTGTCCTGCGCCGAGGGCGACACCGGCCAGGTCTACAAGGGCCACATCGACTACGCGGTCGACGAAGTGGCGCTCGACAAGATGCCGGCCGTGCCGGTCAAGATCATGATGAACGTCGCCAACCCCGAGCAGGCCTTCGACTTTGCCGCGTTACCGCACAAGGGCGTCGGCCTGGCGCGGCTCGAGTTCATCATCAACAAGCAGATCGGCATCCACCCGCAGGCGCTGCTCGAGCTCGGCCAGCAGCCGGCCGACGTGCGCAAGCAGATCGACCGCATGATCGCGCCTTACGGCGACCCGGTGGACTACTTCGTCAAGCGCCTCGGCGAGGGCATCGCCATGATCGCCGCGGCCTTCGCGCCCGAGCCGGTGATCGTGCGCCTGTCCGATTTCAAGTCGAATGAGTACGCCAACCTCATCGGCGGCAAGCGCTATGAGCCGCACGAGGAAAACCCGATGCTGGGGTTCCGCGGCGCCTCGCGCTACATCAGCGAGCAGTTCCGGCCGTGCTTCGACCTCGAGTGCAGGGCGCTCAAGTTCGTGCGTGACGAAATGAACCTGACCAACGTGCAGGTCATGGTGCCGTTCGTGCGCACGATTGCCGAGGCGCGCACGGTTGGCGAGATCCTCGCCGTCAACGGCCTCCGGCGTGGCGAGAACGGCCTCAAGCTGATCATGATGTGCGAGCTGCCGAGCAACGCGGTGCTCGCCGAGGCGTTTCTCGAGCATTTTGACGGCTTCTCGATCGGCTCCAACGACATGACGCAGCTGACGCTCGGGCTCGACCGCGACTCCGGCGTGATCGCACACCTGTTCGATGAACGCGACGCCGCCGTGAAGCACATGCTCGGATTGGCCATCGCGGCGTGTCGCAAGCACAAGAAGTACATCGGCATCTGCGGCCAGGGCCCCTCCGACCATCCCGACTTCGCCGGCTGGCTGCTCGCACAGGGCATCGACAGCATTTCCCTGAACCCCGATACCGTGGTCGAGACCTGGCTTTATCTCGCCGGGGCCAGCCCCGCGCGCTAGGCCGCGGCCGCCACCGGCTCACCGCCTCGCGGCAGTGTGAAGTGGATCGTGGTGCCTTCGCGCGGACTGGACTCTGCCCAGATCTCGCCGCCGTGCAGCGCGACCACTTTCTTGCACACCGCCAGGCCGATGCCGTTGCCCGGAAACTGGTCGCTGGTGTGCAGGCGCTTGAACACCAGAAAGATGTGTTCCAGGTGCGCGGGTTCGATGCCGATGCCGTTGTCTCGCACCGTGAAATGCCAGCCCTCGCCGTCCGGATGCGCGTCGACCCAGATCTCGGGCCTGGCGCCGGGCGACTGGAACTTGATGGCGTTGCCGATGAGGTTTTGCAGCAACTGCACCAGCATGTTGGCGTCCGCGTGTACGTCGGGCAGCGGACTCGCATGGACCTGCGCGTGAACGGCGTGGATGTCCGCGGTGAGTTGGCGACAGGCGCGCTCCAGCACGACCTTCATCGACACGGGCGCCGGCTCGAGCTTGCGCGCATCGACGCGCGACAGCTGCATCAGGTCGTCGATCAGCATCTGCATGTGCTTGATGCCGTCCTGGATGAACGTCAGGAACTCACGCGATTCGCCCGCCAGGCCGGCGCCATGGCGCCGCTCCAGCAGTTGCGCGAACGAGCCGATCGAGCGTAGCGGCGCCTTGAGGTCGTGCGAAGCGACGTAGGCGAACTGCTCGAGCTCGCGATTCGAGGCCGCCAGCTGGGTCGCCGTGCGGCGCAGTTCACCCTCCGAATGGCGCAGGCTGCGCAGCAGCTGGCGGTTGACCTCGGCCTGCCGCTGCAGCTCGGCGTTCGACCGCGCCAGTTCGTCGGCGCGACGTCCCGCCTCCGATTCGAGGTGCTGACGCCGGCCCACTTCGCCGACCAGGTTGGCGTTGAGCGACCGCAATTCGGCGGTACGCTGTTCAACCACGGCAGTGACCCGCGCCGCGCGGCCGACCCCCAGCAGCAGCAGCAGGCCGAACAGTCCCGTCAGGAGCAAGCCGCCGGCCAGCACCAGCCAGGTGGCCCACGAGCGATGCGCGACCAGCGCCTGCGCGGGCAACTCCAGCGCCAGTCGCAGCGGGCGATCGGCGAAGCGGAAGCGGATTTCGCGGGTCAGGCCGCCCGCTGCACCCTGCCCTTGCGCATCCAGCGCGTAGAGCAGCTCGGGATGCAGCGGCTCGTCATCGAACAGGCGCACGGCAAAGCCTTCACGCTGCGCCACGCGCTCGATTCCCGCCATCACCATGTCGGTGCGGAAGATGGCAGTCGCATACCCGTACAGGTAGCGCCGTCGCGCAGTCAGCGTCTGCGGCTGGATGCCGTTGCGATACACGGGCAGGAACGCCAGCAGGCCATCGACAGGATCCTGCAACAAGGCCACGCCGCCGGTCGCGGTGACCTGGCCGGTGTCGCGCGCGCGTTCAAGCGCGGCACGCCGGCGCGGCTCGGACAAGGTGTCGTAGCCGACCACCGCGGCGTTGCCGTTGCGCGGCACCACGAATCGGATCGGCGAGTACTGCGCGCGGGCAGTGGCCGGTCGCATCGCGCCCCGTTCGCCCTCGACGATCCGGTAGCCGGGATTGACGGCCTGCATGGATCTTTCGAATTGCGCGCGGTTTTCGGCGGTCACGACCTCATTCCAGGACAGGCCGCGCACGGCCGGCAGCACCGTGAGCAGGCGCCCGGCGAAGATCTCGAACTCGTGCTGTTCCACTGTTTCGGAGCTCGCGAATAGTGCCTCGATCGAGTTCAGCGCGTGAAGCGTGGCTTGCAAGTCCTCGGCAAGCTCCTTGCCAAGCTTGGTTGCGTGCTCATCGAATTCGAACGCGATGCGCGCTTGCTCGCGCTGGCTGATGAAAAAAAACAGCGCCACTACCGCGGCGAACAGCGCCACCAGCGGAACCGTGACGAACAGCTGGCGCAGGATCCAGGTTCGATAGGGACGCGCCGCCCACACCAGTACGAGCGGCGTGAATACCATGACCCCGATCGAGTCCCCGACCCACCAGGTCCACAGGTTGAGCCAGGCTGAGTCGGCGGTGACCTTGCCAGCCAGCCACAGCGAGCCCACGCCAACACAGGGGTTCAGCGCGCAGGCCACCGGCCCACCGAGCATGAGCATGCGCACGACGGCGGTTTCCTGCTGGAGCAGCCGTGGGGTACCGACGAAGCGCGTGATCAGCCACGCGCCGAGCAGCGCCTGCGCTGCGGCGCCGACGCCGATCGTCAGCGCGAGCGGCAGTGCCATGCCCATCCCCGAGGCCGACAGCGCTGTCGGGGCGTTCAGCAGGACCGAGCCGACCACGATTCCCATCGCGACGCGTGGGCCCGCCAGCAATATCGCGGCGAGTGCGATGCCGGAGGCCGGCCAGACGGCCGTGGCATATCCCGGCGGGATTGCGAGCAGCAGACCCAGGCGGCCGCTGATCCAATACGCCACCGTCACGATGGCGATCCCGCCGAGCGTGCGGGCCCAGCCGGGCACGCCGGCCTGCGCCGCCAGGCTCACGCGCCTTGGCGCGGCGCGGCGCTGGTCCGGTAAGTCGTCGCCTCGGGCGCGGCAGGGTCACGCCGCTTGTGGCGGTACATGGCGTGATCCGCGAACAGCAGCAGGCTTTCCAGCGTGCGGCCGTGCTGCGGATAGAACGCCAGGCCGAGGCTGGCCGACACCCGCACGTTGCGGCCCTCGACCTTGCGCACCGCGCCCACGCGCTCGAGCAGGCGCTTGGTCGTGGCGTCCACGTCGCTGGCTGTGTAGCCCTTGAGCGGCGTCAGCAACACGAGGAACTCGTCGCCGCCTACGCGCGCGACCGTATCGGTGGCGCGCACCGACTCGCTCAATGCCTGACCGACTGCGCGCAGCACGGCATCACCGACGGCATGGCCATGGGTATCGTTGATCGGCTTGAAGCCGTCGAGGTCGACATAGCCCACCGCGAACCAGCCGCCCTCACGCTGGGCCTGGGCCAGCGCCGAAGTCGCTCGGTCCTCGAACAGCTTGCGGTTCGGCAGCCCCGTCAGCGGGTCGTGTGTGGCGATGTAGTACTGGTACTCGCGCAACTGGTCGACGTCGTTCAGCACGCGATTGCGCTCCATGGCGCGGCGGATCACGCGCATGATGAAAGCACCGTCGTAGCGACCCTTGACGAGGTAATCCTGCGCGCCGCGCTGCAGCGTGCCCAGCGCGGCCTTCTCGCAGTCGAGGCCCGTCATGATGACGACGGTCTGGCTACGGTTGGCGGCGCGGATGCGTTGAACGTTGTCGATGCCGTTCGCGTCGGGCAGGCCCAGGTCGAGCAGCACGCAGTCGTAGGTCTGATCGCGCACCGCGCGCTCGGCTTCCGCCAGCGTACTGACCTGCTGCAGGTCGACATGCGCGCGTGCGTCCCTCAGGGCTTCGCGCAAAAGGCGCGCGTCGGCGACCGAGTCCTCCACGACCAGCATGCGGATGGCGGGCTCGAGGTTGGCTGCTTCAGCCCGCATGGTGGGTCACCGCATAGCGCGAGGGCAGCGACGCGCGCTTGAGCCAGAAATCCTCCAGCCCCCGGATCAGGTTGGCAAAGGCCTCGAAATCGACGGGCTTCTGCAGGTAGCAGTTGGCATGCAGCCGGTAACACGACAGCACGTCGCGCTCCGCGCGCGACGTCGACAGAACCAGGATGGGGATGTGCGAGAGACACGGGTCGCCCTTGACCTCCGCCAGCACCTCGCGGCCGTCCTTGCGCGGCAGGTTCAGGTCGAGCAATACGAGGTCGGGCTCCGGCAGCGCCGCGTGCTGGCCCTGGCGGCGCAGCATCGCCAGGGCTTCCTCGCCATCGCGCGCAACATGCACCCGGTGCAGAAGCCCGATCTCGGCGAAAACTTCCTGGGTGAGGCGGATGTCGGCCGGATTGTCCTCGACCAGCAGGATTTCGGCGGGTCTCGCCGACGGTCGGAGACTTGAGGCTTCCGGCATATAAGGCCCCCCAGGGCCCGGTTGCACTACAACCGGAAGTCTGTTCCTCGGTGCTTTGCCCAACCATTAGACGATGGTCGGAAAACTCCGGGGAATGATGAATTTACGCCACAGTCTGCTGGGCAGGGCCCGCCGCCTTGCGAGCGCGCTTGTGCGCATACATCGAATGATCGGCCTCCTGGAACGCCGCGGCGATGCTGCCCGCGAGGTCGCGCATGGCATAGCCGAGCGAAGCGGGCACCCCGGCTTTCTGCAAGGCCTGCGAGAGGCGCTTGAGGACCACGCCGGCGTGCTCCGGCGGGCAGTTGATCGACAGGTAGGCAAACTCGTCGCCGCCGAGGCGCGCCAGCGTGTCCTCACGGCGCGCGGCGACGCTCAGCGCGCTAGCGGCGCGCCGGATGAACTCATCGCCCTTCGCATGGCCCTGCGTGTCATTGATGCGCTTGAGGCCGTCGAGGTCGATGACGATGACGCAGGCATTGATACCCTCTCGCTGGCAACGGGCCTCGGAGGCGCCCACGGCGCGATCCCAGCCACGCCGGTTGAGCAACCCGGTAAGCGTGTCGGTCATGCCCTCGACCTTGGCCTTGCTCTCACGCTCCTTGAAATGCCCGGTGCGTTCTTCCTCGATCCGCATCAGCACGCGCGACACCCACTCCGACAATGCCAGGAACACCACGATGTTGATCGTCACCGACAGGGCCAGTGCCAGCGAATACTCCAGCACCTGGTAGCGCACCGTCAGATGTTGCACCAGGCCGAGCAGCACCGGCGTGGCGATGACCACGGGCAAGATGCGGCGCTTGGCCGCACTGGCGCCGTCGTCGCTCGTGAACGCCTGGACCGCCCCTTGCGGATTGAGTGAAAGGGCGCCGAGCGAGAGCAGCAACAACAGCACCGTTTCCACGAGCGACATGCCGGTATTGCCGGCGCCGGCGTACAGCGCGCGTGCCCGGTAGAGATGGCCGAGCAGGATCATGAACGACAGGAACAGCGCAAGGCCGATGCCAAGGTCGGCGAAATCGAAGCGGTTGACCCGCTCCTTGCCGAGGTACCACAGCGCGATTCCGAGGAACAGCATGATCAAGGCGGCCTGCGGCGCCGGGCGCCCGGGCGTATCGCCGCCGATCAGCGCCTGGGTCTGCTCGCCGTACACCAGGCGTTCGAGCCCGCCCTGCAATCCCAGCAGGTATTGCAGCAGCACGATGGCCGACAGCGCGACGGTGATGAGCGCGAAACCGCGCGTGTAGCGGCTGTTGCGCGCCGCCGCAAGCAGGCCGCACGCGATCACGCCGCAGACGATCGCGGACACCGGCATCACGTTCAGCGTGACGGGCAGCGGCTGGGTAACGAGCAGGCGCCACAGCAGGCCCCAGGCCGTGAGGTAGATCGAACCGATGGCAAGCGTGGCGATGGCCCCGGTGACGGCGAGCCGCTGCGGTTTCACGAAACCTACTGCCTCCGGATGGCGCGGATGACGTTGGATCGTCGCAGCCGCACATGGGATGGTGACGCGCATCGCGCGCTTCCGCGCGTCGATGCAAAATTGTAGCGCACCCCCGCCCCGCCCATTACAGCTCGATGACTTCAGCCGACACGCCGGCCACCGTCGCCCGCGAGGACCTGCGCGCCGGCGCAATCTTTGCCGTGCTCGCGGCGGCCGCCTTCGCGCTGATGTCGGCATGCGTCAAGGCCGTTTCGGCCGAGGTCGCCACGGAAGTGGTGGTGTTTTTCCGCAGCGGCGTCAGCCTGCTGGTGCTGCTGCCCTGGCTGCTGCGCAGCGGAACCCGGGCCCTCGTCACGCAGCGGCCCGCGGCACACCTGTGGCGCGCGGTTTTCGGGACCTGCGCGGTTTACTGCTTCTTCTATGCCATCGCGCACCTGCAATTGTCCGAGGCCATCCTGCTGACCTACAGCACGCCGCTGTTCATCCCGTTCATCGCATGGTTGTGGCTGCGCGAACCGCCGGCGCCGGTGGTGCTGCTCGCGATCGGCTTGGGCCTCGCGGGCATCGTGCTGATCGCACGGCCCGGCGCGGCGCTGGCGCCTTCGCTGGCCACCGGCCTCGGCGTGCTGTCCGCCGTCTGCGCGTCGTGCGCCATGGTCGGCATCCGGCGCATGTCCGACACCGAGCCCGCGGTGCGCATCGTGTTCTATTTCTCGGCGCTGTCGACCGCCGTGGCAGCGGTGCCCCTACTGTGGGCCTGGCGCACGCCCTCTCCCATGGCGGCGGTGCTGCTCGTCGCGACCGGGGTGTTCGCCACCATTGGCCAGTTGAGCCTGACGCGCGCCTACGGCCTTGCCCCGGCGGCGCGCATCGGCGCGTTCGCCTACAGCTCGGTCGTGTTCGGGGGCTTGCTCGGCTGGGCGCTGTGGCGGGAGTCCCCCGATGCGTGGTCGCTGGCGGGCATGACGCTGGTCGTGGCCTGCTGCCTTGCCGCAGGCTGGCGGGGCAAGTGAAATAGACTGCGGCCCCGTTTTCCATGAGCGAGCCTGCCGTGATCCTGCCCGCACCGCTTTGGCGCCGCCTGGCTGCCGCCTTCTACGACGGCCTGCTGTTGCTCGCCCTCTGGCTGGTGGTCGCGATGGCGGACCAGGCCGTTCGCATCCTGGCCGGGCTGCCGCCGAGCGTGCGCGCGTTGCAGGCAGCGCTGATGCTCGCCGGCCTGTTCCTCTTCGGCTGGTCGTGGACGCATGGCGGGCAGACGCTCGGCATGCGGGCGTGGCGTCTGAAAGTGCGGCGCGTCGACGGCGGCGCGCTCCGCTGGCCCACCGCGATCGCGCGATACGGCTTTGCCTGGCTGGCGTGGCTGCCTTTGGGCCTCGGCGTGCTGTGGAGCGCAGTCGATGCCCGCAGGCGCGCGTGGCATGACATCGCCACGAGCACCGAAGTCGTGGTTCTCCCCGTTATCTCAGGGAAGCGTCCCGCATCATCCAGTCGCGACGCGCCTTGAACTCGGAGCCTTCCTTCCAGCGCGGGTAGCTTTCTTCCTCGGCCACCGCGAGGCCGACGCGCAGCAACAGGCGCAGGTCCTCGACGCCCCCGCTCATTTGCCAGTCGGGCCGCACCTCGTCCGACACCTTGTGGTAATCGCGCGCGACGAACTCGTCGATCTGCTTCTGGCCGCTGCCTTCGGGCGCGCCGACGCGCTTTACGCCGCGGCCGGTATACAAGGCGGGTACGCCGACTTTTGCAAACTCGAAGTGATCCGAGCGGTAATACGAACCTTTCTCCGGCGTCGGGTCTGCCACCAGTTCGCGGCCTTGCGCGGCGACCTGGTCGGCGAGGACGTCCTCGAGCGTCGACTGGCCCTTGCCGACCACGACGACGTCATGCGAGCGGCCGAAGTGGCTGATGCCGTCCATGTTGATGTTGGCGACGGTGCGCGTGAGCGGATACAGCGGATGCTCGGCATACCACTTGCTGCCGAGCAGGCCCTTCTCTTCCGCGGTTACGGCAAGGAACACGATCGAGCGCTTCGGCGGCGCCGGCAGCCTGGTGAACCCCTGCGCCAACTCCAGCAGCCCCGCGGTGCCGGACGCGTTGTCATGCGCGCCGTTGAATACCTGGTCGCCCTTGAGCGCCGGGTCCTTGCCGAGGTGGTCCCAGTGCGCGGAGTAGACGACGTACTGATCCTTGAGTTGCGCATCGGCGCCGTCGAGGCGCGCGATCACATTTTTCGAGGTGACACGTCGCAGCGTGTTGTCGAGCTTGAAACTGGCCTTGGCCGGCAGCGTCACGGGCCGGAAGTCGCGCTCGAGCGCGGCCTGTTTCATCGCCTCGAGGCTGTGGCCGGAAAGGCGGAACAGCGTCTCGGCGCGTTCGCGCGAAATCCAGCCCTCGACCTGGACGCGGCCCTTGTTGCCGTCGTCGCGCTCGATGTCGAAATTCTCGCGGCCCCAGCTGCCGCTCAGCACCTCGTACGGATACCCCGCCGGACCGGTCTCGTGGACGATCAACGCGCCGGCGGCACCCTTCTCGGCGGCGATCTCGTACTTGTAGGTCCAGCGACCGTAATAGGTCATCGCGCGGCCGTTGAACATCTTCGGGTCGAGTCGGGAAGGATCGTCCGGATCCGGGATCGCCGGGTCGTTGATCAGCATGACGATGACCTTGCCCCGCACGTCGACATCCTTGTAGTCGTCCCAGTCGTACTCGGGCGCGACCACCCCATAGCCCACGAACACCAGTTCAGTTTCCGGGAGCCGGATGGTCGGCTCGAAGCGGCGTGTCAGCGCAACGTAGTCATCGGGGAAGTTCATGTGCATGCGCTTGCCGTTCGCGGTCAGCGTGGCGCTGCGGGTGCCAGAAATCCCGACGAGGGGCACCTCCTGCACGTAGGTCCCGTCCGGATTGCCCGGCTGCAGGCCCAGCGCCTTGAACTGCGCCGTGAGGTACTCGACCGTGAGCCGCTCGCCCTCGGTTGCCGGCGCGCGGCCCTCGTAACGGTCGGAGGCCAGCTCGTTGATGTGGGCCAGCAGGCTCTCTGCGTCGATCGCGCTTTCTGCCTGCAGCAGCGACTCGGGCGCGTAACGACCGACGCTCGTGGCGCAGCCGGCCGCAACGGCCACGAACAGAATCAGGGTCAGCAGCAATCTCATGGTCAGCTCCTAGTTGTCATGCATCAACCGCCACAACGCGATCAGCGCAAACGCCATCGTCGGCGCGGCTGCCGACACCAGCGGGTTCCACCCGTACAGCTGGCCGGTGTTCGCGGTGACCTCGTTGATCACGTAGAACGCCAGCCCGATCAGCACGCCGACGAACAGCCTCTGCCCCGCGCCCGTGTTGCGCAAGGGGCCGAGCACGAACGGGATGGCAAACAGCATCATGGCCATCACGGTGAGCGGTGCCACCAGCTTGCGCGCCAGGGCCAGCGCGTAGCTGCTGCGATCGAGGTCATTTTGTTCGAGATAGCGGATCAGTCGCAGCAGGCCCGGCGTCGACAGCGCCTCGGCCTCGAGCACGAACAGCCTCAGCACCTCGGGCGATAGCGAACCGTCCCAGTCCATCTCGGCGCGGTCGACGACGCGCGCGTCTTGCGCGCCAAACTCGGTGCGCTGGACCCCGCGGAATTTCCAGGCGCCGCCGACGTAGCGGCCTTCCGACACGCGCGTCAGCGCCTGCAAGTTGAGGTCGGGGCCGAGCGTGTAGATCTCGGCGTCCTCGATGTGGTCTTCCGCGAGCAGGCGATGGATCTGGAACACATGATCGCCCTCGCGCAACCATACCGGCTTGCCACCGAGGCCGACCTGCACGCCGGAGCGCGCTTCGTTCTTCAGCGCCTCGGCCCGCTGCTGGCCGAGCGGCGCCAGCCAGTCACCGATGCCGACGCACAGCACGCCGAGCACCACGCCGGCGCCGAGCGTGGCCGCGCCGATGCGCACCAGCGAAACGCCGGCCGCGCGCATCGCGGTGAGTTCGCTTTGCGCCGCCAACGTGCCCAGTCCCATCAGCGTGCCGAGCATGGCCACGATCGGCAGCATCACGTAGAGGCCGGTTGGCATCAGCCACAGCGTGTAGACCACGAGCTGCGCGTAGCCGAAGCCGCCCTGCCCGGCCTCGTCGAGCTCGGCGACGAAAGTGACGAACGTGTGGATCGCGAGCAGGCCCAGCGCCACGATGCCGGTCAGGCCGAGGACATGGCTCATGATGTAGCGATCGAGGCGCATCACCTGGTGCCCGCGCCCACGTGCCAACCGAGCCGGCGCGCGACCATGATCAATCCCAGGCTGGCTGCGACAAGGTGCACGCCCCACATGGCCGGCACCGGGGGCAGGTAGCCCTTGGCGACCCAGGCCTGTGCGAGCGCCAGCAGGTTGGAGTAGCCGAGGTAAAGCAGGATGCCGAGCACCAGCTTGCCGTAGCGACCCGCGCGGGGATTGGTATGCGCAAGCGGCACCGCGATCAGCGCGAGCAGCAGCACCGACACCGGCGCCGCGATCCGCCACTGCAGCTCGGCCTGGTCCTCGCGGTCGCTCGATCCCACCAGCGCGGCCGTCTCGCGAATCTTGCGCTTGCTCGACAGCTGCAGCATCGGCGGCGGTGCGACCCGCGTGACCAGCGTATCGAAGCGCACGATCTCGAAATCGGCGCGGCCAGGCTCGCCCGCATAGCGGTAGCCGTTCTCCAGCGTCAGTACCCGGTCGCCGGTGGTCCGGTCGAGGTCTTGCGTACCGCGTTGCGCGGTGACAAAGGAGGCGCCGCGCTTCTCGGCGAGCCGCGCGAAAATCGTGTCCAGCGTGCCGGTGCGGTCGACCTGCGCCGCGTAGAACACCGCGCGTCCGCCGGCGACCTCCTTGAAGCGGCCGGGCTCGAACGGCGTGAACTGGATCGAGCGTTGCGCGTCCTTGAACATGAAGTCGGCGCGGCGGCCAGCCCAGGGGCCGACCTCCAGCGCCAGCGCCGCGGTGATCACCGCCAGTAGCGCCGCGAGCAGCGCGATGGGCCGGTACATCGCGCCCGGGCCGATGCCGCAGCCGGTCATCGCCGCGATCTCGTGGTCGCGATACATGCGGCCCAGCGCCAACAGGACCGCGAGCAGCAGCGACACCGGGATCAGGATCACGAGGTACTGCAGGCTCGACAGCGCGACGACGTTCAACAGGAACTCGCGCGGCAGCTCCCCGGCCGCCGCCTGCGCCAGGAAACGCGCGAAACGCGTCGATAGCATGATCGCCAGCAGCACGACGGTAACCCCCGCCCACGAAGTCACGGCTTCCCGCAACAGGTAACGCTCGAGCAGCGGCGCGCGCATCAGTCGATCGGGCGCTTTGCAGCGCCGGCAGCGTCGGCTAGGATGCCGCGGGCACGGGCGGCAAACTGTTTTTTCGGGGCGCCCGCGCGCGCCTGACGCGCCAACGGCGGCATTTTCCCGTTTTTCACCTCGCCTTCCTCACGCCAGAGCACCTCACGCCCATGCATTACTACGTCAAGAGCAGCAACCCCGAGAAGCAGCGTGCCGGCTGCGTCATCGTCGGCGTCTTCGACCGCCGCAAGCTCACCGGACCGGCCGCCACGCTCGACAAGGCCGGCGGCGGCGCGCTCAGTGGCGCACTGCGTCGCGGCGACCTCGACGGCAAGGCCGGCCAGGTCCTGGTGCTGCATCACGTTCCCAAGGTCTACGCCGATCGCGTGCTGCTCGTGGGCCTCGGCCGCGAGCGCGACTTCGACGAAACCGCTTACCGCAAGGCCTGCCACGCGGCGACGCGCGCCGTGCGCGCCACCGGTGCGATCGACGCGGTCTCTTATCTTACTCATTTGCCCGTGCGCAGCCGCGACATCGGCTGGAACGTCCTCAATGCGGCGCTGGTGGCGCAAGACGAGGATTACCGGCTCGATGCGTTCCGCGGCGAAAAGCCGCGCGATGACCGCCGCCTCGCCCGCCTCACCTTCGACGTGCCGCGTCGCAGCGACCTGCCGGTCGGCGAGCGCGGGCTCGCGGAGGGCCTGGCGATCGGGGCCGGAGTCGCGTTGACCAAGACGCTCGGCAACACGCCGCCCAATATCTGTACGCCGACCTGGCTCGCCGACCAGGCGCAGGCGCTGGCCAAGCCGCATTCGTCGATCAAGTTCCGCGCGCTGGAACGCGACGACATGGTCAAGCTCGGCATGGGCTCGTTCATGGCGGTGGCACAAGGCAGCCGGCAACCGCCCAAGCTGATCGTGCTCGAGTACCTGCAGGGCCCGAAAGGCGAGAAACCGGTGGCGCTGGTCGGCAAGGGCATCACGTTCGATTCCGGCGGCATTTCGATCAAGCCATCCGACAAGATGGACGAGATGAAATTCGACATGTGCGGGGGCGCCTCGGTGCTCGGCACATTCAAGGCGGTCGCCGAACTCAAGCTGCCGATCAACCTGGTCGGCGTAGTGCCCGCCTGCGAGAACATGCCGGGCGGCCTCGCGGTGAAGCCCGGTGACATCGTCAAGTCGATGAGCGGCATCACCATCGAGATCCTCAATACCGACGCCGAAGGCCGGCTCATCCTGTGCGACGCGCTGACCTGGGTCGAGCGCGAGTACCAGCCGTCGCAGTGCATCGACATCGCCACGCTGACCGGCGCGATCGTCATCGCGCTCGGCGGCTTCCCCACCGGTCTGTTCAGCAATACGCCCTCGCTGGCAAAGGCGCTGCTCGATGCCGGCGAGGACAGCGGCGACCGCGCCTGGCAAATGCCGCTGTGGGAAGAGTACGGCGCCATGCTCAAGAGCGAACACGCCGACATCGCCAACATCACCGGCGGCCGCGAGGGCGGCGCGATCACGGCGGCGGCGTTCCTGCACCGCTTCGCGCGCCGCATGAAATGGGCGCATCTCGACATCGCCGCGACGGCCTGGCGCGCCAAGCGCGCGACCGGCCGGCCCGTGCCGTTGCTGGTGCGGTTCCTGATCGACCTCGCGGGCAAGTCCGGAGATGCCGCGGCGTGACGACCCGCGTCGATTTCTATGTCCTGCCCGAGGACAGCGTCGACAACGCGCTGGCGACGGCCTGCCGCCTGTGCGAAAAGGCGGTGGGCGCCGGCAAGCGTGTCCATATCCATGCCGGCGATGCCGACGCCGCCGCCGAGATCGATCGCCTGCTGTGGGTCTACAAGCAGGGCGGTTTCATCGGCCACGAGCGCGTCGGCGCGTCGACGGATCCCGCGCTCGCTACCGTGCTGATCGGCACCGGCGAGCCACCGGACACGCACCGGGACGTGTTGCTGAACCTCGCGCCCGAAGCGCCGGCATTCGCCGACCGCTTCGAGCGCGTGCTCGAGGTGGTGGCCGGTGACGCCGCCACGCGCGCACGCTCGCGCCAGCGCTACAAGAGCTACAAGGATCGCGGCTTCGAGCCGGAGACGCATCGCCTCTAGGTTCAGCGGGCGGCCCGTATAATCCCGCCTCCCTTCATTTTGGAACGCCGCCCTCGGGCGGATGACAGCCGTGGCCGCGACCGAACCCATGGAAAAAGCCTTCGACCCGCACGTGGTCGAGCAGCGCCTGCTCGGCTTCTGGGAAAAGAACGGCTGGTTCGCGCCGTCGGGCCCCGGCCCGAACGGTGATCGCGAGCCTTACTCCATCATGATCCCGCCGCCGAACGTCACCGGCACGCTGCACATGGGTCACGCATTCCAGCACACGCTGATGGACGCGTTGACGCGCACCATGCGCATGCTCGGCCGCGACGCGCTGTGGCAGCCCGGCACCGACCATGCCGGCATCGCGACGCAGATGGTGGTGGAACGCCAGCTTGCCGCGAAGCAGCAGACGCGCCACGACCTTGGACGCGAAGCCTTCGTCGAGCGCGTGTGGGAATGGAAGCAGGAATCCGGCGGCATCATCGGCCAGCAGATGCGCCGCATCGGCAGCTCGGTCGACTGGTCGCGCGATCGCTTCACCATGGACGAGGGCTACTCCAAGGCCGTACTCGAGCATTTCGTGCGACTGCACGAGGAAGGCCTGGTCTACCGCGGCAAGCGCCTGGTGAACTGGGATCCGGTCCTGCTGACCGCCATCTCGGACCTCGAGGTGGCCAGCGCCGAGGAGGCCGGCAAGCTCTGGCACTTGCGCTACCCGCTGGCCGATGGCTCGGGCCATTTGGTGGTTGCGACCACGCGCCCGGAGACGATGCTCGGCGACACGGCGGTCGCGGTGCATCCCGAGGACGAGCGTTATCGCGCACTGATCGGGAAGAACATCCGGTTGCCGCTGACCGATCGCGAGATCCCCGTGATCGCCGACGACTACGTCGATCGCGAATTCGGCACCGGCGTCGTCAAGATCACGCCGGCGCACGACTTCAACGACTACGCCATGGGCCAGCGCCACGGCCTCGGCGTCATCAACATCTTCACGCCCGATGCGAAGATCAACGACTCGGCGCCCGCCGCGTATCGCGGGCTCGACCGCTTCGTCGCGCGCAAGCAGGTGGTCGCCGACCTCGAGGCGGCCGGCCTGCTGGAGAAGGTCGCCGAACACAGGCTGCAGGTGCCGCGCGGCGACCGCAGCGGCGCCGTGCTCGAGCCTTACCTCACCGATCAGTGGTTCGTGGACCTCACGCGCGAGGTGCTGCCGGACGGACGCCCGGGCGGCCGCAAGCGCATCACCGAGCCGGCGATCGCGGCAGTGGAAGGCGGCCGCATCAAGTTCGTGCCCGACAACTGGAGCGCGACCTATTTTCAGTGGCTGCGCAACATCCAGGACTGGTGCATCAGCCGGCAGCTCTGGTGGGGCCATCGTATTCCGGCGTGGTACGACGCATCCGGCAAGATCTACGTCGCGCGCGACGAGGCGGAAGTGCGCCGCAAGCACCAGCTGCCCGCCGACCTGCCGCTCACGCAGGACACCGACGTCTTCGACACCTGGTTCTCGTCCGACATCTGGCCGATTGCGACGCAGGGCTGGCCGCAGGCGACGCCCGAGCTCGCACGGTACTACCCGAGCTCGGTCCTGGTCACCGGCTTCGACATCATCTTCTTCTGGGTCGCCCGGATGGTGATGATGTGCCAGTTCTTTACCGGGCAGGTGCCGTTTCGCGAGGTGTACATCACCGGCCTGATCCGCGACGCGGAAGGCCAGAAGATGAGCAAGTCCAAGGGCAACATTCTGGACCCGCTGGATCTTGTCGACGGCATCTCGCTCGAGGACCTGGTGGCCAAGCGCACCGGCGGCCTGATGCAGCCGCAGATGGCGCGCAAGATCGAGGCCGCGACTCGCAAGCAGTTCCCCGATGGCATCGCGGCGGTCGGCGTCGATGCCCTGCGCTTCACCTTCGCCGCACTGGCCTCGCCGGGCCGCGACATCCGCTTCGATGCCAGCCGCGCGGAGGGCTATCGCAATTTCTGCAACAAGCTGTGGAACGCAACTGCGTACGTGCTCGCCAATTGTGAGGGCCAGGATTGCGGCCAGGATGAATCAGTGCCGGTTGCGCGCAGCGCGGCTGATCGCTGGATCGTCTCGCGCCTGCAGAAGGTCGAGGCTGAAAGCCAGCAGCACCTGCGCGATTATCGTTTCGACCTCCTCGCGCAGGCGCTCTACCACTTTGCGTGGAACGAGTTCTGCGACTGGTACATCGAGCTGTCGAAACCCGCGCTCAAGCAGGGCGACACGCCCGCGCAGCGCGGCACGCGGCGCACGCTGGTGCGCGTGCTCGAAGCGCTGCTGCGCTTGCTGCACCCGCTGATGCCGTTCGTGACCGAGGACCTGTGGCAGCGCGTCGCGCCGCTCGCGGGGCCGTCGGGCCCGACCATCATGTTGCAGCCCTACCCCATTGCCGAACCGAGCAAGGTCGATGAGGCCGCCGAGGCGGACATCGCCTGGCTGCAAGGCTTCGCGCTCGGCATACGCCAGATTCGCGGCGAGATGAATTTGTCACCGGCCAAGCCAGTGCCGGTGCTGATGCAGAACGCGACGCAGGGTGACGTCGAGCGCCTGCACCGGCTCAAAGATGCGTTGATGTTCCTGGCGCGCATCGAGGAGCCGTACTTCCTCGAGGCGACCGAGACGCCGCCACAGTCGGCGGTCGCGTTGCACGGCCAGATGAAGATCTTGGTGCCGATGGCGGGGCTGATCGACGTTGCGGCCGAACGCGCACGCCTGGCCAAGGACATCGCGCGCCGGGAGCAGGAAATCGGGCGTGGCGAAACCCAGCTGAACAACCCGAATTTCGGCAAGGCGCCCCAGCACATCCAGGACGGCGCACGCGCGCAGCTGGCGCAGAAGCAGCGGGAGCTCTCCGAATTGAAGCAGCAGCTGGAGCGGCTTGCGGCCCTTTAGGGATCGGTCGCCGGCGGCAGCATCACGCGGATCGCGTCTAGTTCATCGGCCATGCGCCCGGCGGAGGCGTAGCGCGACCCAGCGTCCTTGGCGAGGCTGGCGGCGACGACGGCATCGAGC
Source organism: Verrucomicrobiia bacterium (assembly GCA_035526825.1). Lineage (GTDB taxonomy): Bacteria > Pseudomonadota > Gammaproteobacteria > Nevskiales > Nevskiaceae > JACPFV01. The sequence goes on along the minus strand of DATLBT010000137.1, from coordinate 14,151 downwards.
GCCGCTGGCAACCGCGGATCGAGCTGTGTCAGCGGCACGTATTCCGAGTGCACGACCTTGTATGCCACCGAGGTAAAGGAGTCGCCGGGAAAAGGTTTCATCCCGGAAACCAGCGTGTAGAGCACGGTTCCGAGCGAGAAGATGTCAGAGCGGAAATCCACCGCGTTGCCCATGCACTGCTCGGGCGACATGAACGCCGGCGTTCCCAGCACCTGGCCGGCGACGGTCAGGGTGGTGCCTTCGATCTTGGCAATGCCGAAGTCGCTGAGCTTGGCGACATTGGCCTTGGTGACCATGATGTTGGCCGGCTTGACATCGCGGTGCACGATTCCCTGTGCATGCGCGTAGTCGAGCGCTCGCGCGATCTGGGCCACGTAGTCGAGCAGCTGTGCAAGCCCGGGCTGATGATCGCTGACCAGTCGATCGAGCGTCGTGCCCGGCACGAATTCCAGTACCAGGCATGGCTTGCCGTTGGCGTCCTCGGTGACGTCGTACACCGAGACGACGCCGGGATGGTTCAGGCGGCCCGCTGATTTCGCCTCGACGAGGAAGCGCTCGCGGTAGTGCTCCATTTCGGGCCCCGCGCCGACGGCGGAGATTGTCTTGATCGCGACCATGCGTCCGATCTTCGGGTCCTCGGCCTTGAACACCGTGCCCATCGCGCCATGGCCGAGCACCTCGATGATGCGATAGCGGCCAATCTGCCGCGGCACGCCCTGGCCTTGGCCGCCGGACTCGAGGAAAGCCGTGCCGGTCACCGACTGCACGGGCTGGCCTGTGGTAACCACCGTCGCGGCAAGTTCGGCATCGGTCGCGGTGCTGGCGGGCGGCGCCGGCGCAAGCGTGGCCGATGTCGAAGCCGCCGGCGCAACGGCATCGCCGGCCGGCAGCGCGCGGGCCGGCGCGGCAGGAGGCGAGCGCTTGAGGTGGTACCACTTCTGCATCCATTCCAGCAGGTCCAGCAGCAGCGACCGCGCCAGGTTGAGCAACACGGCTGCACCGATCAGCCCGAAGCCGCGCACGTCACGCGACCATGGCAATCCGAGTTCACGCACGCCCTGCTCCAGCAACGGATCCCAGGTTCGCAGTGCCTTGACGAACTGGGGCAGTGCATTCAGCGCGGGCACCCACTCCAGCAGCGCGCGCAGCAGCAGGAACACCATCACGAGGGTGACGGCCGCGTTGAAAAGCCAGCGAATGAGGGTCATTGGAAGACGCGTAGTATGCCCGCGTCAGTACCAGTGATAGTTGAAGCTCAGGCTGATGCGTTCGCCAGCAGACCGCACCGCTGGCACCTCGTGTCGCAGCCAGCTGTCAAACAGCACCACTTGCCCCGGCCGGGCCGGCACGATCACATGCGACTTGAGCGGCTCGCGAGTGCCGGCGCGCCGCATCGGCGCCGCCATCAGGCGGGACAATCGCGGATCCTCGAAGCGGAGCCCGGGCGCGCCGCGGGGCACCTGTAAGTAATAAGTGCCGCTGACCACGGCGTGCGGATGCAGGTGGCCCGCATGCGCGCTGCCCCGCCGCATGATGTTGGCCCAGCAGTCGCTCATGGCGAGCTTGCGCCCGCGCAGGTCCCAAGCCTGGTCGCGCGCATAACGGGTGACGTGCACATCGATGCGCTCGCGCAGCGCGATGAAGGTCGATGACATGCGCTGCAACTGGTCGAGCGAGCCGTAGCTGGTGTAGCCGCCGGGATAGTTGCGCGTCGACCAGCGCCGCCCTGCAGCGTCTCGCGCGCGGATCGTGCGCACCTCGGCGAGCAGTTCGCGGTTCAGGGGAGCCGTCGCCCCGCCGAGCGGCGCGACATAGACCAGCGTCGGGAAAAGCTCGCGTGTCGTCAGGCGGCCTGCACCGGAATGGTGTTCGCGGTGCGCACAATGCGGTTGTGTTCGTCGAGGTAAATCAGCCGGGGCTTGTAGACCCGCGCCGCAGCGGCGTCGAGGCCGCAGTAGGCTGCGATGATGACCCGATCACCGACCCGCGCCTTGTGGGCCGCGGCGCCATTGACCGAGATGATCCCCGAACCCGCCTCGGCGCGGATGGCATAGGTCGTGAAACGCTCGCCGTTGGTGATGTTGTAGATGTCGATCTGCTCGAACTCGAGCATGCCGGCGGCATCCAGCAGCTTGCTGTCGATCGCGCACGAGCCGTCGTAGTCGAGCTCGGCGTGGGTGACACAGCCCCGATGCAGCTTGGACTTCAGCAAAGTCAGGTTCATTTTGGGTGCCTCAGCGTTTTGCAGATCGGGGCGGCCCAAGAAGACATGCGCCCGTAGATCCAGGATTTACCGCAAGGCGGGTGGCCCACTGAGGCGTACACCCGGCCTCCGCAGTGCAGCGGAGGTGAATGGGTAATCTTAGGCTCGCTGGTGGCGCCGGCGCAACCGCTTGCAAGCGGCAGCCGGACTAAAGTCGAACGGCGACGTTGTCGATAAGGCGGGTCGTGCCCAGGTAAGCCGCAGCCAGGACCACAAGTTCCGCCGGGTTCTCGCCCGGCGCATCGAGGTCCGTGGTGCGCACTTCGACGTACTGGGGGTTGAACCGGGCCTTGGCAAGCCGGCCCTGGGCTTCCTGCGACAGCATCGCGAAATCGCGGCGGCCGCCACGCAGCTCACCCGCGACCCACTGCAAGGTCTCGTGCAGGCGGGCGGCACGCAGCCGCTCATCCGACGACAGGTATTGGTTGCGCGAGGACAACGCAAGGCCGTCGGCATCGCGCAGGGTCGGTGCGCCCACGATGCGGATGGCCAATCCCAGGTCGGCGACCATGCGCCGAATCACCGCAAGCTGCTGGTAGTCCTTCTCGCCGAACACGGCGATGTCCGGGCGGACGACGTTGAAGAGGATGTTGACGATCGTCGCGACGCCGGTGAAATGTCCCGGCCGAAACGGCGCGCACAGGACTTTCGTCAGCGGGCCGTCGACGCTCACAGTGGTAGCGGGCGGATAGCCTCCCGGATAGAGGTCGCGCACCGATGGCGCAAAAACGACGTCGACGCCGGCCTTGTCCAGAAGCCGGCCATCGGCTTCGAGCGTGCGCGGATATTTTTCGAAATCTTCCTTGGGCCCGAATTGCAGCGGGTTGACAAAGATGCTCACCACCACGCACTCGCCGAGCTCCCGCGCCTTGTCTACTAGGCTCCCATGGCCCGCATGCAGGTTGCCCATCGTCGGCACAAAAGCGGTGGTGTCGCCGGCGCGGCGCCAGGGCTGCAGCGCGGCGTGAAGCTCGGCGACGGTGTGGACGGTCAGCACGGGCTAGAAGCAGTGCCCCGGCGCCGGATAGCTCCTGTCCTTCACCGATTTCACGTAAGCGCCGATGGCAGACTCGATGTCGGCGCCGCCATCCATGTAGTTGCGCACGAAGCGCGGCTTGCGTCCCAGTGTCACGGTCGGCGAGATGTTGAGGATGTCGTGCAGCACCAGGATCTGGCCGTCGACGTGGGGACCGGCGCCGATGCCGATCACCGGCACGCGCGACTTCTTGGTGATGCGCTCGCCGAGTCCTGCAGGAATGCATTCGAGCAGCAGCAGGTCGGCGCCAGCCTGCTCGAGGATTTCGGCGTCGTGGATCATCGCCTCGGCCGCCGCGTCGTCGCGGCCCTGCACCTTGAAGGCGCCCATCTTGTGGATCAGCTGCGGCTGCAGGCCGAGGTGCGCGCACACGGGCACGCCGCGCACGGTGAGGTACTCGACGATGTCGGCCTGCTCGCGGCCGCCTTCAAGCTTGACCATCTTGGCGCCGCCGTCCTGCATCATGCGTTGCGCCGCATCGAGCGCGCGGTCGCGCGTTGCAAACGACAGGAATGGCATGTCGGCAACGAGGAACGCGCGCTTCAGCGAGTCTTTCAGGGCGCGCGAGTGGTAAACGATGTCGTCAACGGTAACCGAGGTCGTGGTTGGCCGACCATGGATGACCATGCCCAGCGAGTCGCCGACCAGCACGACGTCGACGCCGACGCGATCCTCGATCAGCGCGAAGCTCGCGTCGTAGCAGGTGAGGCACGCGATTTTTTCGCCGGCCTCGCGCATGCGGCGCAGCTCGGAAACGTTGACGCTTTTCGCGGGCTCCATGGGCCGGCGACTATACCAACTCCCACCGGGCGAGGCCGACTTCGCCGAGCGCGCGCGCCAGCGCATCGATGCGGCCCAATCCGGGCACTTCCAGCGTCGGCGCGATCTCGGCCAGGGGCGCCAGCACGAAGTTGCGCTTGTGCAGTTCCGGATGCGGCAAGGTCAGCGCCCCGCCCACTCGTGCCGCGCCTTCGACGTGCAGCAGGTCGAGGTCGATGCAGCGCGGCGCCCAACGCACGCGCGGCCGCTCGCGGCCCAATGCGTGCTCGATGGCCTGCAGGCGCTGCAGCAATGCTTCGGGCGTTGACGCCGTGTCGATGGCGCAGGCGGCATTGCAGTAGTCCGGCTGCGGGCCGGGCCCAAGCGGCGCGCTGCGATACAGCGACGAGCGCGCGACCGGCGTGACGCCAGGAATGTCTTCGATCAGGTCGAATGCGCGCAACACCTGCGCGTGCGGCTCGCCGAGGTTGGCGCCGAGCCCGATGTAGGCCCGACGGAATAAACAGGGACGCGCCCCTTTATCGTCGGACATCATGGGCCTGGGGCCGCGTGGTCATAGATAAAGGGGCGCGTCCCCGTTTATTCCTGCGGCGAATTGCCGCCGGGGCCTCCGCGATTGCGGCCGCGCCCGCCGCGGCGCCGGCGACGACGCCGGGGCGCGCCGCCGTGTGCACCACCCTCCGGAGAGTCGTGCGCGGGGCCGGCGTGCTCGGGCGGCGCGCTATCGGGCACCGGCAGCAACTCGCCCTTCTGCGCCTCGGTCCACCAATCGGCGAGCTCCTGCACGGGCTCGCCGGCCTGCGCGCGCAGCAGCAGGAAGTCGTAGGCGGCGCGGAAACGCGGGTGCGACATCAGCCGGCGCGGCGCGCTGCCGCGGCGCTGCTCGAACCGTGACTGCATCGTCCAGATCTCGCGCGCCGGAATCGAGAAGCGCTTGGGAATCGCCACGCGCAGCGTCTGCCGCGCCATGATTTCCTCGGCGGCCTGCATCACGGCGATGTGCTCGGGATGACCCTGCTGCGCCATCAACACCTGCGCTCGCGCGGTCATCGGCAGCCACAGCAGTGCCGCGAACAGGAACGACGGCGTGACCGGCTGATCCTGCTTGATGCGCTCGGCGGTATTGGCCAGCGCCCACTCGATGAAAGCACGCGTGTTGTCGAGGTCGTGGTCGAGCGCGACACCGACATCCGGGAACAGCTCGCGCCACAGTCCGAACCAGTGCAGCGCGCGGAAGTTCTCGACGTTGTCGACGCTGAACAACGCCTTCAGTACCTCGTCGAACAAACGCGCCGGCGGAATCTCGCGCAGCAGCGGTGCGAGCCTCGGGATCGGCTTGGCGCACGCCGGGTCCATCTGGAAGTGCAGCTTGTTGCCGATGCGCACCGCGCGCAGCATGCGCACCGGATCCTCGCGGTAGCGCAATTCGGGATCGCCAATCAGCCGCAGTTTCCGCGCGCGCATGTCGTCCATGCCGCCGACGTAGTCGACAATCGAGAAGTCACGAATGTCGTAGAACAGGCCGTTGACGGTGAAGTCGCGGCGGAAGGCGTCGTCCTCCATCGAGCCGTAGACATTGTCGGACAGGATGCGGCCGGTCTCGTCGCGATCATGCGAATCGCCAATCGGGCCACGGAACGTCGTCACCTCGGAAATCTCGTCGCCGAAGCGCACGTGCGCGATCAGGAAGCGGCGGCCCACCAGCCGGCACGAGCGGAACAATTTGCGCACCTGCTCGGGGCGCGCGTTGGTCGCGATGTCGAAATCCTTCGGCTTGAGTCCCGCCAGCAGGTCGCGCACGCCACCGCCGACGACATAGGCCTCGTAGCCCGCGTCCTTCAATGTATAGAGAACCTTGAGGGCCGCGCCGGTGAAGCTCGATCGCGAAATCGGGTGCTCGGCTCTCGGGATACGCTTGGGTTCGATGGCTATTTCTCTTTGTTTATTCGGCGCTTGAGACCGCCGCAGCGGCCCGTATAATACGCGGCCCTTCAAGCTCCTATCGTCTAGAGGCCTAGGACGGAGCCCTCTCAAGGCTTAAACCCGGGTTCGAATCCCGGTAGGAGCGCCACCATCCGGCGCGCAACAGCAAAGCCCCCGACTTGTTCGGGGGCTTTAGTTTTCGGTGCGGACCTGTCAGGTCAATTTCGGCGCACAGGAGGGCTGGCGAACTGGCCAGCGCTTGGCGGCGGGGACGCCGCCCGGACGCAAGAAGGGTCCAAGGCAGTCAGTTCCGAGCGTAGGTCACCCAAATCATCCAGCGCGCTGGCGCACCCCAACACCAAGGTGTCGCCGGCGACACAGCGCTCGAAGGCACTGCGAACAGCCCGGTGGACGTGCAGGATCGTCTGGACATCGCAGGCGGTGGCGCCCGTGGCAATCAGCGCGGCAGTTTCGCCGGGCAGCCGTCCCCGGCGGTCGCGCATTTCATAAACGATCATTTCATCCAGCAGCGCGGCGCAGGTTTGCCCCACCTCCTCCAGGTCGCTACCCCGACGGTCACCCGGCGCGCTGATCACGCCCACCAGCTTTCCCGGCGTAATCCGGCGCGCGAACGCGAACAACTCCTGGTAGGACGCGGAATTGTGAGCGTAGTCCACGACAACCTTCACGCCCTCGGCTTCGAACAGGTTCAAGCGAAGCGGATTGGTCAGGCTGTCGGGCATGAAGCCAGCCAGTGCCTTGCCTACTGCAATGCCATCCAGTCCGCAGGCGAGGCATGCCGCGATGGTTGCGAGCGCGTTGTCGACGTTGAACGTGGCCAGTCCCCCCACGGTCATCGGCACTTCGTCCGCGGTCGCAATGGCCTGCTCCAATGTCCCGCGCCGGTGCAGCATCTCGCCGCCGCTCAGCACGACGGCGTCGCCACCGGCGGCGACGTGCGTCAGTACCGCCGCCGCATCGGCATTCCGCGAAAACAGCCAGCGCCGAACGCCGGGACGATGCTCCGCAAGAATATTCAGCGCACGTGAATCCATGGCGTTGACGACCAGTGCCCGCCGCGCGCTGTCGGCGACGACGGCCTTGACGCGGGACAGTTGCCCGACATCGTCGATGTCGTCCTGCCCCAGGTGATCGGCCGAAATGTTGAGGACCACCGCGACGTCGCATAAGTCGAAGCCCAGCCCGCGCCGCAGGATGCCGCCGCGCGCGACTTCGAGCACGGCGACTTCGACGTCGGGATCCTCGAGGACACACCGCGCTGACCAGTACCCGGAACAGTCACCGGCGCGCACGTCGTGGCCGCCGATCTCGATGCTTTCGGTCGTAGCGCGCCCCACATGGCAGCCGAGGGCCTTGAATACGTGGGCGATGGCGATCGTCGTCGTGGTTTTTCCGTTCGTCCCTGTCACGGCGATGACCGGAATGCGCCCATCGCGACCCGGCGGATAAAGCGACGCGACGATCGCCGCGCCCACCCGGCGCGGCATGCCGCCCGCGGGATCTTCGTGCATGCGGATGCCCGGGGCCGCGTTGACCTCGACGATGCCCGCCTCCTGCTCGCCCAATGGGCGCGCGATGTCCTCGCAAATGAGGTCGACCCCTGCGACGTCGAGGCCGATCTTGCGAGCGGCTCGCTCGCACATGCGCGTGAGCGACGGGTGGATTTGCCCGGTCATGTCCTCCGCCTCGCCGCCCGTGGACAGGTTGGCATTGGCCCGCAGCAGGCAAGGCTCATCGGGCGGCAGCACCGAGGCGAGGCTCATGCCCTTGCGGGCCAGCAGTTCCTCGACATGGGCATCGACGGGGATCTTGGTCATCGCGGCGCCATGACCCTCTTCGCGCAGCGGATTGCGGTTTTCGTCCTCGATCAGTTGCAGGATCGTCTTGTTGCCGTCGCCTACCACCGTGGGCGGGTAACGCCGCGCTGCGGCCGCGACCTTGCCGCCAATGACCAGCACCCGGTAGTCGTTGCCCTTGACGAAGTGCTCGACGATGACCTGCGTGCCGAACATTCGCGCAGCCCGGTAGGCTCTTCGCAACTCGTCCTCCGACGCAACGTACGGCGTCACGCCCTTGCCCTGGTTCGCGTCGAGCGGCTTGACCGTCACCGGCGCTGCCAAGGTCCGATACGCAGCGAGGGCCTGTTCCTCGTCCATTACCGTCATGCCACGCGGCACCGGGATGGCCGCATCGGCCAGCAACTGCTTGGTCAATTGCTTGTCCGACGCAATGTCCGTGGCGATGTAACCGGTTTGCGAGGTGATCGTGGCCTGGATGCGGCGCTGCTCGCGACCCTGTCCAAGCTGGATCAGGCTCGAGGCCTCCCCCAGGCGGCGCCACGGGATGCCCCGCTCTTGCGCGGCTTCCACGATCGCTCGCGTGCTCGGCCCCAGGGCGCTCGTGGCGACAAGACCGCACAGCACCTCGAGCCTCGATGCAAGATCGAAGGTCTTGCCCGCCGCCACCGCCTGCACCAGCTCCAGTGCGATCGGCGTCGCCGCTTCGACGACGGACTCGTGTTCATAGCGGCACACCACGTGGTAGTGCCGCGGTCGAGAAGCAATCATGCGCGCCTTGCCGAAGCTGACGCGCGAGCCCGCAAGGCATTGCAACTCGATGAGCACGTGTTCGAAAACGTGCGCCATGTAGGTGCCCTCGGCCAGCCGGCGCACAAATCCTCCCGGCTCCCCATAGGAGCAGCCGTGTTCCTGGAGTGTCGGCATCAGCATCAGCAGTCGCTCGTCGAAACCGGGCACCGCTGTCGTTGCAACCTCGTCGAGGTTCTCGAGATCGACGATGGTGAGCGCGCATGGCTTGCGCGACCACAGGTTCGGGCCGCGGAGGAAGTGCTGCGCGACGACCTTCACGAAACGGCACCGAGGATCGCGATGGCCTCGAGCAGCGCTTCCGGCAGCTGTCGCCCTTGCTTGCCCTTGCGATCCTCCTCGTAATAACTGCAGCCTGCCGGCAGCAGGTGCAGCCGGATGTTCAGCAGCTCGAGGTGCTCGTCGTGCGCGGCGTCGAGGATGTTCGACGTCATGTGCGTGCCGTCGACCAGGGTGACAGCCCCTTCGCCGACAATCTCGAGACCGCTATTGCGCCGGATCACGAGCGCGGTGTCCTCATCGATGCCCACGCCGAGCAGGTAAGGGTTCTGGGCGACGGCCGAGAGCAGCCGGACCAATCGTCGCCGCTGCGAAAAATGCTGGTCGACGATCACTCTGGGCAAAAATCCGAATCCCGCCGCGAGCAGCGCCATGCCTTTGTGCGGGTGGTGGTCGTCCGTGGTGCCCTCGGCGAGCATGTGCTCGGACATCGCCGACGCCCCGGCGCTGGTGCCACCGATGCAGATCCCGCGGGAGGTAAACGCGTCGTGCAAGGCGAAATCGAGCTTGGTCCCGCCGAGCATGGCGAGCAGCCGCTTCTGGTCGCCGCCGGTGATGAACACCGCATCCGCACCGTCAAGCGCCGCCAGCACGTCCGGGCTGTCTGCGACCTCGCGTGAAGGGACGGCGACCTCGACGCACTGACGCACACCGAGTTCGCTGAACGCGCGGTCATACACGCGCCATATTTCCTCGGGCTCCGTCGAGGCAGCGGTCAGCACCGCGATCTTGGAGCGTTGCCCGCCGGCCAGGTCGATGAATCGTCGAAGGATCTGCTTGGAGCCCGTCCGGTCCTCGCCGCCACCGATGATGACCAGGTGTCCGTGCCTGGCCGTCGGTGAACGCGGAAATTTGCGCCGATTGGTCATGACAAATTTCCGAAGTGAAACAAAACGATCGCCGGAAGGATGGAAATAATTTGACCCACCCTCAATCTGGCCGGTTCCGGCGCCGAACGAGGGCGCTTTTGCACAGTCCAACATCGGTGCCGCCATCGTCCCTCGTACGATTAGCCCTCCACGGTGGAGCCGGCCCCTATACCGGCGACCGCAAACCCGAGCGGGCCGCACTGCGCCAGATCGCAGTCGAGGGCGCCGACATGCTGGAGCGCGGGGCTTCCGCGGTGGACGTCGTCACGGAGGTGGTGGGACTCCTCGAGGAATGTCACCTTTTCAACGCCGGAGTCGGTGCGGTCCTGAACCGGGTCGGCGAACCCGAGTTGGAAGCGGCCGTGATGGACGGACACAACCGGCGCTGCGGTGCCGTCAGCTGCGTTCAACGAACTCTCAGCCCGGTCCGACTCGCGCGCGCGGTGATGGAGGCTGGGGAACATGTAATGCTTGCCGGCAGCGGAGCCGATGCATTTGCCGCACAAGCCGGACTGGCGCAGGTCGAGCCCACCTACTTTGTCACGTCAAAACGTCAGCACGAACTCGCCGAAACCCTGCGCGAGGGCACGATCCGCGGCTCCGACACGGTCGGTGCGGTCGCGCGCGATGCCGAAGGGCATCTGGCCTCTGCCACCAGCACCGGTGGCCTGAACGGTAAACACCCGGGCCGTATGGGCGATACCGCACTCATCGGCTGCGGCATCTTCGCCGACGACGGCAGCCTCGCGATCGCGTGCTCGGGCACTGGCGAAAGCTTCATTCGTTCGGTGTTTGCGATGCAGGTCCACGCGCGGGTGCAGTTCAGCAGGTGGACGTTGCAGCGCGCCTGCGGCGAGGCGCTGGAACGTGTCGTCGCCTACGGCGGCGATGGGGGATGCGTGGCGGTGGACGCGACCGGCGAGCTCGCCCTCCCCTTCAACAGCCCCGGCATGTTCCGCGCCTGGCGCGGTGCCGACGCGCGCATCCGGGTGGCCGTCGACGAACGCGAGCCACCGCACTAGCGCCTCCATGCGCATCCTCGGCGTCGGCGAGTGCAACGGACTGGGCGACATGTACTGGCGACTCGGACGCGCCGGTCACGAGGTGCGGGCATACGTCAGCGAGCCGGCATCACACGACATCCTGCACGGCATGGTGACGCGCTGCGACGACTGGCGCCGCGAGCTCGACTGGATCCGTGGCGCGGGCGACGACGGCATCGTCGTATTCGAGACCGCGACGCAGGGCGAAATCCAGGACGAGCTTCGTCGCGACGGTTTTCATGTGATCGGGGGCAGCGCCACCGGCAATCGCCTCGAACTCGACCGCGGTTTCGGCCAACAGGCGTTGCGCGACGCCGGGCTGCAGACCGCGACCGTGCGGGATTTTTCCGATTTCGACGAGGCGCGTGCCTTCGTCACAGCTCGGCCGCGGCGTTATGTCTACAAGGTCAACGACCCCAAGGCCGGCTCGGCGCGCAACTACGTCGGCGAGATGGACGACGGCGCCGACGTGCGCGCGGTCCTCGACATGGAGCAGCGACGCTGCCCCGCCGGCCGCCGCGCGAACTTCGTGCTGATGGACCGCGTCATCGGCGTCGAGGTCGGCGTCGGCGCCTACTTCAATGGCCACGCCTTCCTGGCGCCCGCGGTCCTCGACTGGGAACACAAGCGCTTCTTCCCCGGCGACCTGGGCGAGCTCACCGGCGAGATGGGCACGCTGGTCACCTACCGCGGTTACGAGCGCCTGTTCGAGCGAACGCTCGCGCGCATGGCGGACTTCCTGCGGGCAGCACGCTACTGCGGCTACATCAACCTCAACACCATCGTGAACGCAGACGGCATCTGGCCCCTGGAGTTCACCTGCCGCTTCGGCTACCCGGGTTTCGCCATCTGCGATGCGCTGCACCTGGACGGCTGGGACTCGATCCTGGGGGCAATGGCCCATGGCCGCAGCGAATTGATTCGAACGCATCCTGGCTACGCGGTCGGCGTCGTGTTGACCGTGCCGCCATTTCCGCATGAGTACGGCTACGCCGAGTTGTCGCGCGCCGCGCCCGTGTTCCTGCGCGAGGGTTTAAGCGATGCGGAGCGAGAAATGTTGCATTTTGGCGAGGTCGGCCTGAAGGACGGACAACTCGTCTGCGCCGGCACGCAAGGCTACTTGATGGTGGCGACGGGCCGTGGCGCCGACGTGCGCATCGCGCAGGCCGCGGCGTATCGCCTCGCCGCGCAGGTCGTGGCGCCGAACCTGCGCTATCGCAACGACATCGCCGAGCGCTTCCTGCGCGAGGACTACGCGACGCTCCAGTTGCTCGGATACATGGACTGATCGCGCGAGCGTCGCCGTTGCGGCACGGCGAGGTGCAGGTGGGCGCGATAGCGCGCGAAGCAGCGCGCACCGGCGCTGAGCCGCAGCAGGGCGCCTTCGGCGATGGGTCGCGCCAGTTGCGGATCCGCGGCAACCAGCGGCTGGATGATCTCGCGATTCCACGCTGCCGAATGCTTGATGTCGAGGCCCGCGTGGAGCTGGAAGTAGCGGCGGCCACGCGGAGACACGCCGAGCCGGCGCAGCCCGGCATTGACTTGCGCGACACGCCCGGGGGCGGTCATTTCGATCACGCCGAGCGCGCCGATCGCGTGCCAGGCGTAACGGCGATTCGCGGCGAGGGCCGCCATCAGGTTGGCCAGCGCCAGCGATTCCCACACCGTCGTCTCGATCGCCGGCACCAGCGCGAGCTCCTCGGCGACCACCGCCAGCATCGGTCCGTGCATGCCCTTGGCGTGGCCGCGACCCATCTCGTCCCAGTAGTTGCGCGCGAGCTCGAGCTTGGCGCGCTCGGGCACCCGCAGCTGCGTCAGGGCGACCAGGTCGTCAAACCCGGCTTCGCCCGCGATCTCCTGGACCAGAAACCAGCGCATCTGCTCGAGCGTTGCGCGCCGCGCGAGGAACGGGAATAACGCATCGCCCTGGCCCGGCCCGGTGTGGCACAAGTCCTCGTACCAGCGCATGAACGCATCGGCATCGTCGGGAACGTCGAGCCCGGCCAGCGCCCGGCGTCCCTCTTCGACGAACTCGCCTTCGAGCAGGCGGCTCTCGCACTCACTGGCCAGCGTGGCGCGCCAGTGCGCGTCGGGCAGCGCCGGCCGCAAGCGCTGGACGTTGAAGCGCGCAAGCCGCTCGTGCAGTTGCCGCTGCGAATCGACGCTCATGCGCCACCCGTGGCGCGGCGCGCCAGCAGTTGCACGACGGCGATGCGCTCGACCTGCGCGTAGGCCGGCGTGTCGAGTTCCTCGCCGAACACGTCTGGATCAATCTCAACGTAGTCGAAGCTCGCGCCAGTGTTGCGCAACAGCAGCTCGATCTGCTCCCGCAGCAAATCGCGGCCCTCGACGATCGCCGACGCCGTGTAGAGCAGGAGGTGGCCGCCCGGCTCGAGGCGCCGCAGTGTTTCCCTGACGATGCGCAGCGACAGCGCGCTGCCGAGGCGGCCGCCGCCGTCGCGATAAGTGCGTACCGCCGCGTCGGTGAGGTATGGCGGATTGGCGATGACGAGGTCGATCGGGCCGGTTATCGGCGCCAACAAGTCCCCGGTTGAACAGGCCACGCGCTGTTCAGCCAGCGCCGCGTTGACAGCGGCGAACTGCATGGCGCGCGCGTTGAGGTCGGCCAGCCGGATGCGCGTACCCGGGCCGAGCAGGCGCCCGGCGACGAGGCCGCCGGCGCCGGTGCCGCAGCCGAGATCGACCACGTGACGCGGCGGAGCGGGCAGCTGCGGTACGACCTGCTTGATGAGGTTTGCGAACCGGTACGTGTCGGGGCCGAGAAAAACCGCATCGGCATCGCGTGTCGGGAACGACGAGTGGAACAGCAATAGCCCGTCGAGGGTCGAGGCCCGCACGCGGCTGCGCAGCAGGTCGTCGCCGGCGCGCTCCAGCAGCTGCGTGCGCAGCAACGACCCGAGCAGCGCTGCCGGCAGCAAGTCGCGGCGAAACGGCAGGCTCCAGCCGAACGCGCCCCGGAGGTCGCGCGCCGGTTTGCCGGCGTTGCGCGCGACGACGCGTGCGTGCGTCGCCGGCGTGACGGTAGTGAAGGTGTAATCCTTGCCCTGCAACCATCGGCCCAGTGCCAGAAGTGCGTCTGCGTCGGCGGCGTCGGCGGCAGCGTCGGCGCTGGCTGAAAGCGTGTCGTAAAAATCTGCGGCGTGGGCGCGCAAGTGATTGGCCAGGTGGTGTCAACCATTCGACCTGTCGGCGTCCATCGCGGTTCGCTCAGGCGTGCCCAGCGTTCGATACCGCACAAACAACCGGCATCGCGCCACCTAATCTTTACTCGCCTGGGAGCCCGTCGATTGAAAGGATGCGCGAATGGCCA
>DATLBT010000136.1:0-3829 GCA_035526825.1 Verrucomicrobiia bacterium | reverse complement strand
GTCGACCTTCGCTCGCGTGATGAGCGGCTCGGCCACCTTGCGCAGGGCTTTGGCCTTGGCGAGCGTGGTCTTGATCAGCTCATGCTGGAACAGGGCCGAGGCCAGGTTCTGCATGTTGGCCTTGTGATGGCTGCTGCTGTGGCCGAGGTGGTTGCCGTGATTGCCGTGGCGCATGTCTCTTCTCTATATCTATCGGTTTTTCGAAAATGGATCCCGGCTTTCGCCGGGATGACGGCTACGCCGTCACCTTCGGCGGGGTCCAGTTCTCGAGCGTCATGCCGAGGTCAAGGTTGTGCGAGCGGAGGGCCTCGCGGATCTCGGTCAGTGACTTCTTGCCGAGGTTCGGCGTTTTGAGCAGGTCGGCCTCGGTGCGCTGCACCAGGTCGCCGATGTAGTAGATGTTCTCGGCCTTGAGGCAGTTGGCCGAGCGCACGGTCAGCTCGAGATCGTCAATCGGGCGGAACAGGATCGGTGACAGTTCCTTGCCGCCCTCGATCGCAGCTTCGGCGGCCTCGGCCTGCAGGTCGACGAACACGCTGAGCTGGTCACGCAGGATGCGCGCGGCGAAGCGCACGGCCTCGGCGGCGTCGATGCCGCCATTGGTCTCGACGTCGAGGATCAGCTTGTCGAGGTCGGTGCGCTGCTCGACGCGCGCACGCTCCACCGAGTAGCTCACTCGGCGAACCGGCGAGTACGACGCATCGAGGCGCAGCGCGCCGATCGTCGTGTGTTCGTCCTCACCCAGGGCGCCCGGGCCCGCCGCCGGCACGTAGCCGCGGCCGCGGGTCACCTTGAGCTCCATCTTCAGCGTGCCGCCGGTCAGGTGCGCGAGCACCAGGTCCGGGTTCACGATCTCGACGTCATGGTCGAGCTTGATGTCGGAGGCCTTGACCGCGCCCTTGCCCGACTTCTCGAGCTTGAGAACGGCGCTCTCGCGCGAATTCATCTTGACCGCGACGTTCTTCATGTTCAGCAGGATGTCGAGCACGTCTTCCTGCACGCCCTCGAGCGTGGAGTATTCGTGCACCACGCCTTCGATCTTGGCTTCGGTGATCGCCGCACCGGGGATCGACGACAGCAGGATGCGGCGCAGGGCGTTGCCCAGCGTGTGGCCGAAGCCACGCTCCATCGGCTCCAGCGAGACGCGGGCGCGGTTGGTGGAAACCGGCTCCACTTCGATGGTGCGGGGTTTCAGAAGATCGGTTACGGCTTGCATGTGCATGACCTCTATGTGAACTGCGTGATCGCGAATCCGTCCCGCCGGTCGCAGCGCTGAGATTCGCAACCTGGCGCCGCCATCCAGTGTCGGAGGCGCCAGTAGAATTACTTCGAGTACAACTCGACGACCAGGTTTTCGTTGATGTCCGGCAGCATCTGCTCACGCGCCGGCACTGTCTTGAACTTGCCCTTGAGGCCCTTTTCGTCCACTTCCATCCAGTCGGGGAAGCCGATCTGGGCGGCGACGGACACGGCCTGCTGGATGCGCGTCTGCGCGCGGGCCTTCTCGCGGATCTCGATGACGTCGCCCGGCTCGACCGGGTACGACGGCATGTTCACCGTCTTGCCGTTGACCGCGACCGCCTTGTGGCTCACCAGCTGGCGCGCTTCCGAGCGCGTCGCGGCAAAACCCATGCGATAGACGATGTTGTCGAGACGCTGCTCGAGGGTCTGCAACAGGATCAGGCCGGTGGAGCCTTTCTTGCGCGACGCCTTGAGGTAGTAATTGCGGAACTGGCGCTCGAGCACGCCGTACATCTGCTTGAGCTTCTGCTTCTCGCGCAGCTGCAGCGCGTAGTCAGACGGGCGCTGCTTGCGCGCGCCGTGTTGGCCCGGCGGGGTCTCCAGCTTGCACTTGGTCTCGATCGAGCGCCCGCGCCCCTTGAGCATGAGGTCCGTGCCGACGCGGCGCGACAGCTTGCACTTCGGTCCGATGTACTTGGCCATGTTCTGTTCTCTGCTTGCTTAAACGCGGCGGCGCTTGGGAGCGCGGCAGCCGTTGTGCGGAATCGGCGTCACGTCGGTGATGTTGGTCACCTTGAAGCCGGCGTTGTTGATGGAGCGCACCGCGGACTCGCGGCCCGGGCCGGGGCCCTTCACCCGAACCTCGAGCGTCTTGACGCCGTGCTCGGCAGCGGCGGTCGCGGCCTTCTCGGCGGCGACCTGGGCTGCGAACGGCGTCGACTTGCGCGAGCCCTTGAAGCCCACCGAGCCGGCGGTCGCCCATGACAGGGTGTTGCCCTGGCGATCGGTGATCAGGACGATCGTGTTGTTGAACGAGGCGTGGATGTGCGCCACCGCGTCGGTCACGTTCTTCTTGACCTTCTTTTTCTTCGGGGTTGCGCCAGGGGCGCTGGGATTCGGGTTGCTCATGGTTTACTCGATGTTGCTTACTTGGACGCCGGCTTGGGCGGTGCGGATGCGCGGATGGCGCGACGCGGGCCCTTGCGGGTGCGGGCATTGGTGCGGGTGCGCTGGCCACGAACCGGCAGGCCGCGCTTGTGGCGCAGGCCGCGGTAGCAGCCGAGGTCGATCAGGCGCTTGATGTTCATCGACGTCTCGCGACGCAGGTCGCCTTCGACGGTGAACTTGGCGATCTGGGCGCGCAGCTGGTCGAGCTCACCCTCGGTGAGCGACTTGACCTCGGAGTCGGGCTTGATGCCCGCGGCCTCGCAGATCTTCAGCGCGCGAGTCTTGCCGATCCCGTAGATCGAGCGCAGCGCGACATGGGTGTGCTTGTTGGCGGGAACGTTGACGCCGGCAATACGTGCCATTCGATATCTCCTTAACCTTGCCGCTGCTTGTGGCGCGCGTCGGTGCACAAAATGCGCACGACGCCGCGACGGCGAATGACCTTGCAATTGCGGCACATTTTCTTGACTGACGTACGAACTTTCATGACTGGCTCTCTTGAAATTACGCTTGTTAGCGGACCATGCCGGGTGTGCCCAGGCCCTTGAGGTTGGCCTTCTTCAGAAGGCCTTCGTACTGGTGCGACATCAGGTGCGTCTGCAGCTGCGCCATGAAATCCATCACCACGACCACCGTGATCAGCAGCGAGGTGCCGCCGAAGTAGAACGGCACGCTCAAGGCAGTCGTCAGGAACTCGGGGACTAAACAAATCGCGGTGATGTACGCGGCGCCGGCGACGGTGAGGCGGGTCAGCACAGTGTCGATGTACTCGGCAGTTTGCGCGCCCGGGCGGATGCCGGGGATGAAGGCGCCCGACTTCTTCAGGTTTTCGGCCGTCTCGCGCGAGTCGAAAACCAGCGCGGTGTAGAAGAAGCAGAAGAAAATGATGAGGAAGCCGTACAGCGCGGTGTACAGCACCTCGCCCGGCGCCAGCATCGCAGCGATGCGCGCGAGCACGCCACCCTCGCCTTCGTTGCCGAAGAACTGCACGAGCGACGCGGGGAACAGGATGATCGAGCTCGCGAAAATCGGCGGGATTACCCCGCTCATGTTGAGCTTGAGCGGCAAGTGCGCCGTCTGTGCCGCGAACAACTTGCGCCCCTGCTGGCGCCGTGCGTGATGCACCGGGATGCGGCGCTGAGCGCGTTCGACGAACACCACCGCAAAGGTGATGCCCGCGACCAGCGCGATGATGACCAGGACGACGAGCGGATTCAGCGAGCCTTCGCTGACCAACTGGCCCGTGGCGCCGATGGCGTTGGGCAGGCCGGCGACGATACCCGCGAAGATCAACATCGAGATGCCGTTGCCGATGCCGCGCTCGGTGATCTGCTCGCCGAGCCACATCAGGAACATGGTGCCGCCGACGAGCGAGACCATCGCCGTGAACACGAAGCCGAAGCCCGGCGAGATGGCCACA
>DATLBT010000135.1:0-28395 GCA_035526825.1 Verrucomicrobiia bacterium | reverse complement strand
CGATCAGCACGTTGCCGTCCTTGTCGGCGATGACGTCCACGTCGACCTCGACCGCGTTGTCGAGGAACCGATCCAGCAACACCGGTGAATCGTTCGACACCTTCACCGCATCGCGGATGTAGCGCGCGAGGTCCGCGTCGGAATGGACCACTTCCATGGCGCGGCCGCCGAGTACATAGCTTGGGCGCACGACGAGTGGATACCCGATCTCGCGCGCGAGCGCGATCGCTTCGTCGGGATTGCGGGCGGTCCGGTTCGGCGGCTGCTTGAGACCAAGCTTCTCGACCAGTTTCTGGAAGCGTTCGCGGTCCTCGGCCAGGTCGATCGAATCGGGCGAGGTGCCGATGATCGGCACCCCGTTGTCCTGCAGCGCCTGCGCGAGCTTGAGCGGGGTCTGCCCTCCGTACTGGACGATCACGCCCTTGGGTTTTTCCAGGTCGCAGATCTCGAGCACGTCCTCGAGCGTCAACGGCTCGAAGTAAAGTCGATCGGAGGTGTCGTAGTCGGTCGACACGGTTTCGGGGTTGCAGTTGACCATGATCGTCTCATAGCCATCCTCGCGCAGGGCCAGCGCGGCATGCACGCAGCAGTAGTCGAATTCGATGCCCTGCCCAATGCGGTTGGGACCGCCGCCCAGCACCATGATCTTCTTCTTCGCGGTGGGGGCGGCCTCGCACTCCTCCTCGTAGGTGGAGTACATGTAGGCGGTGCCGGTGGCAAATTCGGCGGCGCAGGTGTCCACGCGCTTGAACACCGGCCGGAGGTTCAGGGAATGCCTTCTAGCCCTTACCGCCTTCTCGTTCGACTTCAACAGGTGCGCGAGGCGCCGGTCCGAGAAGCCTTTGCGTTTCAGTTCGTACAGCTCGTCCCTCGAGACCGACTCGAGCTTGCGGTCGTCCAGCGCCATCTCGATGTCGACGATCTCCTTGATCTGGGCGAGGAACCAGGGGTCGATGTGGGTGAGCCGAAACACTTCATCCAGGGTGAAGCCGTTCTCGAAGGCGTCGCCCACGTACCAGATCCGCTCGGGTCCGGGGTCGCCCAGTTCCTTCTCCAGCGTTTCGCGATCGGTGGTTTTCTGATTGAGGCCGTCCACCCCCACTTCGAGCCCGCGCAGCGCCTTCTGGAACGATTCCTGGAAGGTGCGGCCGATGGCCATCACCTCGCCCACCGACTTCATCTGCGTGGTGAGCCGGTCATTGGCCTGCGGAAATTTCTCGAAAGCGAAGCGCGGCACCTTGGTGACCACGTAGTCGATGCTGGGCTCGAAGGAAGCCGGCGTGGCGCCGCCGGTCACCTCGTTTTTCACCTCGTCCAGGGTGTAGCCGACGGCCAGCTTGGCCGCCACCTTGGCAATCGGAAAGCCGGTGGCCTTCGACGCCAGCGCCGAGGAGCGCGACACCCGCGGATTCATCTCGATCACCACCATCCTGCCATCCCCCGGGTGGATGGCGAACTGCACGTTCGAGCCGCCGGTGTCCACCCCGATCTCGCGCAGCACCGCGATCGAGGCGTCGCGCATGATCTGGTATTCCTTGTCCGTCAGCGTCTGCGCCGGCGCGACGGTGATCGAGTCGCCGGTATGCACGCCCATCGGATCGAGGTTCTCGATCGAGCAGACGATGATGCAGTTGTCCTTGCGGTCGCGCACCACCTCCATCTCGAATTCCTTCCAGCCGAGCAACGATTCCTCGATGAGGACCTCGGTGGTCGGCGACAGGTCGAGGCCGCGCGCCGCGATATCCTCGAACTCCTCCATGTTGTAGGCGATGCCGCCGCCGGTGCCGCCGAGCGTGAAGCTCGGTCGGATGATCACCGGGAAACCGATGTCGGCCTGGATGCGGCGCGCTTCCTCGATCGTATGCGCCACGCCCGAGCGCGCCGAGCCGAGCCCGATCTCGGTCATCGCGTCGCGGAATTTCTGGCGATCCTCGGCGAGGTCGATCGCGGTCGCGTTTGCACCGATCAGCTCGACGTCGTATTTGTCGAGCACGCCGTGCCTGGCGAGGTCGAGCGCGCAGTTCAGCGCCGTCTGGCCGCCCATCGTCGGCAGCACCGCGTCGGGCCTTTCCTTGGCGATGATGCGCTCGAGCGTCTGCCAGCGGATCGGCTCGATGTACGTCGCGTCGGCCATTTCCGGGTCGGTCATGATCGTCGCCGGATTGGAGTTCACCAGGATCACCCGGTAGCCCTCCTGACGCAGCGCCTTGCAGGCCTGGGCTCCGGAATAATCGAACTCGCAGGCTTGGCCGATGATGATCGGGCCGGCGCCGATGATGAGGATCGACTCGAGGTCAGTGCGCTTAGGCATGCGTGGCGGACTCGGCAGCAGCGGGCACCGGGCTCGTCTTGGCGGCGTTCTGCATCATCTCGACGAACCGGTCGAACAGGTAGTCGACGTCGTGGGGGCCCGGCGAGGCCTCCGGGTGGCCCTGGAAGCTGAAGGCCGGTGCGTCGGTGATCCGGATGCCCTGATTGGAGCCGTCGAACAACGAGCGGTGCGTGACCTTCGCGTTGGCCGGCAGGGTCGACTCGTCGACCTCGAAGCCGTGGTTCTGGCTGGTGATGAGCACGCGCCCGGATTCGAGGTCCTGGACCGGATGATTCGCGCCGTGATGGCCGAACTTCATCTTGCGAGTCCTGGCGCCCGCGGCGAGCCCGAGGATCTGGTGGCCCAGGCAGATGCCGAACAGCGGCAGCTTCCTGGCCATGACCTCGCGCGCGGCGCGGATCGCGTAGTCGCAAGGCTCCGGGTCACCGGGGCCATTGGTCAGCATGACGCCATCCGGCGAGAGCTTGAATACCTCGGCGGCCGGCGTCTGGGCTGGCACCACGGTGACGCGGCAATCGCGGTCGGCGAGCAAGCGCAGGATGTTGTACTTGACGCCGAAATCGTAAGCCACGACGTGGAAGCGGCCGCCTGCGCGCACGACTTCCTTGTTGTCGGCCAGGTCCCAGCTGCCGCGGGTCCAGCCATAGGCCTTCGTGCAGGAAACGACCTTGGCCAGGTCCATGCCCTTCAGGCCCGGGAAGGCGCGTGCCTTCTTCAGTGCGGCGGCTTCGCTCGCGCCGGCGCCCGCGATGATGCAGCCGTTCTGCGCGCCACCATCCCGCAGGATGCGCGTCAGGCGGCGCGTATCGATGCCCGCGATGGCGACCGTGCCGTTGTCGCGCAGCCAGGCGCGGAAGTCCTGGGTCGAGCGGAAATTCGAATGCGGCCGCGGCACTTCGCGGACGACCAGGCCGGCGAGCTGCACGCGCTGCGACTCGCCGTCCTCGAAATTGGTGCCGACGTTGCCGATATGCGGATACGTGAGCGTGACGATCTGTTCGCGGTAGGAAGCGTCGGTCAGGATTTCCTGGTAGCCGCTCATGGCCGTGTTGAACACGACCTCGCCGACGCAGGCGCCGTCGGCGCCGATGGAAATACCCGAAAAAACCGAACCGTCGGCGAGGGCGAGGATTGCCGGGACGGTGTGGTTCATCGAAGCGTCTAATCCGTAGCGTGGACACGAAAACGGGGGCTCGAGCCCCCGTTCAGGATTAGGCGAGCATTTTACCCGACGTGCTCGGTCAGCGAAAGCGCCTGGACGTGTTTCGGCCCACTTTTTTTGCACGTGCCGGCGTACCCGTGCGCCTGGGCACGCCGACGGTGACCCGGTTGAGCGGCCCGCAGCGCTCGTAGACATGGCGCGACGTGATCCCCGCCACCAGCGCGCAGCCCAGCCCGCCAACGCGCAACTCGCGAGGGTCGGCTGCGGTGAGTGGCTCGGGTAGTTCGTTGAAGGGGTTGAACGGCGGCGCGCGGTCCGTGATCGTCAGTTCGAGCTCATGCCCCGTCGCCCGCAGGCGCAACTCCACCGTCTTGAGGCTGTCGCCACCATAGCCGTGCTCGACGGTGTTGATGAACAGCTCTTCCGCCACCAGTACGAGGCGCAGCGCGGTCTCGCGGCCACCGCCCAGCCGCCGGCAGCCTGCCTCGACGAAAGCGCTCACGCGCGGCAACGCATCCGTCCGCGCACGAAAACGACGCCGTTCAGCGGTCATGTGAGACCTGCATCACCGCGCTGCCCCGTCGACGCGGCGGTATAGTCCCGCCAAGGGCGAAAGCCCGCTCGCAAAAACAGGGAGTATCGAACATGCAGCGCATCGCGATCCTGGCCTTGCTCGTAGCCCTCGCTCCGGCGGTCCACGCCGCCGATGTCGGCCAAATCAAGACTTCCAAGGGCGGCGTCGTACTGGTCCGCGACGGCCAGGAGATCGCCGCGCCCTCGGGCACGCCGATCCAGCAGTCCGACCGGGTCATGACCAGGGCCGACGGCTCGGCCGGCATTACTTTCAAGGACAACTCGCTGCTGTCGCTGGGCCCGGACAGCTCGCTGGACATCAGCCTGTTTTCGTTCAACACCAAGGGCCAGCCCGATGCGTTCGAAGCCAGGCTGAATCGCGGCACGCTCTCCGCGGTGTCCGGCAAGATCGTGGCCAAATCCCCTGAAGCCATGCGCATCCACACCCCGACCACGATCCTCGGTGTCCGCGGGACCGAGTTCTTCGTGCAGGTCACCGACCCCAAGCAATGATGGCGCCGCTTGGCCGCGCGCCAGCGATAACCCTGCTGATCGCGGTCTTGTCGGGATGTTGCACGTTAGGCCGTCCATCAGGACCCGAGACCATAGTGACCGTCGTGCCCAGCCGGCACGACGGTCACGTCGGCGCGGTCGTCGTCCACAAGGGCAACGAGGTGCAGGTGCTGGACACGGCCTACGCCACCGCCGTGGTTCGTCAGCACGGCGCGATCCAGCACAAGCCGGTCGACGCGCAATTCGTGGCGTCGCGCTTTGCGACCGCAAGTGCTGCGTTGCCCCGCAAGTCCATGCATTTCGCGCTCAATTTCACGCTGGCCAACGACGCCTTGACCCCGGACTCCCTGGCCAAGCTGGACCAGGTACTCGCGGAAGCTGCCGATTGGGAAGCGGCGGAGTTCGAAATTGTCGGCCACACCGATCGCGTCGGCACGCCTGAGAACAATGAGGCCTTGTCGCTCAAGCGCGCCGAGTACGTCCGCCGCGCCCTGATCGACAAGGGCGCCAACCCGGGCACGGTCAGCGCGATCGGCATGGGCGAGCGATTTCCCGAGGTTGCCACCGAGGATGGCGTGCCGAACGCGACCAACCGCCGCGTTGAGGTCACCATCCGCTGAGGCGCTAGCCCGCACCGGCATCACCGTTCCAGCGCAGCACCAGCACCGCCAGGTCATCCGCCTGCTCGGCGCCGTCGACGAACGCGGCCACATCCCGCCGCACCGATTCGACCACGGTGGAGGGGTCGGCATCGCCGCGCGCCGCGAAGACCGCCTCGAGGCGCGCATGGCCGTACAGCTGCCCTCGTCCGTTGTTCGCCTCGGTGATGCCATCGGTGATCAGCACCAGCTGCTCGCCCGGCGCCAACCTGTCTCGACCCAATGGATAGGGGTAATCGTCGAGCACGCACAGCGGCGGCCGCCCGCCATGGTCGATGCGCCTGGCGACAGCCTGGCCGGGCCGGAGGCCGTAGAGCGGGTCGTGCCCGGCGTTGCAGTAGGTCAACTCGCCGGAGTCGAGGTCCAGGCACAACACCATCAAGGTCACAAACAAGGATTCCGGGTTCTCGCGCCGGATCTCGTCCTCGGCTTGCGCCAGCGCCTGGTCGAGCGCCTTGGGGTGGCGCAGCACGGCTGATCGGCACAGCGACTTGATCAGCGCCATGAACATCGCGGCGCCCATGCCTTTGCCGGAGACATCGCCGATCATCACGAACAGGGTGCGCGAATCGAGCATGAAGAAGTCGTAAAGGTCGCCACCGACCGAGCGTGCGGGCTCCATGAACGCCTTGAGGTCGACCCGCGCATCGCCGGCCAGCACCCCCGGTGAATCGGGCAGCATGCCCATCTGCACGCGCCGCGCCGTCTCGAGTTCACCGGCCAAACGCGCCGCTGACTCCCGCTCGTCGGCGAGCCGGCGCGCAAGCTCGCGCCGCTGACGCTGAGAGTCCGTGAGCACCGTGCCGAGCACGATGGTGAACACCAGCGTCGCGGCGACGGCCACAAACACGGTGTCGACCAGGACGCCGCGGTTGAACGCGACCAGGCCGGCGAGCACCTCTATGACCAGCACCGCGCTCAGCAACAGCGCGGCCTGTAACGGCGTACCGCGCGGCACGCGCCAGATGAACAGCGCCGCTGTGAGCACGAACAACAACGCCTCGAACCCGGCCATGCCGGCCGGGCGCACCAGCCACGAGCGGTCGAAGATGTTCTCGAGCAACTGCGCACGGATTTCCACGCCCGGCATGCGGTCACCCAGCGGCGTCGGCGGCTGGTCGACGAGCCCCTGCCCGGTTACCCCGATCAGCACCAGCTTGCGCTCGAGCATCTCCGCATCGAAGGTCCCAGCAAGGACGTCGGCCGCCGACACCGTGCGGTTGCCGAGCCTATCGCCGTAGCGCAGCCACATCGAGCCGTCTCGCGCGGTCGGGATGTCGAGGTCGCCGATGCGAACCTCGCGGACGCCGTCGGAATCCAGCCCGACGGCGATCACGGCCTCTCCACTGGCTACGCGCAGCATCTCGACCTCGAGGTTGGGCAACAGCCGGTCACCCACGCGACCGAGCAGCGCCACGCGCCGCACCACGTCTTCTGCAATCGCATTGATGAGCCCCTGGCCCGCGGCCGCCCATTCCATCTCGGGACGACTGCGCACCGCCCCGGCGTACTGCGGCACGGCCTCGAGCCCCTCGACCGGTCCTTTGAGCAACACCGGCGCCGCGCGCAGCGGTCGCTCAGCCGATGCCCCGGCGGCGGCGTCATCGCCAACCACCCCGAGCACGACACGGCGATCCTGCAGCGCCGACGCCAGCACAGCGTCGTTGTCGCGCAGCGCGCTGATTCGGCGAGCCAGCTCGGGATCGATGTCGCTCGCACCCTCGACGATGCGGCGCGGCGATAGCCGGTCAGGCTCGGCAAACAGGATGTCGATGCCAATCGCGGCCGGCTGGGCGGCCGCAACCTTGCCAATCAACTCGGCGAAGCGGGTCCGCGGCCAAGGCCACTGGCCATGCTCAGCGAGGGTTCGCTCGTCGATGGCCACCACCAATGCGGGCGCCGACAGCCGCGGCCTCGGCAACACGCGCTGGTAGGCATCGAACACCTGCGCGCGCAGCAAGCGCAGCGGGGCGCCGTCGGACAGCATGAAGGCCAACACCATCGCGACAGCGATCCAGGCCACGCGCGCCCCGGCCAGGTGCGGCAGCGCCTCAGATTTCCAGCTCGAGTCCATCGTAGGCCGACAGCACTTCGACGGTATGGCCGTCGCGGGTTATTTCCTCGAAGCGTCGCGTTTCCGCGAGGATCTCCTCGAGCCGTTCGTCGCCGAACACCGGCTCGTGGTGGAACAGGCACAAGCGCTTCGCTTTTGCGAGCTGGCACAGCTCGACACCGACGACATTGCTCGAGTGGCCCCAGTCTTCCTTCACCGACATGGCCTCGGCCAGCGAGTACATGCTGTCGAAGACCACGGCATCCGCCTCGCGGAAAAACTCGATGAACGCCTGCGTCTGCGCCAGCTGGTCCATCTTGTGCTCGGTGTCGGTCGTGTACACCACGCACTTGCCGCCATGCTCGATGCGGTAACCATAGGAGTCGCCGCCGTGATGCTGGAGCCTGGGCACCACCGTGCAGCCGGCGATGGTGCATGACTCACCGGGCACGAGCCGGGTGAAACGGATGTCGCTTTTGAGCACCGACAGCGGCACCGGGAACGAGGGCTCGTCTTGCTGACGCCGAAACGCCCCTTCCAGGCCCGCATGGCAGCCGTAGACATGCACCGTGTTACCCGGGATGTACGCGGGCGTGAAGAACGGGAAACCCATGATGTGGTCCCAGTGCATGTGGGACACGAGGACGTGATACGTCCCCGGCCGGCCCTTGCGCTCGCGCAACGTTTGCTGGCCGAAAGGACGGATGCCGCTGCCCGCGTCGCAAAGCAGATACTCGTCGGAGGCGCCGGTGTCGATTTGCACGCAAGGTGAGTGACCCCCGAAGGTGCCGCCCACGGAAAATGGCAGCTGGTCTTCAACGAATGCGCGGATCTGCCCGGGCGTCTCGAGTGAGCGTCCGCGCGCTGCCAGGAGGGCGCCGACCACCTTCTCGCGGACTTCCGCTGCAGTCAGGGCCACCGGCAACGAGCCGCGGGTGCCCCAGAAGCGCAAACGCACGCGCGCTCAAGCGCCGGCGTGCGCCGCAGCTGCGGCTGCTGACAACTCGCCCAATGCGCTGCCCGAAGTCGGATAGACCTTGAACACCACGTTGAAGCGGCTGATCTCGAAAATTTCCCTGACCACCGGCTGCAACTCGCACACCACCAGTGTGCCGTCCCGCGCCTTGACCTCGCGTGCAGCGAGCATGAGCACGCGCAGGCCGGCGCTGCTGATGTACTCGAGTTCGGAGAGGTCCAGCAGCAGCTTGTAGCCGCTCGCCGCGCAGCCAACCAGCGAAGGCGCCAAACCGGCCTTGAACTGCTCGGCACTGGAGTGGTCGACCCGGCCTTTGACCGAGAACACCACCACGTCCGCATAACGGACCTGCGCGAATTCCACGATATTCCCCCGTGGCGGGATTCTCTCAGAATTCCAGACCGAACTGGTCGCCGGGTGCCGGTGGCACGAGGAACTGCTTGGTGTCGAGCTCGCGCGTCGGGCGATCGAGACCCAGGCGCCGGCAGGCAAGCCGGAAGCGCTGCTCGATCAGCGCCGCAAACGGCCCGTTGCCGCGCTGGCGTGCGCCGAATTCGGCGTTGTAGTACACGTTCTTCGCGTAACGGTCCGGCTTGCGCGGCTGCGGCGCCGCCGGCGCGTCAAGGTTGTAGCCCTCAGGATCGGTCACCGTCTCGCGGGGTCGGTGCTGCGCCTCGCCGCCGTGTATCTGGCGCATCAGGCTCATAACGTGGTCGGCCCGGTCCGGGTAATGCGCGTCGAGCCACTCGCGGAACAGGTCTTTTACTTCCCAGGGCAGTCGTAGCATGACCCACCCCGCTCCGACCGCGCCGGCATCGCGCGCGGCCTCAAGGATCGCCTCAATCTCGTGGTCGGTGATCGCAGGAATCACCGGCGCGACGTTGACCGTCACCGGCACGCCGGCGTCAGTGAGCTTGCGCACCAGCCGCAGTCGCGCCGCCGGCGACGAGGTGCGCGGCTCGAGTGAGCGCTTGATGTCATCAGAGAGGCTGGTGATCGACACCGTGACGTCAGCCAGCCCGGCGCGGCCCATTTCGCCGATGAGGTCGACATCGCGCTCCATGAGCGTGGCCCCCTTGGTGATGAGTTCCATGGGCTGCCTGAATCGCCAGGCGACCTCGAGCAGCGAACGCGTGACGCGGTATTCGCGCTCGATCGGCTGGTATGCATCAGTGTTGACGCCGATGACGATAGGCCTGCACACGTAGCCGGGCTTGCGCAATTCCTTCTCGAACAACTCCGCCGCATTGGCCTTGTAAAACAGCTTGGTCTCGAAATCGAGCCCCGGCGAGAGATTGAGAAAGGCATGGCTCGGGCGGGCAAAGCAATAAATGCAGCCGTTTTCGCATCCGCGATACGGATTGATGGACTGTCTGAAGGAAACATCCGGCGAGTCATTCGTGCTGATGATGCTGCGCGCCGGATCCGCCGTGACCTGAGTCTTCAGCCGCGGCGCTTCTTCCTCGAGCGAGTTCCAGCCGTCGTCGATCGCACCGCGCGCCACGCTCTCGAAGCGCCCGGCGGGATTCGACAACGCGCCGCGGCCCTTGACCGGTTTCTTGCCAAACTTGTCCACGCGCCATTTTACGACGCGGAGTGGCTCACCGGCCGAGCCTGGCGAGCGCCTCTCCCGTCACGCGATAGATGGTCCAGTCGCTCATCGGTTTCGCACCGAGAGACCGATAGAAGTCGATCGCCGGCTGATTCCAGTCGAGCACCGACCATTCGAACCGGCCGCAACCGCGCTCCACCGCGAGTCGCGCCACCGCCCGCAGCAACGCCTTGCCAATGCCCTGCCCGCGCAACGCCGGCTCGACGAACAGGTCTTCCAGGTAAATGCCGGGCTTGCCAAGAAACGTCGAGTAGTTCGGGAAGAACAGCGCCATGCCGACCGCGCGGCCATCGACCTCCGCGAGCAGCACCTCGGCAGCCGGACGCGTGCCGAACAAGGTATGGCGCAAGTCCTCGACGGTGGCCACCGCCTCGTCGCGCAATTTTTCGTAGTCGGCGAGCGCCTGGATCAGGCGCAAGATCTCGGAAACGTCCGCGGCGGTGGCGGCGCGGATGCTGGCCATCAGCCGCGCAGTACGTCCTGCATCGAGTACAGGCCTGGCTGGCGACCGGCAAGCCAGCACGCCGCGCGCAGCGCGCCCTGGGCAAAGTTGAGGCGGCTGGTGGCCTTGTGCGAAATCTCGACGCGCTCGCCCTCGCCGAGGAACAGGACGGTGTGGTCGCCCACCACGTCGCCGCCGCGCACCGTCGCGAAGCCGATGGTCTTGCGTTCGCGCGCCCCGGTCTGTCCTTCGCGACCGTAGATCGCGCAATCCTTGAAGTTGCGGCCGAGCGTCCTGGCGACCTCTTCTCCCATCGCCAGCGCCGTGCCGGAGGGCGCGTCGTTCTTGTGGCGATGGTGCGCCTCGATGATCTCGACGTCATAGTCCTCGCCAAGGAGTCGCGCGGCATCACCAAGCAGGCTCAGCACGACGTTGACGCCGATGCTGAAATTCGCCGCGGTGCAGATCGGGATGTCCTTCGCGGCGGCCTCAATTGCCTTGCGCTGCGCCGGCGAAAAACCGGTGGTACCGATGACCATCGCCTTCCTGTGACTGCGACACAGCTCAAGCGCGTTGAGCGTCGCTTCGGGCTGGGTGAAGTCCACCAGCACTTCGAAGGGGTCCGACATCGGATCGATGGTATAGCCCACCGAGATGCCTATCGGCGCCTGGCCGACGACTTCCGCGACGTCCTCGCCGAGCTCGGCGTTGTCCTGGCGGTCGACTGCGGCGACCAGCTTGACGCTCGGCGTGGCGAGTGCCGTCTGGATCACGGCGCGGCCCATTCGGCCGGCGGCGCCGTGGATGGCGATGCGGGTGGTCTTCATGTGCGGGTTTTGATCCAGCGTCCGTTGGGCGCCGGTAACTTAGCATGGCCGCCGCGCCACGCAGGCGCGTCGCCGACCTATTCTTCCTCGTCGCCGACGCGCGCCCGGCGCTCCTGCCCCTCGCGCACGCGCTTGAGCGCCGCGTGCGTGGCCGGGTCATAAGCCGCGGAGCGCCGCACTGAATCCTTGAGCAGGCGTTCAGCGTCGTCCAGCTTGCCGTCGATCAGGCAGATGTAACCCACCGCGTAGCGGGCTTCGGCCGGCGACAGGATGCGCTCCAGCGTCTGCACCGCGTGCCCGTATTTTCCCTGGCGCGCAAACAGCAAGCCGAGGTTGGACAGTCCTTTCTTGTTGCCGGGATCGACTGCGAGCACTCCCTCGAACTGGGTGCGGGCCTTGGGCAGGTCCCCCGCGAGATAGTACGAGTAGCCGAGGTTGTTGGTCACCGAAAGGTCGCCCGGGCGCAGCTTCAGTGCCTCGCCGTAGTAGGCCTGCGCGACCCCGTGTCGAGAATCCAGGTCGGCCAGCACCCCGAGGCCGTTATAGCTGCGCCAGCGCGCGTTGTCGCGCGCCAGCGCCTTGTGCAGTAGCGCGGCGGCCGTGGCGCGCTCGCCGACATCCAGTTGCTGCAGCCCGAGCCCCTCCAGCGCGCCGGGATGCTGTGGGTCGAGCGCCAGCGCGCGCTGGTACGCCTCGCGCGACGTGGCGGCGTTGCCCAGGGCGGCGTGCACGCGGCCGATCCGGAAATGACCCTCGACGTTGCGCTCGTCCAGCTGCAGCAGCTGGACGTAACGCACCAGCGCCCCGTCGTAGTCGCCGGCGGCCTCGAGGCTTTGACCCGCCGCCAGCAGCGACTGCTGCTGCAGGGCTTCGCGGCTCGGGGAGGTCGCGCAGGCAACGAGCGTCAGCAGCGCGAATGCGAGCGCCGCGCGCAACAGCATAAGGGCGGCGTTCATTTTTCTGCGAAGACCTTCGCCATGCCGATGATGGCAGGCCCCACCGCAACGGCCAGGAATGCCGGGAACAGGCACAGGATCAGCGGGAAGATCAGCTTGGTGCCAACGGTGGCCGCCAGCTCCTCGGCGCGTTGCATGCGCCGGTCGCGGAAGTCGTCGGCATAAATGCGCAGCGTGCCGGCGATGCCGGTGCCGAGCCGCGTGCTGTGCGAGATCAACGAGACCAGGCCATGGATCTCGTCGAGGCCGGTGCGGTCGCCCAGGTTCTTCAAAGCGACATTGCGCTCGATGCCGGCTCGAATTTCGGCGTTCACCTGGCCGAGCTCGAAGGCGAGTTCGGGATGGCTGCCCGGCAATTGTTCGACCACGCGCTCCAGCGCAGCGTTGAGGCCCAATCCGGCCTCGGTACAGGTGACCAGCAGGTCGAGGGCGTCCGGCAAGCCTTCCAGCAGCTTGCGCTTTCGCGACTCGAAGGCCTGGTTCATGAATTTGTCCGGGGCCTGCAGGCCCACGAAGGCCGTTAACAGCAGCGCACCGTAGCGGAAAAAAATATTCGACCAGATCTTCGGGAACAAGGGCAGGACGAACCAGATGGCGATGGGCAGCAGCACACCCAGGATCAGCTTGCTGCCATAGAGAACGCCGAGCGCGGATGATCCCCGAAAGCCGGCCTGCACGAGACGCAGTTTCATGCCGGCGCGCTCGGATTCCTTGCTCGGTTCGAACAGGCTCAAGAAGCGCGCAATGCCGGACGACCCGCCCGCGCTCGCCACCGGCCCGTCTTCCCGCAGGGCCTTGAGGCGCCGGCGCACCGGGCTCACCACGGCGGTTGCAGCCTGGATCATTGCCCAGCCCAGCGCGATGGCGGCGATCCCCACCGCGGCCATGAAAGTCAGCACGCTACCGTCCACAGTCAGACCTTCACCTTGGTGACACGCACGATCCAAAAGATCCCGATGACCATCAGGATGCCAGAGGTGGTGAGCATCCGGTGGCCCATCGGCTCCTTGAACAGCAGGGCCATGTAGCCAGGATTGACCACGCTCATGAGGCCGGCCATGGCGAATGGCATGCCGCCCAGGACCCACCCTGAAAGTCGTCCTTCGGCGGTCAATGTGCGCAGGCGGCGCTGGAACTTGGCCCGCGCCCGCAGCACGGCGGTGATCTTGCCGAGGATCTCGGCGAGGTTGCCACCCGTCTCGCGCTGCACGAGGATCGCGGTTGCGAGCGATCGCAGGCTGACGCTCGGCGTGCGCTGGAGCATGTCGGCCAGACTGGCCTTGAGGCTCAACCCATAGTTGACGTTCGACCAGCCACGCCCGAACTCGGTGGCGATGGGAGGCTTCATCTCCTCGGACACGAACTTGAAGGATTCCATCAGCGGGTTGCCGGCCAGCAGCGAGCGGGCCATCAGGTCCAGCGCGTCGGGCAGCTGGGTCTCGAAGGCTGCCAGCCGCTGAGCCATGGCACTGCGCGCCCTCAGCAGCGGAAGCACGCCCGGCAGCAGCGCAGCCAGCAGCACCAGGGGATTGCGCGTGAAGAGCAACGCGAGCACCAGGCCCCCGGCGGCAAGCCCGAAGCAGGTCATCACGAACCGGTAGGCGGGCACGGTCCAGCCGGCCTGCTCGATGAGCAGGTACACACGGTCCATACCCGGGAGCTGTTCGAGACGGCGCTCCAGGGGCGACAACTGCCGCAGGTAGCGCGCGCGGATGGCTGAGACTGCCGTTTCCGTATCGGCGATGTCCTGCAGCGCATCGAGGCGGCTGCGCAAGCGCCGTGACGCGGCATCGCCGACCATCGAGGTCACTGCCCAGCCGAGGGACGCGACGGCCGCGAATACGGTCACCCCCAGCAGGAGTTCGGTCACTCGCGCGCCCTCACTCGGACCGGCGCCCGGGCTCGAACCAGGCCGGGTTCAACTCGATGCCTCGCGCTTTCAAGCGCGACTGGAAGCGCGGCACCATGCCGGTCGCCTCGAAATCGCCGACCACGGCACCATTCTTGTCGATCCCTCGGCGCTTGAAGCGGAAGATCTCGCTCATGGTGATGGTGTTCCCTTCCATGCCCTCGACTTCCTGCACGCTGGTGACACGGCGCTTGCCGTCCTCCATGCGCTCGGTCTGCACCACGACGTTGATCGCCGAAGCAATCTGCGTCTTGACCGCCGCGGCTGGCAGCTCCATACCGGCCATCGCCACCATGTTCTCGACGCGCGCAATCGCGTCCCGCGGTGTGTTGGCATGAATGGTGGTCAACGAACCGTCGTGGCCGGTATTCATGGCCTGCAACATGTCGAAGGCCTCGCCGCCGCGAACCTCACCCAGGATGATGCGATCGGGCCGCATGCGCAGGCAGTTGCGCACCAGGTCGCGCTGGTCGATCTCGCCGCGCCCCTCGATGTTGGGCGGGCGCGTTTCCAGGCGGCAAACGTGCGGCTGCTGGAGCTGCAATTCGGCCGAGTCCTCGATCGTGACGATCCTCTCCTGCGGCGGGATGAAGCCTGACAGCACATTGAGCAGCGTGGTCTTGCCGGAGCCGGTTCCGCCCGACACGAGCACGTTGAGGCGGCCGCGCACGATCGCGTTGCAGAGCTCGGCGATGACCTGCGTCACGGCACCGAGCCGTATCAGCTCCTCCATGCTCAGCCGGCCGACCGTGAAGCGGCGGATCGACAGCAGCGGCCCGTCGATCGCCAGTGGCGGGATGATCGCATTGACGCGCGACCCGTCGAGCAGGCGGGCATCCACCATCGGCTGCGACTCGTCGATGCGGCGGCCCACGCGCGAGACGATGCGCTCGATGATCGCCATCAGGTGCTCGTTGTCGCGAAAATGCACGTCGGTCTTCTCGAGCTTGCCGCGGCGCTCGACGAACACCTTGTCCCAGCCGTTGATCAGCACGTCCGCCACGGACTTGTCGGCGAGCAGCGGCTCGATCGGGCCCAGGCCCATCATCTCGTCCTCGATCTCGGTTGCCACGCGCTGGCGCGCCACGGCCGAAAGCGTCATGGCCTCCTGATTCATGACTTGCAGCGCGAGGGATCGAATCTGCTCACGTCCCTCCGCTTCGGCCAGCCGGCTCAGCACGGAGAGGTCCAGCTTGCGCAGCACGGTGTCGTGCACGCGCTGCTTGATCGCCTTCTCGGCGTCGCTGAGGCGCTCGGGCTGCGGCTCAGGGCGATGTTGCGCTTCAGGCACCGGTTCAGCGCGGCCCGCCGACTCGCGCAGCAATACCGGATCGCGCGGCGCGTTATTGCCCGGCATGCCCGGGTCGCGCTGCTTCAGGCGCTCCCACAGCGTCATGAGCGACTTCCGAACAGGCGGCGGCGCGGACCCGTGGCCTCGACCGCAGCGACATCGGAACTGACGCCGCACAGCTTGGTGGCCAATTCCTGCACCGCGCGGGTGACCGGCGCCGTGCGCGATGCCTCCAGCAGTGGCACGCCGGCGTTGAGCGATTCCGACACGGCGCGGAAGTCGTTCGGGATGAGAGCGATGGCCGGCGGATTGACCGTTTCCTCGATGTCCTTGATGCGCACGGCGTCGCGCTCGTTGTAGCGGTTCAGAACCAGCAGCACGTTTTCGCGCGGCACCGAGAGGCTGGCCGTGACGATGCGCAGCAGGCGCTTTGCATCGCGCACGTGCGCGAGGCTCTGCTGCATGACCAGCGCGATGCGGCTGGCCTGGCTCAACACCAAACTGGTCAGCGGGTCGATCTGGCGCGGCAGGTCGACGATGACGTTGCCGTAGGTCTGCATGGCCAGGGTCAGGACTTGCGCAAGCGAGTCGGTCTGGAGCTCCCAGGGCAGCGGGAGCTGGTCGGACATCGCGCTGAGCACGTGCACGCCCGACGCATGGCGCGCCATGTAACCCTGCAGCGCGGCCGCATCGAGCTGGTGTGCGCCGTTCAGCGCCTCGATCAGCGAATTGCGCTGCTCGAGGTCGAAGGCCAGCGGCAGCGCACCAAATTGCACGTCGAGGTCGATCAGCGCCACCGGGGCCTTCTTGTGCACCGCGGTGACGTGCGCAAGGTTCGCGGCCAGGAACGAGGCGCCGGAACCGCCCTTGGCATTGATCACGGCGGTCAGCACGCCCTTCGCGACCGGGCCGCCAGCGCCCTTTTCGCGGCCGATGGTCCGCACCATCGACAGCAGCTCGGTGTGCGGGATCGGCGGTGAGAAAAAGTCCCGCGCACCGGCCTGCATCGACCGGCGCATCAGCGACGAATCTCCGGCTGGGCCGACGATGATGATGCCGGGACGTTGCGCAACCGGGCGCGCACTCAGGGCGCGGAGCGTCTCCTCGGCTCGCGAGCCGAGCACCGCGACCAGCACGTCAGGCTGGGTCGCAAGACCGTACAGCGGATCCAGGTTCGCCTCGGCGCCGGGCGGGACCACGACCTCGATGTCGTTGAGTCCTTCGAAGGTGCGCAGCACCCCCTCGGCGGCGGGCTGGTCGCGCCCGCTCACGAGCACCGTTGTCTTTCTCATCATCAGAAACGCTCCATCAAGATGCAGTCAGCTCAGGCATCGGGGTCTTGGCCGAGGCTCTCGGCCGGCAGGGTGGTCGCGAACGGCGGCATTACCTTGAACAGGTTCAGCCCGGGGATCAAAAGGAAATGCGTGTAACCGGTGATGCTAACGGTTACAAAAGCGGCAGACGCCACTGGCGCGGGCGCGCCGGCCAGGTCGAAATACTCAACCTTCACTTTTGCCGGAGTCAGGCCTTTCAGGAACGTGGCTTTCTCGACTGCCTTGGCCTGCGCTTCGGCCGCGCTGCCGGTCGTGGCGGCCGCGTAGGCGCCGCGCCGCGTGGCCTCGGCGACGGCGTTGTATGCGTAGAACAAGCGGCCAATCTCGATGCTCGCGAACAGCGTGGTTATCGCCATCCCGCCGATCACCGCGAACTCGATCGCGGCCATGCCGCCTTGCGCGCGCTTCATTGCAGGCCGCGCATGCGCATCGACGCCGTCAGCGTGGCCGAACTGGTGCCGTCGCTGGCGATGCCGAAGCCCGGCAGCCCGAACACGGGCTGGAACGGATAACTGATGCTCACCACGACATGGGTCGCCACGGTCGCGGGCGGCTCGACCTCGGTGGTGATGGTGATCTGCGAAGGAGCAAGCCCGGGCAATAAAGGTGTGCTGCCGACTACCGGCGAGCCGTACACGATCAGGGTCCGGGCGAGGGTTTTTTGGTCGGCGGTCGGGTTGACGATGCCGGCCACCACGCCGTAGCGCGCGAGGTACTGCGCGCCGTCGCGAACCGACTTGGTCAAGGTGTTGTGCTGGTACATGATCCGGCCGATCTCCGCGGTCCACGTCACGATCAGCAGGAAAATCGGCAACATCAACGCCAGCTCCACCGCGGCGAGTCCCCACTGCAGCTTGCGAATGCGCATGTCTCAGGAATTGGCGAAAAGCTTGATCGCGAACGCCGAGCCGCTGCCCGTGCCGTTCGACGTTGGCGCCGTCAGGCAGCCGTCGCGGACGATTTCCGCATACACGGTGCCGATGTTCGGACCGCTGGTCGGCACGGGCTGGGTCAGGAAGAGGCAGGCGGTGCCCATCACCGGGACAGTAACCTTGCCTTTCACGCCGGTGCAGTTGATGACCGGCACGACTACCTCCCGTCGGCGCGGTACGCCGCCGCTATACAGACCGCTGGCCAGCAGCGTTTCGTATACGGGGTATGTAAGCGGCCCGGTAGTGATCGAGTCCGGCGGATATTGGGCCTGGTCCGCGTAGGCGCCCTTGCCATTGCCGAAGCGGGAGTTGAGGCCGTTGGCGGTCGTATTGGTCTTGGCGCCCGGCTCGGTCGCCTTCGACTCGCCGGTTTTCGCGCAATAGGTAGAACCGCCCGCCATCGCCTTCGAGATCCCGCCCGGCTCCTGACCCATGTCCATCAGGCCGTAGTTGCCGGGCCCAGTCGCCGCATCCTTGAGGGTAAGGCTGCCCGACAGGCCATAGCAGGAACCGTCACTGCAATTGGTATCGCCGGATCCCGGGTTGCCGCAGACGCCAAGCGGCACGCCACAGGGGTCTGCCTGCGCGAGCGGGCCTGCCACCGCGGTGCCGCTGACCGTAAACGAGTTCCCGACGCCCAGCACCCGGGAAAGCGTCGTGTTGACCTGGAAGCCGTCCACGATCACGCGCACGAATTTCGGATTGAGCCCGCCGGAAACAAAGGGTGACTGCGTGTCGGAAAATTCGACGGTGCCGGTGGCACCGGTGAGGTTGTCGCCCAGCGCCGCGGTGGCGGCCGCGTTGGCTGCGATGGTGCTGCCCGTCTTGGCCAGGATGAGCGCGCCTTCCAGCGCAGCGGCGTCAGCCGCGTTCTGGACCCGCGTGCGATTCAGGTAGCCGCGGCCGATGTCGAGCGAGAAGCCCACCATGCCGATGACGGCCAGCAGTCCGAACGTGAAGAACAGCAGGACAACGCCACGCTGCCGGCGCCCGGGCGAGATTCCACGTTGCCCGGATGCGTGCGGCCGAATGACAGGCATGGTGCTACTGCGGTGTCGGAACCAGCAGCGCCGTGCCGGTCGACTTGGCGGGCGGCTTCTTCTCGGCGTGGTAGGCGTCTAGCGCCAGGGCTGCCTTCTGACCGTCGAGGCCTCCAACGAGCGGGCCAGTCGGTGCCGACGGATCGTAGGTCTGCTCGCGGATCATGGTGCGCACCGAGTTGCCGAACTCCGGCTCCCGGCGCGACGCACAGGAAGCCAGCAGGATCATCAACGCGATGGCCAGGATGCGTGGGGTCATTGTTTCTTCTCCGTATCCGATGCTGCCGGTTTGCCAAGGTCGTGGCCGTAAGCGCCCATCGGCGCGGTGCTTGCGGGCGCCCGCGTCGGCACGGGGGTTGTCGCAGGCGTAGCCCAGCTCGAACGCTTCTGCGCGGGGCGGTCCTTGGTCCAACCCGTGTTGCCGAGCAGGTAGAAATCGAGGTCACCCGGCGGGAGGAATACGTCCGTGGGCAGTTTCGGCGGCGTCACGCTCATCGGTTTGGCTAGATACGGCGTCACCAGGATCACGAGCTCGCTCTGGCCGGAGCGGAATTCCTGGCTGCGGAACAACGCGCCGATGATTGGCAGGTCGCCGAGCAAGGGGAATTTCTGCACGAACTCGCGCATGCTGTCGTTGATGAGGCCCGCGATGCCGATGGTCTGGCCATCGCCCAGCTCAACCGTGCTGGCGGCATTGCGCTTGGTCAGCGATGGAATCGCGAAGGTGCTGCTGCTGGCCCCACTGCCGATCGCGACGGCGTTGTCGCCCGATATCTCGCTCACCGTCACGTTGAGCGCAAGGTTGATGCGCCCCGAGTCGAGCACCACCGGCGTGAACTTCAGGCCCACGCCAAATTCCTTGAACGTCACCGTCACACCGCCGGTCAGGCCTCCCTGCGGCACCGGGATCGGAAACTCGCCGCCCGAGAGGAACGTCGCTTCCTGGCCCGTCAGTGTCGTCAGCGTCGGCTCCGACAGGATCTTGGCCGTGCCGTTTCGCTTCGAAATGTCCAGAACCGCCTGCACGAACGTACTGCCCCGGAGGTAGCCGAGCACCAGGCCGGTATCCTCGATCGAGGGAGTGTCCGGAGCGAACAGGTCCTGCGCCGGCCCGATAGGGCCGAGGCCACCGGCGGGCGCTCCAAAGATCGGGGTGACGGGATTCAAGTCCTGGTTGTAGACATTGCCACCGAGATTCACTGCATCCGGGAACGTTGCGCCACCGCTCACGGCGCCGCCCGAGAAGCGGCCGCCGTCGGCGCCGAACTTGAGCAGGTTGAGGCTGGATTCGAGCCGCTTGACCACGCTATGGGCCAGCTCGGCGACCGTGACCTTCAGCATCACTTGCTGCGCGCCGCCGATCTGCATGAGGTTGACCACGCCGCCCTTCTTGCACGACGAATCGGCTCGCGCGGACTTGCCGGATGAGCCGGGCGCGTCCGAAGCCGCGACGATGCAATCTGGCAAAAATCCCCTGGCAAGTTCGAGCGCGGCGCCCATCCGCGAGGCGGACGACACCTGCCCGGTGAGGACCAGTTCTTCCTGCGCGGAACTGACGACGATCCCCTCGCCCGGCAGCAGGTCGAACAGCTTCGCCTTGAGCGTGGCGAGGTCATGCGTGACCTCGATGTCGAAGTTCTCCGCGGCGCGGCCGCTGTCGTCCCAGACCACGACATTGGTGCTGCCGAGCGCCTTGCCCACGACGTACAACTCGCGGCTGCGAATGACGAGGATGTCGGCAACGCCAGGGTTGCCTACCGAAACGCGGACTGCCGGCCGGTCCATGGGAACCACGGCCGACTTGTACAGGGGCACTTCGTAAACCGCGTTCACGGTCGCCCGCTTTCCGACCGTGACCGGGGCTGCGGATTTCTGTTGCGCCCCTGCCGCGATGGCCCAGCTCCCCAGTACCACGGCCAGCACGGCCTTCGCAGCGTTATTCATTTTCTTGTCCCTTATCGAAAATCAATTGCCCGACGACTCGCCGACTTGCGTCTGGCGGATCACCGTCACTCCGGGCGGCGGCGGCGCTTGTTGCGGCGCCGCTGCGGCCGGCTCGCGAATCACGATCACACGCGGCTTTGGCACCGGGTCCTCGAGCGTCGCGGTCTGCACGCTGGGCGGCGTCTCTTCCGGATTGCGCAGCGCCATCTGCACCGAACCCTCCTCGGTGGCCTGCACCAGCAGCTCGGCCTGTCGCGGCTCGACCTCGAGCGTGACCGCGCGCACCACCACCGGCTTGTCCTTGTCGGGCGCGGCGGTCTGGTCCACTGCGAGCACCTTCACGTTCTGCAGCAGCGTGCGGGTCACCGCCTTGTTGCGCTCGAGTTCGCGCGTCGCCAATACATCGACACGGTTGCCCGGCAGAAGGAAGCCTGCGACGCCGATGACATCGTTGACGCGGACGGTCACAGCCCGCTTGGACGGCTCGATGAGCGCCGCCAGGCTGCTGCCCCCGGATTGGCCGACGGTCCGCGATTTCAGGATCGCTTCGCCGGCGACAATCTTCTGGTTGGCGATCTTGCCGACCACGTCGGCGACGTCGTGGTACGCGCCGGTCGGCACGCTGTCACGCGGCCAGCCGACGAGCGTCACACTTTCGGAGCCGAACTTCTGGCCGAACGAAACGTCCGCCGTCGCGATCACGACCTGCACGCCATTGCGGCGCTCGGCCTCGACTGCCTCGATGCGGTCGCGCATCCAATTCTTGGCGAAGAAAGCAGCGGCGAGGCCCAATATGATCGCCACCGCCAGCGGCAACAACGAATTGCGCATCGATTCGCCCCTTTGCCTGACCGATCAGGCGACACGCCCGACCCTGCGTCCGGCGCGCCTGCAAAAAACCTCTAAGGCCGTTGCCGGCCGGAGACTACCCGCGGGCTGCTCCGCGGCAGACCGCCTGTCGCGTTAGCTCAGCAGATTCGAGAAGGCCGCCGTCAACGCCGGACCGAAGGCGACTGCCAGGCCGGCAATGATTACCACCAGCACGCCACCCAGAACCGCGTACTCGACCGCCGTCAAACCCTGTTGTTTGCGCTTGAAATTCATGATCTTCATGCTGCGTGACTCCTTGGTTGAAACCGCTTCCTAGCATATGTGAACCGCGCCTGAATCGTGAGTTTTGGCAGGGCAAACGTCAATGCATCAAAACATACTGTGAGCGGGGGGAAAATCGCCCGAAACCGGGCACTTAGCCGTATATCTTCGTGTTTACAGCCTATTACAAGTTTCTCGACCGCTGACTATTTGCGCGGATCGAGATGGGATTCGATGAAAGTCCTAGCCTTGTCAAGCCAGGACTGGGCCCCTGGGGAGTGGCGCTCGGCGCTCTCCTTGAGCGATTCGCCGAAGGACTCGAGCAACTCCTTCTGCTTGCGATTCAGCTTGACCGGAGTTTCCACGAGCACCGTACACAGCAGATCCCCGGCCGGTCCGCCGCGAACCGATTTCACGCCGAGTCCGCGCAGCCGGAACACTCGCCCGCCTTGCGTGCCTTCCGGGATCTTCAGGGCGGCCTTGCCGTTCAGCGTCGGCACGTCGAGCTCGCCGCCAAGGGCTGCTGTGACGATGTCGATCGGCACCGCGCACAAAAGGTCGCTGCCGTCGCGCTCGAAAATATCGTGCGGCTTGACCACGACCTGCACATAAAGATCGCCCGGCGGCGCGGCGCGATCGCCTGTCTCGCCCTCACCCGTCAGCCGGATGCGATCACCGGTGTCGACGCCCGGGGGAATTTTTACCTCGAGCGTCTTCTCGTTGCGCACGCGCCCACCGCCACGGCACTTGGGACATGGATCGGCGACGACGGCCCCACGTCCGCGGCAATGCGGGCAGGTCTGCTGCAAGGTGAAGAAACCCTGCTGGATGCGCACCTGGCCTGCGCCGCGGCAGGTCGGGCACGGCGGCGGCGCCTTGCCGCTCGCGGTGCCCTGCCCCTGGCAGGCGTCACAGGTGTCTAGTTTGGGAATACGGATCTGCGCTGCGGTACCGAAGGCGGCTTCCTCGAGCGTGAGCTCCATCGTGTAGCGCAAGTTCGCGCCGCGACGCGGCCCGCCCCGCTGGCCGCCGAAGATGTCCGAGAAGATGTCGCCAAACAGGTCCGAAAAGCCGCCAGGAAAATCGGCGCCGCCGCCACTGCGCTGCAGCCCTTCGTGGCCGTACTGGTTGTAGACCTCGCGTTTTTGCGGATCCGACAAAACCTCGTAGGCCTCGTTGGCTTCCTTGAACAGCGCCTCCGACTCGGCGTTGCCCGGATTGCGGTCCGGGTGGTGCTTCATCGCGAGTCGGCGGTAGGCCTTCTTCAGCTCATCGTCGGCAGCGTCCTTGGTGACGCCGAGGACTTGATAGTAGTCACGCTTCGACATAAAGGGGTTAGGGATTGGGGATTAGGGGTTAGGAAAAGAAAAGACGCCGAACACGCGGCGTCTTTCCCTAATCCCCAACCCCCAACCCTAATCCCTACTTCTTCTCGTCCTTCACTTCGCTGAACTCGGCGTCGACGACGTCCTCTGCCTTGCCACCCGCGGCCGCGCCCTCGGCGCCGCCCTGCGGTGCGCCCGGCCCGCCCTGCCCGCCGCCCGCCTTCTTGTAGGCGCGCTCGGCCAGCTTCGCGGAAGACTCGGCGAGCTTCTCGGTCTTGGCGGTGATCGCTTCCTTGTCTTCGCCCTTGATGGCCTCACGCAGGTCGGCGATCGCAGACTCGATCTGCTTCTTCTCGTCTTCCTGCACCTCGGCGGCGAGGTCCTTGAGCGACTTTTCCACCGCGTGGGCCATGTGCTCGGCCTGGTTGCGCGCCGTGATCAGCTCGTTGAACTTCTTGTCCTCCTCGGCGTGCGCCTCGGCATCCTTGATCATCTTCTTGATCTCGTCCTCGGACAGTCCCGAGCTCGCCTTGATGATGATGGACTGCGACTTGCCGGTCGCCTTGTCCTTGGCATGCACGTTGAGGATGCCGTTGGCGTCGATGTCGAACGCCACCTCGATCTGCGGCATGCCGCGCGGCGATGGCGGGATGTCGGCGAGATCGAAGCGTCCCAGCAGCTTGTTGGCAGACGCGATCTCGCGCTCGCCCTGGTAGACCTGGATCGTCACCGCGGTCTGGTTGTCGTCGGCGGTCGTGAACGTTTCCGACTTCTTGGTCGGGATCGTGGTGTTCTTCTCGATCAGCTTGGTCATCTTGCCGCCGAGCGTCTCGATGCCGAGCGACAGCGGCGTGACATCCAGCAGCAGCACGTCCTTGCGCTCGCCCGCGAGCACCGACGCCTGGATCGCGGCGCCGACGGCGACCGCCTCGTCGGGGTTCACGTCCTTGCGCGGCTCGCGCCCGAACAGGTTCTTCACCACTTCCTGCACCTTGGGCATGCGCGTCTGGCCGCCGACCAAAATCACTTCCTCGATCTCACTGGCCTTGAGGCCTGCGTCCTTCAGCGCAATGCGGCAGGGCTCGAGCGTTTTCTCGATGAGGTCGTCGACCAGCGACTCCAGCTTCGCGCGCGAAAGCTTCAGCGTGAGGTGCTTGGGACCCGAGGCATCCGCCGTCACGTACGGCAGGTTGATGTCGGTCTGGGTCGTGCTCGACAGTTCGATCTTGGCCTTCTCGGCCGCTTCCTTCAGGCGCTGCAGGGCGAGCGGGTCTTTCTTGAGGTCGATGCCGCTTTCCTTCTTGAACTCCGCGACGATGTGCTCGATGACGCGCATGTCGAAGTCCTCGCCGCCGAGGAAAGTGTCGCCGTTGGTCGCGAGCACCTCGAACTGGTGCTCCTTGTCCACTTCCGCGATCTCGATGATCGAGACGTCGAAGGTGCCGCCGCCAAGGTCGTACACGGCGATCTTGCGATCGCCCTTGACCTTGTCGAGGCCGAACGCGAGCGCGGCCGCGGTCGGCTCGTTGATGATGCGCTTCACTTCCAGGCCCGCGATGCGGCCGGCGTCCTTGGTGGCCTGGCGCTGCGAGTCATTGAAGTAGGCCGGGACGGTGATGACCGCCTCCGTCACCTTCTCGCCCAGGTAGTCCTCGGCGGTCTTCTTCATCTTGGCCAGCACCTGCGCCGAGACTTCCGGCGCTGCCATCTTCTTGCCCTTGGCCTCGACCCACGCATCGCCATTGGGTGCCTTGACGATCTTGTAGGGGACCATGCCGATGTCCTTGGCCACCATCGGGTCCTCGAAGCGGCGTCCGATGAGACGCTTCACGCCATAGAGCGTGTTCATGGGGTTGGTCACGGCCTGGCGCCGGGCGGGACGGCCAACGATCGGCTGGGGTTCGTCGGTGTAGGCGACGACGGACGGCGTGGTGCGCTCGCCCTCGCTGTTCTCGATGACCTTCGGCTGCCCGCCTTCCATCACGGCGACGCAGGAGTTGGTGGTACCGAGGTCGATGCCGATCATCTTGCCCATGAGTTGCTCCGGTGAAGCAGTGAAAGTCTTGCGGGGGTAATGGGGGTCGGACGCCGCCGTTTCAAGGGTTTAGACGGCCGCAGCGGCCTTGGCCACGACGACCATCGCCGGTCGAAGCAGTCGATCGTGCAGCTTGTAACCTTTCTGCATCACCGTCAGCACGTGGTTCGGGGTCATCTCAGCGGACTCCAGCATCGAGACCGCCTCGTGGAACTCCGGGTTGAATGGCTGGCCCAGCGGATCGATCTGGCTCACGCCGTAGCGCTCGAGCGTCGCCCAGAATTGCTTGTGGGTCAGCTGCAGGCCCTCGAGGTGCTTGCGCGTTTCGGGACTTTCACCTTCGACGGCTTTCAGGCCGAGTTCGAGGCTGTCGTTCACGCCAATCAGCTCGCCCAGGATGCGCTCGAGGGCGTACTTCTGGGCCTGGGCGGAGTCGCGCTCGACGCGCCTGCGGACGTTCTCGAGCTCGGCGGTGGCGCGCAGCGCCTTGTCCCAGTTCTCGGCGGCCTTCGCCTCGGCTTCGGCAAGGCGGGCGCGCAGGCTGTCGAGTTCGTCCGGGGCTACCGGATCGGGGGTGGCTGGCTGGTCCATGGCGGGCAAAAGGCTTCCGTCACCAAAAGGGCGTTCCCCCAAGCTGGGGTTCAACGATCGACTTTCAAGCCCTTGGACAGTTGTTTCGCGGTTTCGGTGACCAGCGGGATGATCCGCGAATAGGCCATGCGGGTCGGGCCGATCACCCCGAGGACGCCGGCGACCTCGCCATTGACCGTATACGGCGCGGTCACCACGGACAGTTCGTCGAGCACGCGGTAACCGGATTCTTCGCCGATAAAGATCTGCAGGCCCTCCGCGCCGAGGCAGCTGTCGAACAGTTGCAGCAAGTCACGCTTGCGGTCGAGCGCGTCGAACAGGTTGCGCAAGCGCTGCACATCGGCCAGCTCCTGGAAGGCCATCAGGTTGGAACCCCCCGCCAGCACATAGTCCTGGCGTGCCGCGCCGCCGTCCAGCGCCTGCTCAGTTAACGCCACCGCCTGCAGCAAGGTCTGGTCGACGCGCACCTTGGCCGCGGAGACATCGTCGAGCAGCGACTGGCGCAGGCGTGTCAGCTCCTGGCCGACGAAATTCTGGTTGATCGCATTGGCGAAACGCTCGAGCTCGTCGGCCGCATAGTCGCGATCGGTATGCAAGACGCGGTTCTGCACCTCGTGCTGGTTGACCACCAGGATCGCCAGGACCCGACAGTCTGACAGCGGCAGGAACTCGATCCGGCGCAGTACCGCGAGGTTCCGGCGCGGCACCGTGACCACGCCAGCCATGTGGGTCAGGCCCGACAGCAGCTCGGACGCCACCTGCAACAACTCGCCCTCGCCCGCAGCTGGCACCAGTTCGCGCGCGATCATCTGCTCGTCCTGCTCGCTCAATCGCTCCGGCGCGAGCAGCGAGTCGACAAAGTACCGGTAGCCGCGACCGGTCGGCACACGGCCGGCCGACGTATGCGGCGAGGACACCAGCCCGAGCTCGTCGAGGTCCGACATGATGTTGCGGATCGTCGCAGGCGACAGCTCGAGGCCCCGCGCCCGCGACAAGGTGCGCGATCCCACGGGTTGGCCATCGTGGATGTAGCGCTCGACCAGCAGCTTGAGCAACTCCGCCGCGCGCGGCTCGAGGGCAGTGCGGTCGGCAGGCGTGCGCTTCATGGAGCGACGCTAGCCAAGGCTGCGGCAGTGCGTCAAGCCTTATCGATCCTCAGCGCGGCTGGCGCGCCCGGATGCGCAGGTCGACGCGGCGGTTCTGTGCGCGGCCCTCTTCGGTCTCGTTGTCCGCGATAGGCTGCGATTCGCCGAAGCCCTGTGATTCGAGCCGCTTGGGCGCGATGCCCTGCCGGATCAGGTAGTCGCGCACGCTGGCTGCGCGCGCTGATGACAGCTTCTGGTTGAAAGCGTCGCTGCCCTGCG
This sequence comes from Verrucomicrobiia bacterium, assembly GCA_035526825.1. GTDB lineage: Bacteria > Pseudomonadota > Gammaproteobacteria > Nevskiales > Nevskiaceae > JACPFV01. Next base: position 1,433 of record DATLBT010000135.1, on the reverse strand, counting down.
CGTCGGTGTGGCCGTGGATCCCCATGGCGACGTCGGGCTGGTTCGCGAAGAAGGCCGCGACGCTGTCGAGGCGCTCTGCGATCTCCGGCGTCAGGCGAGCCGAGTTGCTCGGAAACTTGAGGTTGGACATGGTGACGACCTGCTCCTGCCAGACGCAGCCGTCCTCGGCGACGGTGGCGCCGGTCAGGGTGCGCGCGCAGCGGTCGCTCTCGTCGGGAACGCCGTCGCCATCGGCGTCGGCAACCACCGGGGGCATCTCGAGCCGGATCACGCTTGGCGGCGCGGCGGGCGCCAGCGCCACTGGCATTGGCGAGGCGCGACGGTGAAGCTCCACCGCGAGTCCCGCAAGCACGTCGAGCTGGCCACCCGCGAACGCGTCGTTCACCGCGCGCAGCTCGGCGCGGTAGCGCAGGCCGAGCGCGGTCGGCGCGCTGCGCCAGCCAACGCCCGCATTGAAGTAGCCACCTGCGTCTGCCTGCGAAGTATTGTCGTCGTTGCGAATCACGCCGGCGCCGGCAATCAGAAACGCAGGACCCATGGAAAACCGCAGGTCGAGCCCCGCGCCCTGCTGCCCTAGCGATGCGGCGCCGTCGGCGTCCGGCTCCAGCACGCTCGCGCGCAGCAGGCCTTCGAGCGCGAGCGTCGGGTTGAACTCGTGGCCATAAGCCGCGCTGCCGCCCGCGCCGTGGCTGGCGCCGCGTCCGCCGTCGGGACTGATGTACTGAACCCCGAGGACGCCGTAATCAGGGTCGTCCGCGATGGCGACCGTGACCGAGCAGGCCACGGTCGCCGCGAACAGCGCGCGCAAGCTCAGGGGCTGGCGGCCGGGGCGGGCACCTTGCACAGCGCGTTTGGCGTCGCCGCGCAGTCGCACACGGGAGTCTCGCCGGCTGCGCACTGGATCGTCGCGATCTTGCCGCCGCCGCAATCCTGCGAGCAGGAATCCCCGATCGCCTGCGCGGTCGGCGCGGGCGCCACCACGGTGGGCTGCACGGGCGCCGCCGCGGGCGGCGTTTCTTCCTTGCCGCAGCCGGCAGCGAAAGCGAAGAGTGCGAGGGCAACAACCGTCACGGGGTACTTCATATGCGAAAGCTCCTTCGATACAGGGAATGAAAATGAGGTGCGATTCTACTTAACGCGTCCGGGTGGTGAAATTGCCCGTGACCCCGCCGACCTTGACGTAGGTCTTGGTGTAGCCCCCCGAAGTCGTCGTGCTCGTGTGGCGGATCTGGATCGACTGGCCCGGCACCAGCGTGCCGGACGCGCTGGTCCAGTCGCCCGCGCCGTCGACACGGTACTGCGCGCCGGGGCCGGCAACGATCGCGACGGACGTGTTGTAGCCCGTGGGTGTCACCGCAGCCGACTCGACCAGCGTGCCGCCGGTGACGCCGGTCTGCGTCGGGAAGCCGAAGGGGTCCGGCGTGCGATCGACG
>DATLBT010000134.1:0-9696 GCA_035526825.1 Verrucomicrobiia bacterium | reverse complement strand
TCAACGCCGACGCACCCGCCGCGATGGCGCGCGAATGCGCGAAGCTGGGCAGCCTGCTCGTGCACTACTCGACCGATTATGTTTTCGACGGCACCTCGCGCTCGCCCTACGACGAGGCCGACGCGACGAACCCGACCAGCGCTTACGGCCGCAGCAAGCTCGCGGGCGAAGAAGCCGTGCGGACCAGCGGCTGCCGCCACCTGATCTTGCGCACCAGCTGGGTGTACGCCGCGCACGGCAAGAACTTCCTGCTGACGATGCTGCGGCTCGCGCGCGAGAGGCCAGAGTTGTGCGTCGTCGCCGACCAGGTCGGCAGCCCGACCGCGGCCTCGTCTCTGGCCGAGACGACGCTGAACATGGTCCGCGCGGCGGAACAGCGCTCCGGTACCTGGAACGTGACCAACCAGGGCCAGACCAGCTGGCACGGCTTCGCCGAGCGCATCGTCGAGCAGGGCGCTGCGCTGGACCTGTGCCGTCGCGTGCCGGTGCGCGCCATCAAATCCGCGGATTACCCGACGCCCGCGCAGCGCCCGGCATTCAGCGTGCTGGACAACACGCGCCTCGCCCGAGACTTCGGCTTGCGGCTGCCGGCGTGGGAAGTGGCGCTGGACGCAACGCTCGCGCATCTGCGCCAGGCACAGGCCGCATGAGCACGCGCATCACGGTGCTCGGCGCCGGCTCCTATGGCACGGCGCTGGCGATCCAGATCGCGCGGCTCGGCAACGACACCTGGCTGTGGGGCCGCGACGCCGGGCAGATGAAAAAGCTCGCGCACGATCGCGTCAACGCCGAGTACCTGCCGGGCTGCAAGTTTCCGCCGACGCTGAAGCCGACCTCCGACTTGCGCGAAGCGGTGCGCGACGCCGACGACCTGCTCGTCGCGGTGCCCAGCCACGCGCTGCATGCGGTGCTGCGCATCGTGGCGGCGATGCTGCGGCCCGAGCAGGGCATCGCGTCGGCCTGCAAGGGCCTCGAACCGGACACCGGCAAATTGGTGCACGAGGTCGTCGGCGACGTTCTCGGCGCCAACCGCAAGTTCGCCGCGATCTCGGGGCCGACCTTCGCCAAGGAGGTGGGTTTGGGCATGCCGACGGCGGTGACCGTCGCCTCGGTCGACGAGCGTTACGCCGACAAGATCGTCGGCGCGCTTCACGGCAACGGTTTTCGCGCATACACCTCGACCGACGTCATCGGCGTCGAGGTCGGCGGCTCGGTCAAGAACGTGCTGGCGATCGCGGTCGGCATCGCCGACGGCATGGGCCTGGGCGCCAACACGCGCGCAGGCGTCATCACGCGCGGCCTTGCCGAGATCATGCGGCTCGGCGAGGCGCTCGGCGGTCAGCGCGAGACGTTCATGGGGCTCGCCGGCCTCGGCGACCTCGTGCTGACCTGCACGGACGACCAATCGCGCAACCGGCGCATGGGCCTGATGCTGGCCAAGGGCAAGTCCCTGGCCGAGGCCCACGCCACGATTCGCCAGGTCGTGGAAGGCGTGCGCGCTGCGCCCGAGGTCATGCGGCTCGCGCGCAAGCACGGGGTCGACATGCCAATCAGTGAGCAGGTGCTGCGCGTGATCACCGGCGAGATCAAGCCGTTCGAAGCGGTGCGCGCGTTGGCGACGCGGCCGCCGCGGGCGGAGAACGAGTAACGGATCAGGCGCCGCGTGCCAGCGGCATGAGGCATAGTGGGCCGCCGATGACAGCCCCCCGCGAAAAGTGGCTGCTGCTCTCGCACGCCTTCAATATGGACGGGCGCGCCGCGAGCCAGACCGTGACCGACAAGATCCCGCATCTGCGCGCGCGCGGCATCGAGCCGATCGTGGTCAGCGCGGTGACGGGACGCCGGGATTCGCAGTTGCAGCATCACCAGGTGCTGGCGCCGTTACCCTCCGGCCTGCGCTTCGACTTGCGCCACTGGCTGGCGCTGCGCATCCGCAACCGCGCACTGTTGCGGCTGGCCAAGGCAGCCGTCAGCCTGGTGCTCCTGCCGTTCTACCTGGTCGAGAAGCTGCTCGTACCGCTCGACAGCCACTGGTCATGGTTCCTGACGGCGCGCGCAGCCGGCGCGCGCGTCATTGCACGCGAGCGGCCGCGTCTGATCTGGTCCAGCGGTGGTTCCGCCGGCGCGCATGTCGCGGCCTGGCTGCTGAAGCGACGCTACGGGCTGCCATGGATTGCCGAAGTGCACGATCCGATGGTCTGGAAGGACTGGTCACAGGGTCCGATACGCTACCGCTGGTTCCGCTGGGTCGAGTCGCTGATCTGCGAGCACGCTGACGTGGCCTGGTGGTTCACGCCAACAGCTTTGGCCCGCGCGCGCGAACGCCATCCTGCATTGGGCGACCGCGGACGGCTGCTGTACCCCGGATCAAATCCGCCGCCGACGGGATCGGCGTGGGCGCAGGGCCCGCTGTTTGTGCTCGCGCACTTTGGCTCGCTGGCGCCGAATCGCAACCTCGGCGACGTCCTCGCCGCACTGGCGCAACTGCTGCGGGCCCTACCCGAGTGCCGCTCGCGGATCCGGTTACGCACCTATGGCGGCGATTGGGATGCAGTGTCGCGTGAGTCGCTGCGCACATTCCCGTTCCCCGAGATCATCGAAAACATCGGCCGGCTCGAGACCGACCCGATCACCGGCCAGTCCGGTCGCGATCGCGTGCTGCAGGCCATGCGCCAAACCGATGTGTTGCTCCTGCTGCACGGCCAAGATGCGTTTTGCCAGGAATATTTCCCGTCCAAGCTGTACGAGTATCTGTGGATGGATCGACCGATTCTCGGCGTCATCCATGACAACACCGATCTCGCGCAGTTACTACAGCGGCATGACCATGTGGTCGTGCGCGCAGGCGATCACCCCGCGCTCACCGATGCCATAGGGACCCTGTTTCGGCGCTGGCGCGATGGCGCGCTGGTCGGGCCGAAGCAGCAATCGCCGTATGCGGCCGAAGCGGCGGTCGCGCAGATCGTGGGGTGGGCAGCTTCGCTCCCTGGAGCAATTACTGGCCGCAATCGAGCCTAGCGGCTGGCCGGGGCCGAATGCCAGATCCGCCGATCGACGAACACCGTATTGATATAGGTATCGGCGTACACCAGGTAGTCCTGCGCCGTCAGGTGTTCGATGATCTCGCTGCGCTTGCGTTGCCGCTGCCGATCCGCGTCGAACGTGATCGTCTCGACGCACATCACCCATGGCCGCCAACGGGCAAAGTCGATCGAGCGGATGATGTCCAGATCGACGCCCTCGACGTCCAGCGAGAGAAAATGCAGCGGCCGGCTGGCAAAATGCTCTTCGAGCACCACGCTGACGGGCAGTGTGTCGACCTCGATCTCGCGCAAGATGGGCTCGCCCATGGCAGCGCAGCGCATCGCTTCCGCTTTCGAGAAGGTGTTCAGGGTACTGGAGCGCATCAGGTAGAACGGGCGACGTCCGCGAGTGCCATCGATGCTGACCGCCGCATTGAGGCAGGTGTCGCGTCGCCGGGCACGCTGCAGCCGTGGGAAAAGATTGGGGTCCGGCTCGACCAGTACGCCCGATCCGCCTTTCAGATAGAAGTAATAGGTATTGCTGAGTTTCACCGGGTCGTGCGACCCGATGTCGAGGTAGTTGAGCTCGCGCAGGCCAAGAGCGGTGAACAAGCTATCGACGATGACGTCCTCGCCGCTCTGCGAGAAACTAAGCTTGCCCTTCTTGAAATGGCGCATACGGCGCAGGAAGCGCATCAGCGATCCAGCCATGTCAGGACACTCCGAACAAGTAGTTGTTGCCGCGCAGGTGTGCAATCGGCAGGCTTTGCCACTTGACGTGGGGCAGTGCGGCAGGCCACTCGCTGCCGAACCATGCCTGATTGTCCATCTCGTTGAAGCGATCCTGGAACCCGATCAGGAACGCGCGCATCGCGCGCACTCGGGGCAGGAACGCCTCGCGCAGCGCTGCTGGCGCCTCGCTCAGCGACCATGTCGCCGTGAACATCGCCTCGCGCGTGTCGAGCGGCAGTACGTCATCGAGCGCTTCCAGCGTGGACACGCATATCACGCCAGTGGTGGCTGCGCGGAACGCAGCCGCATCCTCGTGCACGACGATGCCGACGCTGCGCAGGAAGTAACGCTGTAGCGCCGAGAAATGAGAGAAATCGAAGATCACGTATCGGCCACGAAAACCGCAGCGATGGAATACGCGGCACAGGCTGCCGTAGCCCCCGCCGAACTCCAATACGAAGGGCAGCTGTGCCACATCGACCCCGGTCGCATCGCCGAAGCGTGCGAGGTGGTAACAGTGGTGCAGCAGGTTGCCGCTGGTAGCGGGGTAGCCGCCGTAAGGAAGGGGATGGCCCGCGCCGCACTCCTGCAGCGCGACGGCCCAGCGCCGTGAGTAATCGCGGTGGTCTCGCAGGAAACGGATCTCCTGGGAGAGATACGGGGCATCGTCGACGAACATCGTCTTCAGCACGACCGGAAAGCGCGTGAATTCGCGGGGATCCTGCTCGAGCACATCCCGCCGCAGCGCATCGAGGTTTCCCCGCCATTCGGCTTCGGACGGCGGTTGGCCCGGCGCGACCTGCAGCGGAAAGGCCGCGACTTGTTTGCGCAGCAAAGCGATCTGCTCGAGTTCCGCCGGCGTGGCGGATGGGAGTGGGCGGTCCAGGCGCTGCTGCTGGCGCCTGCGCCACGCTCGCTTCAGTTTACCGAGGCCCATTGGAGCGGATTGGCGCGGTTGGCGGGCGCGCATTGTGCCATTTGCGACTGCGTCCGGGACATTCAGCGCCGGCCGCGAGCCTTCGCGGCCTGCACGGCGAGCCACGGCGCAAACGCGCGCCACCGGGGGCCTTCCGCCAGATAGGCTTTGTAGCGGGCATGCTGCAGCCGGCGCCAATTTTGTCGCAAAGGCTCGGCGAACTCGTTGTCGGCACGCGGACCAAGGGCCGCGATCAAGCGCCGGCGCACGGTGGCCAGTGCCTCGGCTTGACGCAAAGAGGGCGTTCCCTGGCTGAGGCCGGTCCCGGCGAAGCGGTAACGCACCCACGGCTCGTGCTCGTAGCGGAGTCGTGCGCGCAGTGCGCAACGCAGCCACAGGTCGTAGTCCTCGGCGAGCCGGCCCAGCTCGGGCCCCTCGTAAAATCCGCCGGAGGCGCGTAACAACTCGGTGCGCGCCAGCACGCTGGAGCAGACCACGAAGTTGCCTCCGATCAGCGCGCGCAAGGGGTCCGGTTCCTTTGCCAGCGGGTGCGCCTCGTGCAAGTTGCGGCCGATCGGATGATCGCGTTCGTCGATCAACTCTGCGTTGCAGCACACGAGGCCGACACCCTCCGCGAGGGCGAGTTGGCGTTCGAGCTTGTCCGCCATCCAGAGGTCGTCATCGTCGACGAAGGCAATCCAGTCGCCGCGCGCACGGGCCAGTCCGGCGTTCCGCGCTGCCGCGGGCGCACCGACGTGCGGCAGGAGCAGGTGCGTAACTCGGCCGCCGAATTCGCGTATTGCCGCAGCGGTGTCGTCGGTCGAGCCGTCATCCGCGACCAGCACCTCGAGCGGCGCGACGGTCTGCGCCAGCACGCTCGACAGCGTGCGCCGTAGTAGCGGGGCCCGGTTGTAAGTCGGTATGACCACCGTCACCGCGTTCACAACGTCTGCCACTCGGGAGGATGACGCGTTGCCACGTTCAACCCCGACTCCAGCGCCCACCGCCTCGGTGCGATAACGATCTTGCCTGGGGCGGCGGAAAGCCAGGCTCCCCACCAGCTGAAGGAGCTGTTGGCGATCACGAAGTGGCGGCAGGCTCGCATCAACCGGAGGTCCTCCCACGGACGCGGGCCATTGTGGGTGATCATCGTCGCGGTTCCCGGCACGCGCAGGTTGGCCTGGACCCATGCCGGATCATCGGAAAACAGAAAGAAGCGCGGCACTCGCACGCGCCGCGCGATCTCCGCCAGTGCCGCCTCGTAGTAGTCCAGCCCGCAGAGTCCGTGCACGCGCGCCGCGCCGGGGCTTGTGATGTAGTCGCCCCGCCGCACGTGCACGGCTACCGCCTCGCTGTCGGCAATGTCCAGCAGTAGTGCGGCGTTACGCCCATCGGGCCCATCGCGTAACTCGAAGTCCGCCCGGATCTGCGCCGCCACCGGCTCGAAATACCGGGGGCTCTGCCAGTACCCTTCGAGATAAACGTCTGGACCAGCGCGCAAAACCCGCGGATCGAAGGCCAGCCCCCGCTCCAACACGTGCGTCAGCGACCCGGGCGCGAGCATTTGCTGCACGCGCCGCAACTGGCGACGCCAGCCCCGTGCCACAGGCAGCTTGAGCACTGACGTCTCGGCGACCGTCGAGGGCTCGGCGGCGACGTGGAAGTGCGGCAGGTTGTAATCGTGCGGTGTCGTGTCCGGCACGCTGCGCGATTCACGCAGCAAGAAGTCCAGGTCGACCTTCAGCGGTACGCCATGCTTCAACGCCAGATGACGGCCGAGCGCGTACTGAAACATCTGGTTGCCCAGCCCGCCCATCAGCTTGGCGACGATCACCGCGCTACCACCGTCCGAAGCAGTACTTGAGCGCGGTGCGCGCCGCGCGCCGGATTCGCTTGACCGGCTCGAAATCGTCGGCCCGGTCCCAGGAAGATTGGCGCGTCACGCCGAGATATTGGGCTTTCAGAGTCTCGTCGGTCTCGCCAAGCCGGTGCGCGCGCCAATATTCCTCGACATAGCCATAGAGACGGAACAGGGGCTCGCGCGGCAGCAGCGGAATCGGCTTGTACGCGAGCAGTGCACCGCCGTACCAGTGCAGCTCGGACGCAAAGCGCGCGATGGCGTCCGCGAAGCTCATGCCCGCCGGTCGGAACTTGCGCTCGTCGAGGGCCTCCCACACGTGGCGCGACCAGATAACCGGTGTTGGCCCGAAGCGGTACCGCGTTTCGACGCCGGGCAGGTGCTCGCCGAGGCGACGCGCTTCTTCCTGCGCGTGCGCAACAAACTTTTGCTTGCCGATGTTGATCAAGTATTGGAAGAAGTCCTTGTCCTCGTGCATGACCGTATAAGGGGTGCCGTCCCCGGCGACGAAATCCCGCAGGCCGAAATCGCGGATGAAGTAGCTGTCCGAATCCAGGCACACGTAATGCTCGGCCAGGCCCAGGCGCCAGAACTCGCTCTTTACGACTTGTTGGCTCACGTAGCCCGGCATCGCCGCCACCTGTGCGCGGTCGAGCCGGGGATTGGCTGCCAGGATGTCTTCGTCGGCGTGGAGCACGTGCGGCACACCCGCGAGATGTTCGCGAAAATGGGCGTGATCCACGGTCGGCGCGGATATATGAAATTCGAGCTGCTCGCCGTTATGCCGGGACACGCTCTCCGCCAGGCGGCGTGCGCGCAGCACATCCTGGCGCCAGGACTTGCAATAGAGGACGAGCGTTTTCACGGAGTGCGATCGGTCATTGCCGGGCGTCCAGTTCCGCCCCGGCGAGTAGCGGCGCCGCGCGATCCTTGCCCGACAGCACCGGCTCCGCCACGTCCCAGGAAATCCCCAAAGCGGGATCGTCCCAGCGTATCGAGCGCTCATGCTGCGGCGAGTGGTATTGGGTCACCTTGTACTGGACTTCCGCGGCCTCGGACAGGGCCAGGAAGCCATGCGCGTGGCCGGCCGGGATCCACATCTGCCGCTTGTTGTCAGCGGACAACCGCACGGTTGCGCAGCGGCCGAACGTCGGCGATCCGCGGAGGACATCCACCGCGACGTCGAGGATCTCGCCGGCAACCACGCGCACCAGCTTGTCCTGCGCCATCGGCGCCAGCTGGTAGTGCAATCCGCGCAGCACGTGACGCGCCGAGCGCGAATGATTGTCTTGCACAAAGGCCTTGGTGCATCCGGTGAGCTTGGCAAATTCGCGCGCGTTGAAGCTTTCCATGAAGAAGCCGCGCTCGTCACCGAACACCTTCGGCTCGAGGATCAGCACGCCGGGCAGCTCCGTCGGCAGGGCCTGCATCAGAAGATTTTTTCTTCGAGCACGCGCAGCAGGTAAGCACCGTAGCCGCTCTTGAGCAGCGGCTGCGCCAGCGCGCGCAACTGCTGCTCGCTGATGAAGCCGGCGCGGAACGCGACTTCCTCGGGGCACGCGATCTTGAGGCCCTGGCGTTTCTCCAGCGTCTGGATGAACTGCGCCGCCTCGAGCAGGGAATCGTGCGTGCCGGTGTCGAGCCACGCCATGCCGCGGCCCATCACCTCGACGGTCAGCGTGTCGCGCTCGAGGTAAATGCGGTTGAGGTCGGTGATCTCGAGTTCGCCGCGCGCCGAAGGCCGCAGGGACTTCGCGAACTTCACGACCTCGCGATCATAGAAGTACAGCCCGGTCACGGCGTAGCGCGAGCGCGGCGCCTTCGGTTTTTCCTCGATCGACACGGCCTTGCCGGATGCGTCGAACTCCACCACGCCATAACGCTCCGGATCGTTCACCGGGTAGGCGAACACGGTGGCGCCGGCCGCGCGCGAGGCAGCGCGCTTCACCGCCGCGGCCAGGTCGTGGCCGTAAAACAGGTTGTCGCCGAGCACCAGCGCGCACGGGTCGTCGCCGATGAAGGGCGCCCCGATGATGAATGCCTGCGCGAGGCCGTCCGGCTTTGGCTGCACGGCGTACTTGAGGTTGATGCCCCAGCGGGAACCGTCACCGAGCAGCTGCTCGAAGCGAGGCGTGTCCTGTGGCGTCGAGATGATCAGGATGTCGCGAATTCCGGCGAGCATCAGCGTCGACAGCGGGTAGTACACCATCGGCTTGTCGTAGACGGGCAGCAACTGCTTGGACACGACCTGAGTCGACGGATGCAGCCGCGTGCCCGAGCCGCCAGCGAGGATGATGCCTTTCATGCGCCCGCCCTCCTGGCGAGCCCGAGCCGCTCGCGCCCATAGCCGCGCGATCCCACCTGCGCGCACCAGCTGCGATGGGCCAGATACCACTGCACGGTCTTGCGCAGGCCGGAGTCGAAGCTCTCGACCGGCGTCCAGCCGAGTTCGCGCCGGATCTTGGACGCGTCGATGGCGTAGCGGGCGTCATGGCCGGGCCGGTCGGTCACGTACGCGATCAGGCTTTTCCGCGGCGTGGCCGCAGGCGCGAGCTCGTCGACCAGCGCGCACAGCTGCTCGACCACCTCGATGTTCCTGCGCTCGCCGTTGCCGCCGATGTTGTATTCCTCGCCCGGCTGGCCGCGCTCGAGCACCGCCAGCAGCGCGCGCACGTGGTCGTCGACGAACAACCAGTCGCGCACGTTGTCGCCCTTGCCGTAAACCGGCAGCGGTTTTCCCTCCAGCGCGTTGAGGATCATCAGCGGGATCAGCTTCTCGGGAAACTGGTACGGCCCGTAATTGTTCGACGCGCGCGTGATCACCACCGGCAGCCCGTAGGTCACGAAGTAGGACCGCGCCAACAGGTCCGATCCCGCCTTCGACGCCGAATAAGGGCTGCTGGCATTCAGCGGAAAACCCTCGTCGGCTTCGAGTGGAGCCGGCAGGCTCCCGTACACCTCGTCCGTCGAGACATGCACGAATCGGCCGATCTTCCGCGCCCGCGCCGCTTCAAGCAAGGTAAACGTGCCGCGCAGATTCGTCTCAAAGGCCGGCGCCGCCGAAAGAATGCTGCGGTCTACATGGGATTCGGCGGCGAAATGGACGATAGCGTCCGGCTTCTCCTCCGTGAGCAGCGAATCGACCAGCGCCGCGTCGCAGATATCCC
>DATLBT010000133.1:0-21298 GCA_035526825.1 Verrucomicrobiia bacterium | reverse complement strand
GCGCAGAGACTTCCTGCGATGACCGCGGCCAGCCACGACGCCCACACGGGAACCTCGAAGCTGCCGACGTGCACTGGCACCTGGTTGATGGCACGGATTGTCTGGCCCAACGCGACGACGGCAAAGACTGCGCCCGAAACAACTACGTATTTGTTGCGCATCGGCTTTCTCCTGTGCCGCGAAGGGGCGTCCGGGAAGATGCTCCGACCCGTGCGGCCGATGCTACACGACGGGACAGAGCCCCTTGCCGGCGACCCAACGCGCGAGGGTCATCCGAATCATTCCGGCCTCCGCGTGGCGGTGAGAACCACGCGTCATGGTCGTCGTCAGAATTAATTGTTAGGTGCCAACCAGGGCAGCCGCGAAATAGAAGCACCCAGCCAGCATCAGAATACTTGGATAAAAGGTGAGTCCAAACCCTATTGCTCGACCCGGCGCTCCTTTGGCGTAGCCCCAGAAGAACAACACGCGGCCGACGACAAAGAGTATTGCCGCGGTGGGTAGCGCCACCATCAGCCGAGGCGGCGCCAACAGAGCCCATGCGGAGTACACGGGGAGTGCAATGCAAAGTTGTTCCAAAGTATTTTGCAGCAAGGCCTGGAGCAGTTTGGCCTTATTTGTTCCCGCCGTTAGACCGCTGCCTGCAATGTCTTCCGGTGTATGGAACCGGTGGTTACCCAGGCGGCCAACTGCCATGACCAGCATCGATATAGGCCCCAATGCACATACCGCAAGGAGGCGCGCTCTAGCCCCGGGGGACTCGGGCACGAGGCCGGGGGGCACCAACAGCACTGCGACTGCCAGTGCTGTCAATGTAATGGCCAACGCAGAAGACGCGCCAAATGCCACACCCTGTTGCGGCTTGGACAATGTCACCAGCTCACTCCAATGGCACCTAACGCCGTGTCAGCCACCGAGCGCTCCAACGCCAAGGCAAGCCACATACTTTCCTACCGCCCTCATACAGCTTTGCCGCTGCAGGAGCGACACACTCCAGCACTAAGCTGCATTCGAGCTGCCCAGAGCGTTTGCTGCGCGAGAAATACCACAGGAACCCGAGGCAGCAACGCGTTGGCGGCACCGCCTAGATGACGAGCTGCCGCTGCGGAAGGTCGGGCAAGCGATGCGAACAGCTTGACGACGGCCGGCTGCATTAACTGCAAAAAATCTTTGACTTGCAGCCCGACAAACAGCAAGAAGACCTCAAGCGACAAGGCATCGACTAGGAATACGAGGGCGCGCAACTCTGGATTGACCACGAACAGCAAAACGACCACGACGGCCAATAGCCAGGCTTTCCGCTTCCATTCCTTCGATTTCACTCGACGCTCCGTTGGTTCACGGGGTGGCGAACGCCGTGTTCAGCCGCGGCCGCGCCGGAGGCGCGGACGTCGGCCGGAACACATAGTTAGAACCATGGTCAGTTGGCGAGCACCTTAAAAGCTCGCGAATCAACGGTGGACGTGCTGTTCTGCCCTTGCGCCGAGAGCGGCGTGAAGATGTTGATCATTTTCGTGGCCGGGACCGTGAAGTCTGCGGTGAGAGTGACCTTGCCACTGCCTTTCAACAGAACGTCATTGTCATTGGCTATGGGGGAATTGTCTGCCGCTTGAACGACCAGGCCGATCGTCGCCGACTCCACCGGAACGACGTACTCGATTTCTACCTTCAACGACACCTTCTCGCCAGCGCGGAGCGCAGTACCCACCGTTGGAGAAATCGAAACGATCTGCACGAAGGATCCGTCTGATGCTGGATTGGCCGCTGCCACGGCGCCGGTAACGACCATTAACGCAATAATCGGGAATGTACGCACTGAGTTCCTCCTAGTGGTTCTAACTACAATTAAGAGACACGCTGCGACTCATATCTGCGATCACTTCGGGACAAGAGTGGCAGACAAAGGGACACCGGCGAAATCAGCTAAAAGCGACGCCAGCTCCGCCTAAACCCCAACCGAATCCGCCAGCGCCCTTAACAGTTTCGCCCCATCCCCCTGCCACGCGCTGCCGTGCATGCAAGCCATGGTCGTCGGCGATGTCGCCGCGAGTTTTTCCAGCAACGCGCGCGCGGTGTCCGTATGCGCGAAGTAATCCATCTGCTTGCGGAACGCCTCGCTCGGGCCGAGGATTTCGCGTTCGGTCAGTGCCGGCAGGTCGGTGCCGCCCTGGGTGAACAGGTCGCCGCACAGCAAGGTGCGCGTGCGGGTCTCGCTGAGAAAGCCGCATTCCCAGGCGTGCGGCAGGTGCGGCGTGTCGTGCCACACGACCGTGTGCTTGCCGAGCGAAATCGACTCGCCGTCGGCAAGCGCGCGCGCCGCGCGGTCGGCGAGGTCGTTGATGGACACCATCGCTGCCACGCGGCCGCACAGCGGCGCGGACTGCGGCGCCGCGGCAAGCCATGCGTTCATCGAGCCGCACTCGTCGGCTTCGACGTGCGACAAGGCAATGTGCTGCAGCCGTTCCACCGGCATGACGCTCGTCACGGCCTCGCGCACCAGCGCGAACATCCTGCGCGGGCCGGTGTGGAACAGCAACGGCTCGTCATCGACGATCAGGTACTGGTTAAAGGAGAAGCCGCCGCCGGGCGTCTCCACCGGGGTGTTGATGCGGTAGATACCGTCCGCGACTTCGTGGACGTTGGTGCCGGACTGAGAGTTGGTGATCATTGGGACGTCGGCTGCTCCTCGAGGTAACTGCCCGGTCGCAATTTACGGATCAGCAGGTTGCGAATTTCCCACTCCGACTTGCTCTCAACCGCCTGCAGGAAGCGCACTTCGTCGCCGCTCTGCACCGCCACCGGCACGCCGTTGCGAAACAATACGCGGTTGCCGGAGAGCGCGGGCACCTTGTCGCCGGGGGTGATCACGCCGACGAGGTTCAGCGGATCGGCGGCTGAGATCGAGACCAGCTCTTCCTCGATCGGTGCGTCCGGCTTCGGCTCCCCGCCCGCCTTGCGCAGCGCAACCGTGGCCTCGGGCAGCGCGAACTGCTCGCCGGAAAATCCCGTCACGAAGCGTCCGCCACGAATCTCGCCGCGCGCTTCCATGCGGCGGTAGACGTAGAACAGCTCGCGCCACGGCGGCAGATGGTCCTCGCGCGCGAGCAGCGCGCGGAACACGACGCCGTAGCGGCGCAGTAGCACACGGGCGATGTGCTCGACGGATGGATCGGCCAGCGAGCCGGCCGACTCCGCCACGCGCGGCGCCCGCGGCACGCTCCAGCGGCCGGCGGCGTCGACGTCATGCGTGATGCTGCGGCGATAGCGGCGCATTTTCTCGCGACGCTCGGCCGGCACGACCAGCGCGCGCAGGCCGGCGAAAGAGTCGGATGTCGTCATGCCCTGGCTCACGAGTTCACCGAGGCCCTGCTCGACTTCGGTGCGCAGCAGGCCGGTGTCGTTGACGAGGTCGTCGAAGAAGCTGGCGCCGTGGGAGTTCAGTGATTCGAGGAGGCGTTGGGCTTTGGGAGAAAGGGAGGAGGCAACGGCCGGCCCCTCACCCTGGCCCTCTCCCCGCTTGCGGGGAGAGGGAATTGCAGCGCTTGGGTCCGTCGGCGCGGAGTTCCAGGCGGCGTAGTTCTCGCGCTCGCAGAGGATGATCGGGGTGCTGCGCACCGGGCCGGAGCGGCGCTCGGGGTCGGCGGTCTCGGATGGGCGAAACCAGACGACGCGGCCCGCGCTGCTCAGTCGATCGAGCAGTTCGGGGTGGTACTGGCGGACGCGTGGCGTGAGCACGTCATCCTCCCAGGCGCCGGCGGCGACCGAGAAACCTTCGAGCTGGCGCAGCACGGCGAGCAGGCCGGATTCGCCCTCGCGGCGCTCGTCGACGGTTGCGCCGGCCACGCCCTGCCAGCGGAACAGGTGCCGCAGGAACTGCGCGGGTGGCACCGCCTGCACGGCGGCGCGCTGCTTGTCGCGCGTGTAGCGATGCAGTCGCGCCAGCAGGCGGCGCTCGCACCACTGACCGTTCTCCATGCGCATCACGCCGCCCTCGGCTTCGAGCTGCAGGAGCGCGGCCTCGAGCGCCGCGTCCGGCAGCCGGAGCGGGGCTGCGAGCTGCTGCGCGGTGACGGGGCCGAACAATTCGAGGCGGCCGCGCACGATTTCGCGCAGCGCGATGTCGGCCGAGTCTGGCGCGGGACGCGTCGGCTTGATGACGGGGGTGCACTCGGCATTCGGCACAGCGGCTGTCAGCTCGGCCAGGCGCTCGGCGGTGACCCAGAGGTCGTGGCCGGGCCCCTCACCCTGGCCCTCTCCCCCTCGCGGGGGAGAGGGAATATGAAGCACTGTCGCGCGGCGGGCGGCGATGAGTTGGTCGAACCAGGCGCGCCACGGCTTGCCTTCGTCGCGCATCAGGAAGCCGTGCACCACCAACGCGTCGTGCAGTTCGTCAGCGCTTACCGGCTCGGGCTGCACTTCGTTGCGCAGGCGCTCGATCGCGGCCGGGTCGATGTTGCCGATCGCCGAGGCGGTTTCGAGGTCCATCTGGCGATGGGTGTTGACCATGCGCGTGCGGCGCTCCTCGGCGGCGCCGTCGTCGAGGAAGGCGTACGGGCGCGTGCTGAGCACGGCGTGCGCCAGCGGTGACGGCGCGGCGAGGTCGCGCGCGACGACCTTGATCTCGCCAGCGTCCATGCGACGCAGCACCTCGAGAAAGCCGTCGACATCCATGACTTCGTGGAGGCAGTCGTGCACGGTCTGCTTGACCAGCGGGTGGTCCGGCACTTCGCGGTCGCCCTCGATGTTCTCGGCGCAGGCCACCTGCTCGGGGAACACCATGCACAGCAGGTCATCGGAATCCGAGCGCTGGAACTGCGGTGGCGCGCGCTTGCCCTTGATCATGCGGCGGATGGCGAGCGCGGTGGTTGCGTTCCAGCGCCAGCGCGTGTTGAACATCGGCGCGTCAATCAGCGCCTGCACCAGGATCTCGCGCGCGGTGGCGGGCTTGAGGTAGTCCTTGATCGACTCCAGTGGAAAGCTGTGCGACGGTCCGAGCGACAACACGATGCTGTCCTCGAGCGCCGCTGCCTGCAGTTCGAAGTTGAACTGGCGGCAGAAGCGCTTGCGCAGCGCGAGGCCCCAGGCCTTGTTCACGCGCGAGCCGTACGGCGAGTGGATGACGAGGTGCGTATCGCCGACCTCATCGAAGAAGCGCTCGAAGATGATGGTGTCGAGCGTCGGCAGCGCGCCGAGCGCGGCCTTGGACGCGCCGAGGTACGCGGCCAGCTGCATCGCGGCCGGCGGCGGCAGGCCCAGGTCTTTCACGGCCCATTCTTCGAGCGCGCCATCGCTCTGGCCGAGCAATTCGGACGCGGTCGCATTGATGCGCGACACCGACGCCGACAGCTCGCGCGTGCGACCCAGCGCCTCGCCGAGCCAGAACGGCACGCTCGGCGGCTGACCCTTCGCATCTTCGACGAACACCTTGCCCGTCTCGACTTTCCGCACGCGCCACGACGTGTTGCCGAGCTGGAAAATGTCGCCGGGACTGCACTCGAACGAGAAGTCCTCGTTGAGGCTGCCGACACGGTGCCCTTCAGGAAGCAGGATGACGTCGTAGTCGAACTGATCCGGGATCACGCCGCCGTTGGTGACGGCCGTCAGCTTGGCGCCGCGGCGCGCGCGCAGGCGGCGGTTGACCGCGTCGTGGTGCAGGTGCGCGCCGCGCCGGCCGCGGCGCGTGGCGTAGCCTTCCGCGAGCATCTGCACGACCTTGTCGAAGTCGGCGCGCGCGAGGTTCTCGTAAGGCGTCGCCCTGCGCAGCGCATCGAACAATTCGGTCTCGCCCCATTCGCGGCACGCGGTCTCGGCGACGATCTGCTGCGCGATGACGTCGAGCGGCGCCACCGGCGGGCGGATGCGATCGAGTTCGCCGCGACGCGCGGAGTCCAGCAGCGCCGCGCACTCGACGAGGTCATCGGTCGACAGCGGGAAGAGCCGGCCCTTCGGGATGGCGCCGACCGCGTGGCCGGCGCGCCCGACGCGCTGCAGGAACGCCGCGATCGAGCGCGGCGAGCCGAGCTGGCAGACGAGGTCGACGTCGCCGATGTCGATGCCGAGCTCCAGCGATGACGTCGCCACCAGCGCCTTGAGCTCGCCACCCTTCAGGCGCTGCTCGGCCTTGAGCCGGTGCTCACGCGCGAGCGAGCCGTGGTGCGCGGTGACATGCTCCTCGCCGATGCGCTCGCCGACGTGCCGCGCCACGCGCTCGGCCATCTTGCGCTGGTTGACGAAGATCAGCGTGGTGCGGTGCTGGCGCACCAGCTCGGCGAGCTTGTCGTAAACCTCGGCCCAGACTTCGTGCGACATCACGGTGTCGAGCGGCGAATTGGGCATCACCAGCGCGAGGTCGCGCTGGCGGATGTGTCCGGTGTCGATGACGGTGCACTTGGCGTCGCGGCAGCCGACCAGGTACCGCCCCATCTCCTCGACCGGCTTCACCGTTGCCGACAAGCCAATCCGCACCGGCGACGCATTGCCGGCCTCGGCCACCAGCCCCTCCAGCCGCTCCAGCGACAGCATCAAATGCGCGCCGCGCTTGCTGCCGGCGAGTGCATGCAGCTCGTCGACGATCACGGTCTTCACCGCTTTCAGCATCGCGCGCCCGGAGTCCGAGGTCAGCAGGATGAATAGCGACTCCGGCGTGGTCACCAAAATATGCGGCGGCACTTTGCGCATGCGCTCGCGCTCGAACTGCGGCGTGTCGCCGGTGCGCACGGCATCGCGGATCGGCACGTCGGGCAGGCCGAGTTCGAGCAGCTTGTCGCGGATGCCGGCCAGCGGGGCCTGCAGGTTCTTCTGGATGTCGTTGGACAGGGCCTTCAGCGGCGACACGTAGAGGACCTGCACGGCATCGGGCAGGCCACGCGCGAGGCCGTCGACGACCAGGCCGTCGATCGCGGACAGGAACGCCGCGAGCGTCTTGCCCGAGCCGGTCGGCGCCGCGATCAGCGCGTGGCCGCCACCCGCGGTGACCGGCCAGGCGCCGACTTGCGCCTCGGTCGGCGCGGGGAAGCGGCTGCGGAACCACTCGGCGACGGCCGGATGGAACTGGGTGAGGACATCAGGGGCCGACATGCTTGTCCTGAGTAGCCCGCGCAGCGGGCGTATCGAAGGGGCGGCATTTTCTCACGCCGGGTGGCTCAGGCCATGAGCCATTAGAATGCGCCGGCCCATGACCTCCGAAGCCCTCGCCTTCTCACTGTCTACCGTCACCACGCTGTTCTTCGTGGTCGACCCGATGGCGACTGCGCCGATTTTCCTGTCCATGACGGCGCAGGACTCGCCGGAGCACAAGCGCCGCACCGCGTTTCGCGCGGCTGTGGCGACTTTTGTAACGCTTGCAATCTTCGCCGCGATCGGCAGTTTCGTGTTCAGGCTGCTGGGCATTTCGCTCGGCGCATTCCGCATCGCTGGCGGCCTGCTGCTGTTCCTGCTCGCGGTCGACATGCTGCGCGCCCAGCGCTCGCGCCAGCGCACCTCGCCGGAGGAGGAGATCGAGGGCGTCGACAAGCCGGACATCTCTCTGTTTCCGCTGGCGATTCCCATGCTCGCCGGGCCCGGCTCGATCTCGACGGTGATGGTGCTGGTGTCGCGTGTCGAGCATTACTGGCACTACGGCATCATCGCGTTGGCCGTCACGCTGACGGCGGCGGGTGTGTATTTCGTGCTGCGCGGCGCGCTGGTGCTCGAGAAACGCCTCGGTCGAACTGGCCTCAACGTCATGCAGCGCGTGATGGGCCTGATCCTGGCAGCGGTGGCGGTGCAGTTTGTAGTGGAGGGCATCCAGGCTGTGCTGCCGGGGATGGCGGCGGCGCTGCGGGCTTAGCGCAGACCTCGCCCCTCCCACAGAAAGCGTCGTCCCCAAATAAAGAATGCCCGGCGAGTTTTCAGCGAGCGTCGACCAACAAGCTCTGGACCGACCGCCCGATCGGGCCCTGCTCATCCAGCAAACGCGTATCCGCCAGCCCGATGCCACGCGGCTGCGCGATGGTCCGCGCATCGAGGCACACCCACTCCCCCACGGGCGGCCGGTGCAGGTAGACGGTGAGGTCCGGGTTGACGAAGGTGAACCGCTTCGGGTCGAGCGACATGCTCACGCCGTTGCCGGAGTCGGCCGCGATCATCACGCGCTGCGTCGGCGTCGGCGCGAGTCCCTCGATCAGTGGCACGCGCATGCGCATCCACATGCTGACCATGCCCTTGCCAAAAATGCCGCGCGCAAGGCGCATCTCCATCGCCGTGTGGTAGC
The DNA here is from genome assembly GCA_035526825.1 of Verrucomicrobiia bacterium. Lineage (GTDB taxonomy): Bacteria > Pseudomonadota > Gammaproteobacteria > Nevskiales > Nevskiaceae > JACPFV01. The sequence goes on along the minus strand of DATLBT010000133.1, from coordinate 13,047 downwards.
CGACGTTACCGGTGAAGAACCCGAACTCGAAGGGCCTGGCCTCGGCTGGCGGCGACACCGGCTCGCTGGCCGGATCGCCGGTGACCGGCAGCGTCAAATCGGTCGTGCGCATCGCGACCGCGTTCGCGCGGGCGAGCAGCGCGCCATCGGCGGCCAGCAGGTCGGCGGACAGCCACTGCACTTTCTTGCCGCTACGCAACGCGTGGGTGGCAAGACTGAACGTCGCGATCGGCAGCGGCCTGAGGATTTCCACCGTGACGCGCACCAGCGTGGAGCCGGCCGGCAACGCACTTTCGAGCGCGTGCGCGAGCAGAGCCGACGGTGGGCCGGCGTGTTGGTGGTCGGGGCTCCAGGGACCGCGCGTCGCAAGCGTGGCGCGGAAAGTGTCGCCATAGGCGACAAAAAACGATCTGGGGTCAGAGGTCATCTACAGAATCATATGGGTTATGTAGATAACCTCTGACCCCATCTAGCCTGGTTTACGGCGGAACAGGTAGAGCTTGTCGATCGGCGCCGATTCCTCGCCGATCACGCCCTTGTCGGTGACGAGGATGTCGGTGGACTGGAACAGCGGCGGCCGGCCGAGGCGCACGCTCGATGGCTCCGAGAACGTGCCCGGCAGCGTCTCCTGCAGCAGCTCGCCGTCGCGCGACAACAGCAGGATGCGGCCCCTGAAGAAATCGGTGACCAGCAGGCCGTCGGGGCCCGCAAGCGCGAGGTCGTCGTGCGCGGTGGACTCGAAGAACAGCGGCACGATCTCGCCTGCGGAGCCGTCGTCGCCGACACCCACCGAAAACACGGTGCCGCCGTCGGTGGAATAAAAGGTATTGCCGTCGCGCACCAGGCCGTTCGGAAAGCGCATGACATTGCCCTGTCCGGCGTACATCGTCCCGATCGGCGCGCCTTGCAACCAGAGATCCTGTGCCAGCACGCGCATCGGGTCGTTCGGGTCGAGTGTCAGCGCGACGATCTTGGGATCGGCCTCCGCGCAGTTGAGCGGCTCATCGACGACGTAGATGCGCCCGTCCGGCCCGGTGGCGGTGCCGTTGGGGATGCACATGCCATCGAAGCGGTAGATCTCGGTTAGCGCGATCGTCGGGCCGTATTTCGCCGCGAAGAAGCGCGAATCGCTGCAGCTCGCGTACAGATGCCCGCGAGTGATGGTCATCCCGGTGAAGTTGCACGTTGCGGCCGACAGCGGCGTCGCGGTGTACGTGCCGGCGTCGTCGCGCGCGATCTCGTAGACGTTCTGCCCGCCGCTGACAAACAACCGGCCGTCCTCGGCAAACAGGATGTTTTCGGCATCGGGGATGTCGACCAGCTCCACGACTTCGCCGCAATCGCTGGAGACGCAGAGGTCCCCAGTGGCAACCGGCGGTAACGTGTCGGGCGCCGTGTCGTTGGCGGGTGGAGTCGTGCCTGAGCTGCAGCCGGCAACGGCCGCGACGGCGAGAATCAGTAATGAGCGCATGGCGGCGCAGTATATGTGTCATCCCGAGCGGAGCGAGGGATCGCGTACCGAGGCGAGGTGACACCAGGAACGCGATCCCTCAGGCCGCGCGAACCTCCACCCGATTGCCTCCCCGCTGCTGGGCATTGCACAGCGCATAGTTCGCCGCATCGAGCAGCGCGCCCGGGGTGCGCAGGTCACTCGCCGGCGCCCACGCGGCGCCCAGGCTTACCGTGACATCGACCGCGTCCTTGCCCGACTTCACCGGCGTACGCGCCACGCGCGCCCGCATGCGCTGCGCGAGCGCAGCGAGCTCGGCGCGATCCGGCGTCGTGACGACGCCCAGGAACTCGCCGCCGCCGAAGCGGCCCACGGCGTCCTGTGGCCGCAGCGTTCGCAGCAGGCGGCGCGCGGTTTTGCGGATGACGGTGTCGGACGCGGCGTAGCCGTGGTCTTCGGCGATGCGCTCGCGCGAATCGAGCTCGACGATGATGGTGCCGATGCCGGTGCCTTTCTTGCGCGCGTGCTGGAACTCGCGCTCGAGGATGTCGAGGATCGCCTCGCGGCCCCATAGCCGGGTCAGCGAATCGACCGCCGCGCCGCGGGTGCGGGCGAGCTCCTGCGCCAGCTCGCGCTGCGACTTGGCGGGCGAGGGCACGCGCAGTTCGGCCTCGGCCGCGAGCGCCAGCGTCTTCAGGAGGGCGGCGTGCTTGTCGTTGAAGCTCCGCTTGCGGCGGTCGGCCACGCACAGTGTTCCCAGCGGCAGGCCGTCGGCCGACAGCAGCGGATGGCCGGCGTAGAAACGGATCCACGGGTCGCCGGTGACCAGCGGGTTGTCGGAGAAGCGCTCGTCACGCCGCGCGTCGCTGACGACGAAGGTGTCCTTGCCCAGGATGGCGTGGCCACAGAACGAGTCATGGCGTGAGGTTTCAGCCGCGTCGAGGCCATGGACAGACTTGAACCACTGGCGCTCCGCATCGACCAGCGTCAGCGCGACGATCGGCACCTGCAGCAGCTGTTTTGCGCTGCGCGTGATGCGCTCGAAGCGCTCCTCGATCGGGGTATCGAGCAACCGCAGGGCGCGCACGGCATCGAGCCGACGCTTCTCGTCGGGATGCGGATCGGGCTTTTGCATGCAGACCCCCAAGGGTGGCCGCAAAAAGCGGCAAGGCTGGCGTCGCGGAAGGACAGCAAACATACGCCCGCAAGGACCCCTGACAACCTGTCGCTTATCCCCGACAGTGCAAACTGCCCGGAGGAGGTCCGTTGGACTCTGAGCCGGATTTACTAGCCCGGACAGGGGCTTACGGCGCGAAAATCCGTCCCTATGGATCAAGCAACCAACGCGTGGGACACCCTGTTCGCCGGCGCCCTCGTATTTGACGGCACCGGCGGCGCCCCCCAGCAGGTCGACATCGCCGTCAAGGACGGGCGCATCGCGGCCATCGGCGCGCGCCTGCCGGCCTCGCAGGCGAGACGCCTGATCAACGTCGGCGGCCACTGGCTGCTCCCCGGCCTGATCGACGTGCACACGCACTTCGATCTGGAGGTCGAGATCGAACCCGGCCTGCCGGAGGCGGTGCGCCACGGCACGACGACCGTCATCGTCAGCAACTGCTCGCTGGGCCTGGCCTTCGGCGCACAGCGCAGGAACGGCGACGATCCGCTGGTCGACTGCTTTGCCCGGGTGGAGAACGTACCCAAGCCGGTGCTGAAGAAGATCGCGGATGGGGTCGACTGGCACGATTCGAAGGCCTACCTCGCCCACCTCGACCAGTTGCCGCTCGGCGCCAACATCGTGCCGATGGTCCCGCACTCGATGCTGCGCATCGAGGTGATGGGCCTCGCCGACAGCGTGTCGCGTCAACCCACCGAGGCCGAGCTCGGCGAGATGGAAGCGCTGCTCGAAAAAGGCATGCGCGAGGGTTACGCCGGCTTCTCCACCGACGCCCTGCCATTCCACTTCCTCGCCAACGCACCGAACACGAAGAAGCAGATCCCGACGCAGTTTGCGAGCTACGGTGAGATCCGGCAGCTCACCGGCGTGATCCGGCGCTGGGGCCGCCTGTGGCAAGGCACCCCGGCCAAGGACGACAAGTTGCTGGCGCTGCGCACCGCGCTGCTGACTTCCGGCCGGCTGTTTGGCCGCACGCTCAAGACGACGATGGTCGCGGCGATGGACTTTCGCAATGACCGGCGCATCGTGCGCATGGCGCTGACGCTGGCGCGCGTGCTGAACTCCTGGCTGTTGCGCGGCCATTTCCGCTTCCAGTCACTCGCCGCTCCATTCAGGGTGTGGAGCGACGGCGTATTCACGCCGTTCTCGGAGGAGATCCCCGAACTGCGCCGGCTGATCGAGACCGAACTGCCGGATGTGGCGGCGCGCCGCAAGCTGCTCGACGACCCGGCTTACATCGCCGACTTCCGGCGCATGTGGTTCAAGGGCAAGCGCGGCTTCAACCTTGCGCGCCTGAAACACCTGCTGCGCATGGACGACAACATCCTGTCACGCGACCTGCGCGACATGACGCTCGACGATGGCCCGGTCACCGAGTGGAACGGCGAAACGATGCAGGCGGTGTACGACCGCCTGTGCCGCTGGCAGGCGACCGGCGAAGGCGCCCGCTCCGATGGCGAGCGCCAGGCCTTCGGCCGCTTCCGTTCGCCAATCGGCGACGACTGCGAGTTCTTCCTCGAGGCGCTGCGGATTTACGACAACGGCTTCCGCTGGTGGACGGCGCCGGCCAACAACGACCCGGCCGTGGTCAAGAAACTGCTGCTGCACCCCAAGCTGCTGCCCGGCTTCAACGACAGCGGCGCGCACCTGACCAACATGGCGTTCTACGACTGCAACCTGCGGGCGCTGAGGATTGCGCAGGAGGATGGCGTGTCCCAGGTCGCGCATTTCGTGCACCGGCTCACGCAGGAGCCCGCCGAGCTGTTCGGCCTCGATGCCGGCGTGCTGAAAGTCGGCGCGCGCGCGGACATCGCGGTGATCGATCCCGCAGCGCTCGCGCGCCACGACGGCGAGAAGCAGGTTCGCTACGTGTGGCGCGAGTCGTTCGGCCACCACCAGCTGGTCAACCGCCCTGAGGGCGTGGTCACCCACGTGATGGTCGGCGGGGCGCTGGCTTGGGCGGGGGGCGCGTACACCGAGGTGTTCGGTCGCGAAAAACTGGGGCGCGTGCTGCTGAATCGGGAGCACGAGCAGGCTGAAGCGGTTCGCGTCGCTGCCTAGGCTTTTGTGGTCAGGTCAGGTAGGTGTAGCCGGTGAGCCCGGCCTCCAGCTCTGCGAGCAAGGCCTTGCGCTCCGCCGCCGGCAGTTTCATCGCATCCAGCTTGCGCTTGTACGACGCCGCCAGCTCTTTCGGCTCGAGATGCACGTAACGCAACAGCTCGTCCGTGCGATCGCCCAGTTCCGGATCCTCGAGCCGCCAGCCACCCTGGTCGTCGAGCACCACGTTGACCGCGTTCGTGTCGCCGAACAGGTTGTGCATGTCGCCGAGGATTTCCTGGTAGGCGCCGACCAGGAAGATCGCGAGCAGGTACGGCTCGCCTTTGCGCAGTGCGTGCAGTGGCAGCGTCGTCTCCACGCCTCCGCGCTCGACGTACTGGTCGATGCGCCCGTCGGAGTCGCAGGTCAGGTCGCACAAGGTCGCGCGTAGCGCCGGCCGCTCGTCGAGGCGGTGGATCGGCAGGATCGGGAACACCTGGTCGATGCCCCACACATCGGGGATCGACTGGAACACCGAGAAGTTGCAGAAATACTTCTCGGCCAGCTTTTCGCGCAGCTCGTCAAGCGCCTCGCGATGCACCCGGACGGAAGGATCGAGCAGCGGCGACACCGCGCGGCACACCGCGTAGTAGCCCTGCTCCACCTGCGCGCGCTGGACCACGCTGATCACGCCGTGCGTGTACGCAGCCTGCGCTTCGGCGAGGAAATGGCCGGCGTCGTGCAGGCACTCGAGCGGCGGTCGCGTGCCGACCGCGCCGAGCGCCGTGTGCATGTCGCGCAGCACCTGCGGCGCATCGACGTCCGGCGGCGGCGGCGCCTGCGTAGGCGCGCCTTCGCTGTCGACCACGCTGGTCACGAGCACGGCGTGGTGCGCCGTCAATGCACGGCCCGACTCGGAGACGATGCCCGGCTCCGGCTGGCCGGCCTCACGGCAGACCTCCTGCAGGGTCCGCACGATGTTGAGCGCGTACTCGCGCAGGGAATAGTTGATCGAGCAGAACGAGCGCGAACGCGTGCCGTCGTAGTCGATGCCCAGGCCGCCGCCGACGTCGACGATGTCGAGCGGCGCGCCGAGCGCGCGCAGCTCCACGTAATAGCGCGCCGCCTCGCGCATGCCGCGCTGGATGTCGCCCACGTTGGCGACTTGCGAACCGAGGTGGAAGTGCACCATGCGCACGCAACCGAGCTTGCCGGCGGCGCGCATCATCTCGATGGCCTCGAGCAGCTGCGCCGTGGTCAGCCCGAACTTGGCCTTGTCGCCACCGGTGTTCTGCTGCGTGCTCTGGCTGGCGCCGAGGCGCACGCGCAGGCCGATCAGCGGCTCGACGTCGAGCGCCTTCGCCTCCTTCAGCAGCAGCGGCAGCTCGCTCATCTTCTCGACCACCACGTAGACGCGGTGGCCGAGCTTCTGGCCGATCAGCGCGCGCCGCAGGTAGGCCCGATCCTTATAGCCGTTGCACACCACCAGTGCGCCCGGAAGCGCGAGGCCGAGCACCGCGGCGAGTTCCGGCTTGCTGCCAGCCTCGAGGCCGACGCGATCGCCACCATGGCGCACGATCTCCTCGACCACCGATTTCTGCTGATTGACCTTGATGGGATAGACCGCGGTATAGCGTCCGCCGTAGCCGAGCTCCCGGATCACGTCGCCGAAGGCGCCGGTCAGTGCGTCGACGCGGTCGTGCAGGATGGCGTTGAAGCGCAGCAGCACCGGCAAGTCCAGGCCCTGCCTGGGCAGGCTGCGGGTGAGCTCGTAGAGGTCGATCGCGGTGCCATTGCGCTTGGGCCGCACCAGCAAATGGCCATTGGCGCCGACGTCGAAGTAGCCGTCACCCCAGTAGGGCACGTTGTAGAGATCGCGCGCCTGCGCCGCGGTCCAGCCCATGTCATTCATTTCGCGTGCAACCCCGATACACTCCGCCGCGCCCCGCCGCGCTTTTCGCGGCGTCCAAACATTGTTACTCATTTTTGGAGCAAAGGATGGCCCTCGACAGCAGCTGGTTCACCGAGCCGGTCGACAAGACCGGGACGGCGTTCTCCCTGAAGCTCGGCAAGAAATTGCACGAGGAACAGACGCCATTCCAGAAGATCGAGATCTACGACACCTCGACCTTCGGCAAGCTCATGGTGATCGACGGCTGCACTATGGTTTCCACGAAGGACAACTTCCTCTATCACGAGATGATGTCCCACCCGGCGCTGAACTCGCACCCGAATCCGCAGAACGTCGTCGTCGTCGGCGGCGGCGATTGCGGCACCTTGCGCGAAGTGCTGAAGCACAAGGGCGTGAAGCGCGCGACCCAGGTCGAGATCGACGAGCGCGTCACGCGCCTCGCCGAAAAATACTTTCCCGAACTGTGCACCGCCAACAAGGACAAGCGCGCGACGCTGTTTTTCGGCGACGGCATCCAGTGGATGAAGGACGCGCCGCCCGAGAGCATCGATGTGATCATCATCGACTCGACCGACCCGGTCGGGCCGGCCGAGGGCCTGTTCGGGCTCAAGTTCTACCGCGACTGCATCAGGGCGCTGAAAAAAGACGGCCTGCTGGTGCAGCAGTCCGAGTCTCCGCTGCTACACCTCGAGTTGATCAAGGAAATGCACGCTGCGATGAAGCAGGCGGGGTTCAGGCAGACCCACCTGATCCATTTCCCGCAGCCGATCTACCCGTCGGGCTGGTGGTCGGCGTCGTTCGCGCGCAAGACCAAGGGCAAGCTGGCGCATCGACTGGCGCCAGCGGCGCTCAAGAAGCTGAAAACGGCGTACTACAACGCCGACACCCACCGCGCGGCGTTCGCCACCCCGACCTATGTCCGGGACGCGCTGAAGTAAGGCGCGCTCGGCTAGGGTCAGAGGTTATCTACGCCCCTAACGCCCTAGTGATGTAGAGAACCTCTGACCCTATTGCGGCGCTATTGCGGCGGCGCGTTTGCGGTGGGCGGCGCGCAGGCCGCGGCGACCTTTTGCTCGGTCAGCGCGATGAACTTTTCCTTTTCCGCGTCGCTGTACTCGCGCGTGTTGCCGAGGTTGTCCTTTTCCGCGATCTTGCCCGCCTTGCGGTAGCGTTCGAGCTGCTCGCGCTGGCGCTGGCACTCCGCGCTGCGCGCGACGTCGGCGTTGCGCACATCGGCATCCGGCTCGTCGCCCTGGATTTCCACCATTGCGGCGTCGTGCCTCGGTTTGTCGCCATAGTGGACGTTGCCGTCCTTGTCCTTCCACTTGTAAACCTCGCCCGCCTGCGCGGCGCAGGCGGCCAGGACCAGGGCAATAGCAGCAATCGGGCGCATTGGGTGAAACCTCCAGCCGCGAGTCTTGCCAAACCCTCAAGGGCCGTCAACCAATGCCGCGGGCGTAGACTGCGGCGACACACCGGAGGAATTTCATGCGTTGGAGAGGTGCGCGACGCAGCAGCAACGTGGACAACGTCGGCGGCGCCGGCCGCGGCATCGGCGGCATTGGCGGGCGGCTGGGCCTCGGCGGTGTCGCGGTGGTGGTCGTGGTCGGCATGCTGATGGGCCAGAACCCGATGCAGATCCTCGCGATGCTGGCCGGTGCGCCGGGTCCGGAGGCCACGACGGCCCCCAGCGCCGGGAACACCGAGAGCCAGGATTTTGTCGCCGCGATCCTCGGCGAAACCGAGGACGTCTGGGACGGCATCTTCCGCAGCTCCAACTCGCGCTACCCGCATCCGCGCCTGACCCTGTTCGCCGGCACGGTGAACAGTGCCTGCGGCGGTGCCAGCAGTGCCAGTGGCCCGTTCTACTGCCCGGCAGACCAGAAAATCTACCTCGACAGCGAGTTTTTCAGGCAGATGGAACAGAAGCTCGGCGGCGGCGGCGATTTTGCGCAGGCGTACGTCATCGCGCACGAAGTCGGCCACCACGTGCAGACCATCACCGGCATCAGTGCCAAAGTCAGCGAGGCGCGCCAGGCTGGCGAAAAGGTCGACGGCCCCCGTGGGCTGCTGGTGCGCCAGGAATTGCAGGCCGACTGCTTCGCCGGGCTGTGGGCCTATCACGCGCAACAGCGCCACCAATGGCTGGAGGCGGGAGACATCGAGGAGGCGCTCAACACGGCGAGCGCGATCGGCGACGACCGTCTGCAGAAGCAGACGCAAGGCCAGGTCGTGCCGGATGCGTTCACGCACGGCACTTCCGAGCAGCGCGTGCGCTGGTTCAAGACCGGTTTCGACAGCGGCCAGGTCAGCCGCTGCGATACGTTCGCAGTGGAGCGGCCTTAGTAGTTGTAGCCGCGCTCGTTGTGCTCGACCTGGTCGAGGCCCACGTTTTCGTGCTCCGCGCTCACGCGCAGCCCGGTGACGAAATCCACCGCTTTCAACAGCAGAAAGGTCACCACAGCGGTGTACGCGCCGACCGACAGGATGCCCATCACCTGCACGCCCATTTGCGCGCCCATCGTCATGCCTTCGGCGTAGCCCTGGCCACCAAACACGCCGAGTTCGGAGCTGGCGAAAATGCCGGCCGCGAGCGTGCCGAGCATGCCGCCGACGCCGTGAACCGGGAACACGTCGAGCGAGTCGTCGACACGCAGCACGCGTTTCATGTAGCTGGTTGCGGCAAAGCAGACCAGGCCCGCGGCGAAGCCGATCACCAGCGCGCCGCCGGGGCCGACGAAGCCCGAGGCCGGCGTGATCGTCGCAAGGCCGGCGACGCAGCCCGTGACCACGCCGAGCACGCTCGGCCTGCCATAGCGCAGCCACTCGATCGCCATCCACGACAGCGCACCGGCAGCGGCCGATACGTGAGTCACCAGCATCGCCATGCCGGCGTTGCCGTTGGCGGCGAGCGCGCTGCCCGCGTTGAAGCCGAACCAGCCGACCCACAGCATGCCGGCGCCGGTCGCGGTCATCGTCATGTTGTGCGGCATCATCGGCGCGGTCGGGAAACCATGGCGCTTGCCGAGAACCAGCGCCGACACCAGCGCCGCGACGCCGCAGGTGGTGTGCACCACGATGCCGCCGGCGAAGTCGAGCACGCCCTTCTTGAACAGCCAGCCGTCGGACGCCCAAACCCAGTGGCACACCGGCAGGTAGACCACGGTCAGCCACGCCATCGTGAACAGCAGCATCGCCGAGAACTTCATGCGCTCGGCGAAGGCACCGACGACCAGCGCCGGCGTGATGATCGCGAAGGTGAGCTGGAACATCGCGAAAACGCTTTCAGGGATGGTGCCCGACAGCGTCGATTCGCCAACGCTGGCGAACATGGCCTTGGACAAGCCGCCGATCACCGGGCCGCCCTCGGCGAACGCCAGGCTGTAGCCGTAGGCGAGCCACACCACCGACGCCCCGCAGGCGATGACGAAGCACTGCATCAGCACCGACAAGACGTTGCGCGTGCGCACCAGGCCGCCGTAGAACAACGCAAGGCCCGGCAGCGTCATGAACAGCACCAGCGCCGTGGCCGTGATCATCCAGGCGGTGTCACCGGAGTTGAGTTCCTGCATGTGTTCCCCCGTCGCGGCCAGGCCGCTCCCGCAAAAGCTTTTAGATGGCTTCCTTGCCGGTCTCGCCCGTGCGGATGCGGACGGTCTCGTTGAGGTCGTAGACGAAAATCTTGCCGTCGCCGATCTGGCCGGTCTTGGCGGCCTTCTGGATCGCCTCGATGGCCTTGTCCACCTGTTCCGGCGTGAGCGCAAGCTCGAGCTTGATCTTCGGCAGCAGGTCCACGGTGTATTCCGCGCCGCGGTACAACTCTGTGTGGCCTTTCTGACGCCCAAAGCCGCGCACTTCGGTGACGGTCATGCCCTGCACGCCGATTTCGGACAGTGCCTCGCGCACCGCGTCGAGCTTGAAGGGCTTGATGATGGCCATCAACATTTTCATTGAAGCGTTCCCCGGGTAAGACGCCGTGACAGGCCGGGAGTCTAGCCGGGCGCGCTGATTCGGTGCAAAGGCACAAAAAGAAAAGGGGCCGACCTTGCGGCCGGCCCCCTGGCCCTGTGCAGAGGAAGCTGTGCAGGGGAACCCTGTTAGTTGTACGCCTTCTCGCCGTGCTCGGCGACATCGAGGCCTTCTGACTCCTGCTCTTCAGTCACGCGCAGGCCGATCGTGAACTTGAGCAGCGCGCAGGTAACCGCGGCCACCGTGCCCGAAACGAGGATCGCCACGCCGACCGCCTTGGTCTGGATCCAGATCTGCGCGGTCGAGTAGCCGACCGTCAGCGTGAACCAGTCGGCGTAAACGCCGACGCCGCCCTTGGCCGGGTCCACGAATACGCCGGTGAGGATGGCGCCGACGATGCCGCCGACCGCATGGACGCCGAACGCGTCGAGCGCGTCGTCCACGCCCAGCAACTTCTTGGCGTAGGCGCAGAACAGGAAGCACGCGACGCCCGCGACGAGACCGATCACGAGCGCGCCCTGGATGCCGACGAAGCCGCACGCCGGCGTGATACCGACGAGGCCGGCGATCGCGCCTGAGATGATGCCGAGCAACGACGCCTTGCCCTTGAGCACCCACTCCGCGAAGAACCAGCTGAGCGCGGCAGTGGCGGTGGCGATCAGCGTGTTGCCGAAAGCCAGCACCGCGTACCCGTTGGCCTCGAGGTTGGAGCCGGCGTTGAAACCGAACCAGCCGAACCACAGCAAGGACGCACCGATCATGCTCATCACCAGTGAGTGCGGCGGCGAGATGGTCTTGCGCTTGCCGAGGAAAGCCGCGACGACCAGGCCGGCGACGCCCGCGTTGATGTGCACCACGGTGCCGCCCGCGAAGTCGAGTGCGCCCATCTGCCACAGGTAGCCCGCGGTCGCGTTGAGGTCGGCAACCACTTCAGCCGACGTGTACGCGTCCGGGCCCGCCCACCACCAGACCATGTGCGCCATCGGCAGGTAGGCGAAGGTGAACCAGATGACCGAGAAGATCAGCACAGCCTTGAACTTCATGCGCTCGGCATAGGCGCCGGCAATGAGGGCCACGGTGATCGCGGCGAAGGTGAGCTGGAACACCGCGAACAAGTATTCCGGGATCGCCACGCCTTTGCTGAACGTGGCGGTCGCCGTGAAGAAGCCGTTCGCATCCGTCACCACGCCCTTCAAGAACATCTTGTCGAGCGTGCCGAAGAATGGTCCGGTGCCGCTGAACGCCACGCTGTAGCCGTAGACCACCCACAGCACGGCGATCAGGCAGAAAATCGCGAAGGTCTGCGTCAGCGTGCTCAGCATGTTCTTCTGGCGCACCATGCCGCCGTAGAAGAGCGCCAAGCCAGGCACCGACATCAGCAGCACCAGCGCGGTGGACATCAGCATCCAGGCGACGTTGCCTTCGTTGTACTTCGGCGCCACCGGGGCGGCGGCCGGCGCCGGCGTCGCCTCGACGGCGGGCGCTTCGGCGGGCGGCGGAGTGTCTTGCGCCATCACGGTGCCAGCGAAAGTGCAGCCCAATGCCAGGAGCAGGGGCGCGAGTCGGATGAGTTTCATGGTTTCTCCCGTGATCCGTCAGAGCGCTTCTTTGCCGATCTCGCCGGTGCGGATGCGCACGGCTTGCTCGAGCGAGAAGACGAAGACCTTGCCGTCACCGATCTTTCCGGTGTGCGCGGCCTTGGTGATGGCTTCGAGCGCGCGTTCGAGCAGGCCGTCGTCGACGGCGACCTCGATCTTCACCTTGGGCAGGAAGTCGACGACGTATTCGGCGCCGCGATACAGCTCGGTGTGCCCTTTCTGGCGCCCGAAGCCCTTGACCTCGGTGACGGTGATGCCGGACACGCCCACCTCGGAGAGCGCTTCGCGCACCTCGTCGAGCTTGAACGGCTTGATGATCGCTGAGATCAGTTTCATTCCTGGACTCCCTGATGGCCTGGGCACCGCCGCACAAAAGCACGGAGCGTGCCAGCCGGGTTCGCCCGGGCATCGGTGTGCGTCCCGATATTCGATGCACCGTTTTAGGGCGGGACGAGCGGATAAACTGGCGCGCATGAGCACTTCCGGACCCGGCGCGAAGATCGAAGACCTGGCCAATCGCCTTGCGCAGGCGCTGCCGCCGGGGCTGAAAGGACTGCGCGCCGAGCTGGAAGACAACTTCCGCGCGATCCTGCGCGCGAACCTCGAACGCTTCGAGCTGGTGAGCCGCGAGCGCTTCGAGGCGCAGGCCGAGCTGCTGGCGCGCACGCGCGCGCAACTGGAGGAGCTCGAAAAGCGGCTCGGCGAACTGGAGCAGCGCAAGTCGCCGTAGGCCGCGCCGGCGCAGCCGGCACCGCATCGAATTTTGCGGGCCCCGCGCGCCTGCGCTAGGGTCGTTCCACACAACAAGAAGAGGCCAGCCATGGCCCTGGCCATCGTCCTCGCTCGCGCCCAGAACGGGCTGCAGGCCGACCTCGTCACCGTCGAGATCAACCTCAGCGCCGGC
>DATLBT010000132.1:0-113000 GCA_035526825.1 Verrucomicrobiia bacterium | reverse complement strand
CGCGAGCCGAAGCTGTACGGCCAGACCTCGCTCGCGCAGATCGAGACCGACCTCATTGCCGAAGCCGGCCGCCTCGGCCACCGGCTGCAGACCTACCAGAGCAACCACGAAGGCGAGCTCGTGGACCGGGTTCACCGCGCGAAGACCGACAACGTCGCTTACGTACTGCTGAACCCCGGCGCCTACACGCATACCTCGGTGGCGCTGCGCGACGCGCTGCTCGCGGTAGCCCTGCCGTTCATCGAGATTCATTTGTCCAACACTCATGCCCGCGAGACGTTCCGCCGGCAGTCTTTCTTTTCCGACATCGCTCGCGGCGTGATCGTCGGGCTGGGCCCGCTCGGCTACCGCCTGGCGCTGCAGGCTGCGCACGCACAGCTGGCCACCACGCACTGAAGAGGACGTCATGGACCTGCGCAAGATCAAGACCCTGATCGACCTGCTCGAGCAGTCGGGCATCGCCGAACTGGAGGTCAAGGAGGGGGAGGAGTCGGTGCGCATCGCGCGCCACCCCACCGGTAGCCACCAGCCCTTCATGACCTACGCAGCGCCGCCGCCGCTGCCGGCCGCCCCCGCGGCGACGCCCGCCCCAGCGGCGCCGCGGCCGAGCGCGGCCGCCGAGAAGATCCTCAACGTGACCCGGGGCCACGTGGTGAAGTCGCCGATGGTCGGCACGTTCTATCGCTCGCCCTCGCCGGGCGCCAAGTCCTTTGTCGAGGTTGGCCAGACCGTCAAGCAGGGCCAGACGCTGTGCATCATCGAGGCGATGAAGATGCTGAACCAGATCGAGGCCGATGCTTCGGGCACGATCGCCGAGATCCTCATCGAGAACGAGCAGGCGGTGCAGTTCGACCAGCCGCTGTTCGTCATCGACCCGGCCTGATGTTCCAGAAGATCCTGATCGCCAACCGTGGCGAGATCGCGCTGCGCATCCTGCGTGCGTGCCGGGAACTGGGCATCAAGACCGTGGCGGTGCATTCGACTGCGGACCGCGAGCTCAAGCACGTGCTGCTCGCCGACGAGGCGGTGTGCATCGGGCCCGGTCCCGCCAGCAAGAGCTACCTCAACATGGCCGCGATCATCAGCGCGGCGGAAGTGGCGCAGGCCGAGGCGATCCATCCGGGCTACGGCTTCCTGTCCGAGAACGCCGACTTTGCCGAGAGCGTCGAAAAAAGCGGCTTTACCTTCATTGGCCCGCGCTCGCAGACCATTCGCCTGATGGGCGGCAAGACCTCGGCCAAGGCCGAGATGATCGCGGCCGGCGTGCCGTGCGTGCCGGGTTCCGTGGGCGTATTGCCCGAGGACGAGGCCGAGTGCCACGCGATCGCGCGCAAGGTGGGCTACCCGGTGCTCATCAAGGCGGCCGCTGGCGGCGGCGGTCGCGGCATGCACGTGGTGCGCCAGGAAGACGAGCTGATCCAGAAAATCCAGATGGCGCGCACCGAGGCCACCGCGGCTTTCCGCGATGGCAGCGTGTTCCTCGAGAAATACCTCGAGGTGCCGCGCCATATCGAAGTGCAGATGCTGGCCGATGGCCACGGCAATGTCGTGCATCTCGGCGAGCGCGACTGCTCGATGCAGCGCCGCAACCAGAAGGTCGTCGAGGAGTCGCCGGCGCCGGGCATCACGCAGGCCCAGCGCGACGAGATCGGCAAGCTGTGCGTCGAGGCCTGCAAGCGCATCGGCTATCGCGGCGCCGGCACCATGGAGTTCCTCTATGACGGCGGCAAGTTCTATTTCATCGAGATGAACACGCGCATCCAGGTGGAGCACCCGGTGACCGAGCAGGTCACCTCGGTCGACCTGGTCAAGTGGCAGATCCGCATCGCCGCGGGCGAGACGCTCAACCTGCGCCAGGACCAGCTCAAGCCGCGCGGTCACGCAATCGAGTGCCGCATCAATGCCGAAGACCCGCGCGTCTTCACGCCCTCACCGGGCACCATCCAGAAGTACCACGCGCCAGGCGGCCCGGGCGTGCGCATGGACAGCCACGTTTACGCCGGTTACACGGTGCCGCCGTACTACGACTCGATGATCGGCAAGCTGATCGTGCACGGCTCCGACCGCGCCTCGGCCATCGCGCGCATGCAGGTGGCGCTGTCCGAGATCATCGTCGACGGCATCAAGACCAACGTGCCGCTGCAGCGCCGCATCATGCAGGACAAGGTGTTCAAGGCCGGCGAGCACCACATCCACTATCTCGAAGAGATGCTGGCCGAGTGGGAGTGACCGCGAGCTGGCCGCAGTTGGTCGTGCTGTGCCGCCATCCCGAGTTCGCCGAAGAGATCCTGCTTGCCGCCGGCGCGCAGTCGGTGACGCAGGTCGACGCCGCGGATAATCCCGTGCTCGAACCCGCGCCCGGCGAGGCGCCGTTGTGGCTGCGCACCCGCACCATCGGCTTGTTCGCGCCCGGCACCGACCTCACGCCCGCAATCGCTGCGCTGCGCGACACACTGCCCGATGGCAAACAGGCGATCGTCACGACCGCCGAGCTCGAAGACCAGGAGTGGGTGCGCATCTGGCTGCGCGACTGGAAACCGCTGCGCTTCGGCGAGCGCCTGTGGGTCAGCCCGCGCGCCAAGCTGCATGAGATCGCCGATCGCGACGCGGTGATCGTCGCACTCGATCCTGGCCTCGCCTTCGGCACCGGCACGCACCCGAGCACGGCGCTGTGCCTCGACTGGCTCGCTGGCGCCGACCTCGCCGGCAAGGCGGTGCTCGATTACGGTTGCGGCTCGGGACTGCTCGCGATCGCTGCACTCAAGCTCGGCGCGTCACGCGCGACGGCGGTCGACATCGACCCGCAGGCGCTGGTTGCGGCTCGCGACAACGCCGAGGTCAACGCCGTCGGCGCGCGCCTCGAGGTGTGCGGGTCGGCCGACTACGTCGAACGGCAGCATCCGGTGGTCGTTGCGAACATCCTGGCCGGGCCGCTCACGACGCTGGCGCCGCGGCTGATCGCGTCGACCGCGCCCGGCGGCACGCTGGTGATGGCGGGACTGCTGCCGCAGCACGCGGAGGAGGTGCAGCGCGCCTATGAGAGCGCATTCGACTTCGCGCCGGTGGTCGAGCGCGAGGACTGGGTGCGGCTCGAGGGGCGCCGGCGCCGCTAGCGTGGTGATCGCTCGTGAACTCGCACAGAGCGTGATGACGCGCAAGTCTTGACAGCACATCGCCTTTGGTTTGAATTCGCTTCGCGTGCTTTTTTTGCGGCGCCGATTGGGAGTATGATTGCCGCCCCGCGCAAGTCAGGAAGTCGATGCGCCGAGAAGGCGCAGGCCGCGGGGCTGAAGGAAAGAGGGGCCATGTCCGCATCAAAATCTTCTGACACCAAGCCGCTGAGCCATTACGTCGCGCACAGCCTGGACGGCTTCTTCAAGGAGCTCAACGGCCACACGCCGCCGAAAGAGCTTTACGGCATGATCCTCGAGCAGGTGGAGCCGCCCCTGTTGAAAGCAACGATGAAGTACTGCAACGGCAATCAGTCGCGAGCCGCCTCGATCCTCGGCCTCAACCGCGCCACGCTCCGCAAGAAATTGCGGCAGCACAAGATCAAAGAACAACCCAGCGCTCGCGGATGAAACCGCAGCGGGCCCTGCTCTCGGTTTCAGACAAAACCGGACTCGTCGATTTCGCCCGTGCCCTTGCCGGCCTCGGCATCGAGCTCGTCTCCACTGGCGGCACCCACAAGCTGCTGAAGGATGCCGGCCTGCCGGCGCGCGAGGTCGCCGACGTCACCGGCTTCCCCGAGATCATGGACGGCCGCGTCAAGACGCTGCATCCCAAGATCCACGGCGGCATCCTCGGCCGTCGCGGCACCGATGATTCGGTGATGCGCCACCACGGCATCGCGCCGATCGATTTGATCGTCGTGAACCTCTACCCCTTCGCGCAAACCATTGCCAGGTCCGGCTGCACGCGCGATGAGGCGGTGGAAAACATCGACATCGGCGGTCCGGCGATGGTGCGCGCCGCGGCCAAGAACCATGCGCACGTCGCGGTCGTGGTCGACCCGGCCGACTACGGCCGCGTGCTCGAGGCCGTCAAGGCCGGGACCCTGGCCCAGCCGCTCCGCAACGAGCTCGCCGCAAAGGCTTTTGCGCACACGGCCGCCTACGACGCGCGCGTGGCGCAGTACCTTCACGGAGATTTGCCGACGGCCGCGTTTCCGCCGACGCTCAACCTTGTCCTCGACAAGCGGATGGACCTCCGTTACGGCGAAAACCCGCACCAGCGCGGCGCCTTCTATGCGGAAGGCCTGACCCCGCCCGGCACGATTTCGGCGTCGAAGCAGCTGCAGGGCAAGGAGTTGTCGTACAACAACATCGCTGACGCCGACGCCGCGCTCGAGTGCGTCAAGCAGTACTCCAAGCCTGCGTGCGTGATCGTCAAGCACGCCAATCCGTGCGGTGTTGCGGTGAGCCTCGACGGCATCGGCCGCGCCTACGACCTTGCCTACCAGACCGACCCGACGTCGGCGTTCGGCGGCATCATCGCGTTTAATCGCGAGCTGGACAGCGCCACCTTGCAGGCGATCATCGACCGGCAATTCGTCGAGGTCATCGTCGCGCCGTCGATCAGCGCGCAGGCCGCGGCCGCCGCAGCGAGCAAGCCTAACGTGCGCCTGCTCCAGTGCGGCGCGTGGCCGGAAGAAACGCCGGCCTCGTTCGACTACAAGCGCATCGGCGGCGGCCTGCTGGTGCAGGATGCGGACCTGGCGATGGTCGACGCATCCTTGCTCAAGGTCGTCACCAAGGTCGCGCCGACCCAGGCACAGCTGCACGACATGGTGTTCGCCTGGAAAGTCGTGAAATTCGTCAAGTCCAACGCCATCGTCTACGCGCGCGACCGCCAGACCATCGGCGTCGGCGCCGGCCAGATGAGCCGCGTGTACAGCGCGCGCATCGCCGGCATCAAGGCCGCCGACGTGAAGCTCGAGGTCCGCGGCTCGGTGATGGCGTCAGACGCGTTCTTCCCGTTTCGCGACACGATCGACGGGGCAGCGGCGGCGGGGGTCACCGCGATCATCCAGCCGGGCGGGTCGATGCGCGATTCGGAAGTGATCGCCGCAGCGGACGAGCATGGGCTGGCGATGGTGTTTACCGGGATTCGCCACTTCCGGCACTGAAGAAATCAAGAATCACGCAAAGGCCTTCTTATCTGTTGTTCTGGGCTAGCGCTTCCGCAGCTCCACATCCCCGCTGAAGCTGTGCAGCCGCACGCGGCCCTTGCCTTCGCCTTCGCGACTCCAGTCCTTGTCGTCCTTGCGCGGACCCGGTGACCACGCCGACAGCAGGGAGCCGCTGAAAGTCTCCATGTCGATTTCGCCTTCGGGCAGCTTCGGCAACGCCAGCGCGATCTCGCCCGACAGCGTTTCGATCGAGACCTGGGCCTCGCGTGCGAGGTCGACCTGGACGTGGTGGTCGCCAGAGACGCTCTCGAGGTCGAGGTGCGTGACGTCGCTGGCGGTGACGTCGACGTCGCCGGACACGGATTCGGCGCGGATCTCGCCGCGCGCGCCGCGCACGGTGACGTCGCCGCTGACCGACTGCACGCGCGCTTCAGTGGACGGTGCGTCAACCGTGACGTCGCCGCTGACCGACTGCGCCTTGACCTTCTTCGAGCCGAGCTTGAGGCGCACGTCGCCGCTCACCGACTCGATGGTGGCGTCGCCCTTCACGCCCTGCACGCTGATGTCCGAGCTGACGCCCTGCACATCGAGGCTGGCTCCGGCCGGCACCTTGAGCATCAGGTGCGTGTCGCTGACGTGGTGCTCATCGTCGGGCAGGCGCACCTTGATGCGCAGCGAGGTGTCGCTGCCCGTGATCTCGAGCTTCTCGACCTCCGCCCCGAGTTCGCCGGTCAGCCAGACCTCGGCCTTGTCCCAGGCCTGGATCTCGATCGGCCCTGCGGTGTTCTCCAGCGTCAAGCGGCCGTCCATCTTCAGCGGGCGGCGCTCGTCGATCGCGCGCGGCGCGCCCTCGTCATCCCGGTCATGCCCCGACCAGGCCGGTCCGGCGGCCAGCATCAGCGCAACAGCAATCGTCAGCGTCTTCATCGTCATCTCCATCGTTAAAGCATGGCGCGCAGCGCGCGCCGGCGGTCTTCCGCGTTCGCCAGCAGCGAGCGCAGCGTCGTCGAATCGGGGTCCTGCTTGAGTGCCTGCTGCAGTTGGCGCTCGGCGCCGCGCAACAGGGACAAATTGGCCTCGACGATGGCGCGACTATCCGTCGTCAGTCTCTGGCTCGACGCCTTCAGCGCCACGGTCGCCGGCATCGCTCCCGGCGTCGCCGGCGCGCGCAGCGTCAGCGACACCACCGAGGCCAGCCCGGCGACCAGGCTCGCGGCGAGCGCGAGCTGGCCGAAGGCGTAGCGCGAGCGCCGCGGCTTGAGGCGCGACTCGATGCCCGGCCACAGGTCGCGGCGCGGGTGGCGCCGACGTGGCAAGCGTTCCAGCGTGTTGATGCGATCCGTCTCGTCCGTCATTGCAGGTGCTCCTTCATCAGCTTGCGGGCGCGATGCAGCTGCGCCTTGCTCGTGCCCACCGCAATGCCGGTGAGCTCGGCGATTTCCTCGTGCAGGAAGCCTTCGACGTCGTGCAGCCACAACACCGTGCGCGCGCCTTTCGGCAGCCGCGCCAGCGCGGACTCGAGGTCACGCGACAGCCCGACGTCGGCGTCGTGCACGCGCAACGGCTCCGGCGTGCCGGCGGCCTCTGCGTCCTCAAACGTGGTCCAGCGCTGCAGCAGCCGCCGGTCACCCAGCACCACATTGACCGTGATGCGATGGATCCAGGTGCCGAATTGCGCCTCGCCGCGGAACGTGTCGAGCTTTTCCCAGGCGCGCACGAAGGCGTCCTGCGTGGCCTGCTCGGCCTTGATCTCGTCACCGTTGCACAAACGACAACACAATCCATATACCCGGTCCTCGTGGCGGCGGTAAAGCTGCTCGAAGGCGCGCGAGTCGCCCTCGCGTGCCCGGGCCACCAGGCGGGGCTCATCGCCCGCGCCGGGTTCCGACACCAAACCATCCGCTGTTCCTGCCATGGCCATCATTGTCACTAAAGACGCGCGGGCGAGCCGGAAGGTTTGAATCCTGCGCTATGCTGCGGCCCCTTCGAAAGCGCAGGGAATCAGGCACATGGGCATCGGTCGCAGTCTGGACATCAGCGCCTCGATCCTGGCGAGCCAGCTACGCGGCTGGCGCGGCGCCCAGGCCTTCCGGCCGGCGCGCAAGCAGCCGGGAAAAATGCTCGAGCTCTACGACATCGAAGCCAGCCCGTATTGCCGGCTGGTGCGCGAAGCGCTGACCGAACTGGACCTCGACGTGCTGATCCGTCCCTGCCCGGCACGCGGTTTGCGCTTCCGGCCGCAATGCGAGGCGCTCGGCGGCAAGCAGCAGTTTCCGTTCCTGGTCGACCCGAATGCCGACAAGTCGATGTACGAGTCGGCCGACATCATCGACTACCTGCGCAAGACTTACGACGGACGCGTGCGCGTCGACCAGGGCCTGCGCCGCAAGCTCGCGATCGGCGGCGGTTACGCGGCCACGCTGGTGCGGCGCATGCGCGGCCTGTTCGCGCGGCCGTCGACCGCGCCGGCGCAGCCGCTCGAACTGTTCAGTTTCGAGGCTTCGCCTTTTTCGCGGCTGGTGCGCGAGGTGCTGTGCGAGCTCGAGCTGCCTTACATCCTGCGCAATACCGGCAAGGGCCACTGGAAGGATCTCGGCCCGCCGGGTGTTAGGGACAAGTGGCACAAGTCGGCCAAGGACACGAGCCGCAACCGCAAGGTGCTGTTCGAGCGCACTGGCGCCGTGCAGGTGCCGTACCTGATCGACGCCAACACCGGCGCCTCGATGTACGAGTCGGCCGACATCATCCGGTACCTCGAAAAAACCTATGGCGGCTGAGCCGCGGACGCTCAGCGTCACCACCTGGCACCTCGAGCAGCGCGATCCTTCGCAACTGCGGCGCTCGGCGACGCCGGCGCCGGAGCCGCGCCTCGAGCAGGCAAAAATTCCCTCGCCTGCGCTGAACCGGTTCCTCTACACCGCGATCGGCGGCGACTGGCACTGGACCGACCGCCTGACGTGGACCTGGCAGCGCTGGATGCAGTGGCTCGATCGGCCGGGGCACCAGACCTGGGTCATGCACGTTGATGGAACGCCGGCCGGGTACTTCGAGCTCGAGAAAGAAGGCGAAGATGTCGAGATCGCGTACTTCGGCATCGCGCCGCAGTTCATCGGCCGCAAGCTCGGCGGCTGGCTGCTCACGCGCACGCTCGAGCAAGGCTGGGCCTTCGGCGCAAAGCGCGTATGGGTGCACACCTGCTCGCTCGACCACCCTGCCGCGCTGGCCAACTATCAGGCGCGCGGCATGACCGTATTCAAGGAAGAAATGGCGATGAAGGTGCTCGGCCCGGCGCCGGGGCCGTGGCCGGGCTGGCAGGCGTGAACGCATGATCCAGGGCGGCGAGTGGGCCGTGTTCGGCACGGTGGCGCTGGCGCACCTGCTCGGCGTCGCCAGCCCGGGGCCGGACTTTGCGATCGTCGTACGCCAATCGCTGGCGTTTGGGCGCGGCGCTGGGGTGTGGACGGCGGCCGGCATCGGCAGCGGCATCATCTTCCATGTCGCTTACGGACTGTTCGGGCTCAACTGGCTGACGACGCGCTACCCGCAATCGTTGACGCTGCTCGGCGTTGCCGGCGCCTTGTTCCTGTTGTGGATGGGCAGCCAGGCGATCCGGGCCAAACCCTTGCCCGACGCCGCCGAGCAACTGCCGCCGGCGCAGGCCGGCGATGCGCTCAGGTTCTTCGGCATCGGCTTGCTGACCAACGTGCTGAACCCGAAGGCGATCCTTTTTTTCGTCGCGCTGTTCACCGCGGTGGTGACCGGCCCGGTATCGACGCAGTTGAAGGTCGCGCTGGGCGCGTGGATTCCGCTGGCGACCTTCGGCTGGTTCGCGTTCGTGGCGCTGATGCTGGGTAACGCATCCGCGCGCCGCCGATTGCGCGGTGTCGCCCACTGGATCGACCGCGCCATGGGCATAGTGCTGCTGCTGCTCGCGATCGGGATGCTGGTCGGCCTGCTCGCCTAGCGACGCAACTCCGACCCCATTTTCACCAGCTCCTCACGCAGCACGTCTTCGGCAGTGCGCGTCCGGCCGTCCGCGAAGCGGATCAGGTAAGCCTCGCCCGACAGGTAGGAGTGGGAGGCGCACAAGCGGATGAAGTCGTCGGCGGACTGCACGCGCGTGCCCGCCTTCTCGAGCTTGAGCCGCAGGTGCGCGGCGGCATCAGCCGGGCCGTGCTCCTTGCCGTTGCGGATGAACACCGTGCCGTCGAGGCTCGCGACATGCGCGATTAGCCGCTGAATTTTTTCCGGCTCGCCGAGCGGCGCGGGCTTTGCGGCGTCCTGGATCGCGGGTTCACCTGCTTGCGCCGGCGCGACGCGGGACACGTTCCACGCGAGGTTGAGCCCGAGCATCAACGATCCGGCGAGCGCAAGCCCACTGAGCCACGGCCGGCGCCGCGCGCGCGAGTTGCCGGTCGTCGGAATAGCCATGGCTTTCAGTGTAGCGCCCGCCGCGCAGGGTCCGGGTCCTGCGGCCAGCGGGGTTAAACTGGGAATGCAGCGGCCGAACCGGCTGCGCGGAGACAAGACGATGCGTTCGATCTACAGCAGATCCCTGGCCTGCCTCGCCGTCGCGCTCCTCGCCGCATGTGGCGACAAGGGGGGCGACAACGGTTCGTCCGCGCCGGCGCCGCTGAAATGCGCAGTAGCGCGAATCGTGACCGCCCCTTCCGACCTGGTGCCCGGGCCGATCGCGCGCGGCACGGTCGGCGACCTCGTTATCGAAAACAACCGGCTGCGCGTGATCGTCCAGAAGGGGGGCCGCAACTGGTACAACATCTCGCAATTCGGCGGCAACATCATCGATGCCTTGCCCAAGGCGGCCGACGGCAGCCTGCTCGGCCAGGACAATTTCGAGGAGTTCGTGCTGGGCACGAACATCGAGTCCGTGCCGAATTACCAGAGCGTCACGGTCGCCGACGCCGGTGGCGAGAATCCGGACGGCTCGTGCAAGCCCGCCGTGGTGCGCGCGACCGCCGAGTTCGACGACCTGATGGATTTCGTGAACGGCAGCTCGGCCATCCGCGGCATCTCACCGCTGCAGTTTCCCCCCAGTGCCGATGATTTCGACCTGCCCTTCCGGTTCGAGACCGATTACACGCTCGAAGACGGCAAGCGTTACGTGACGATCCGGACCCGCCTGATCAACCAGTCCGCGCAGCAACAACGGATCTACCTCGTGGAGTACCTGAACGGGTCGGGCGAGGTGGAGGCATTTCAGTCCGGCTACGGTTTTGGCGAGCCGTTCGCGACGGCGCCCTGCACCTCGTGCAACTTCGTCGCCTACGCCGGCCACGAAGGCGGCGCAGGCGTGAGTTACGGGTTGATCCACGATAACCGGGGCACGTCGGCTACTGCCGGCTCGACGTCAGTGTCGGTCTCGGGCGTGACGGTGTTGCTCTACGGCCGCGACATCCTGCTGGTGGCGACCACGCCGGAGCAGACGCAGCCGCCGCGGCCGGATTCGGCGCAGCCGGTCGGCCCGAACGGACCGAATTTCGTCGTGCCGGCCAACGGCGAGGTCGTGCTGACGCGGCATTTCGCGGTCGCCGATGGCACCGTGGCGTCCATCGTCGACATCCGCAACGAGCTGGTTCCGCCCGCGGGTGGCATCGGCACCCTGACCGGAACCGTAACCGACGCTGCCGGCCCCGTCGCGGGCGCCGAGATCGCGGTGCTCACCAGCGGCACCGAGGGTTTTCCAGTCGGCCGCGGACCCAGCCTGCGCGTGGTGAACCATTTCCGCACCGACGCAGCCGGCCGCTTCAGTGGCACGCAGGCCGCCGGCGCCTACACGCTGCGCGTGAACGTTCCCGGTCGCCTCGCGGCGACGCCGAACAACCCCGGGGTGACGGTGGCGGCGAATGCCATTACCACGCAGAACTTCACGGTGCCGGCGTCCAGCGGCGTCCGCGTCCTGGTGAAGGATGCCTCGGGCAATTCCGTTGCGGCCAAGGTGCAATTGCTGGGCCTGCCGGATGCGAACGATCCGGATGGCGCGGAGCCGCTCAACCAGGAGAGCGTGCTCGGCGGCCAGCTGATCGTGCGCACCGGCGTGTTCGGCGATCCGGCGGCCGATCCGCTGCCGCCGCGCGTGCGCCTGGCCGAGTTCGCCGTGCTCGACACGCTGGCGGCGCCGATCGGCGCCGGTATCGGCGACACCGGGGTGCTCGCGATCGAGCCCGGCACCTACGACGTCGTCGTTTCCGCCGGCCCGCGCTACAGCCGCTTCAGCGGCAGCGTCGCCATCACCGCCGGCAACACCGCCACAGTCAACGCGAGCGTGATCGAAGTCCTGCCGACACCCGGATACATCCACGCCGACTTCCACGTGCACTCGATCAACAGTCCGGACTCGGAGGTCACCAACCGCGAGCGCGTTGCAACGTATCTGGCCGAGGGCATCGACTTTTTCACGCCCTCGGACCACGACGTGCGCGTGGATTTTGCGCCGATCATCGCCGCCATGGGGGTCGCCGGCGCAATCGCCACGGCGCCGGGTGCCGAGGTGACGACGTTCGACTACGGCCACTTCAATTTCTGGCCGGTGAAAATCGAGACCAACAGCCCCAACGACGAACTGCCGAACGAAGGTCACAGCCACGCGGCGAAGATCGGCGCCGGCGCCACCGACTGGGGCGGCCAGGCGCCGCTGGGCAAGGACTTTCCCTGCGTTGGCAACAGCACGCCCTGCGCCGCCCGCAACTTCTCTCTCACGCCGGGCGCGATTTTCGCGTCGGCTGCATTTGACCCGTTCCACAGCGGCGAAACCGTGGTGCGCCAGATCAACCACGTCCATACGCACTTCGGCAACGCCGGCGGCACCGGACTGGGCATCGACACCGCCGCGACCGGCGGACCGGCCTCGACCGTGCCACCCGCGCGGCGCCGGCTCGACCCGGCCATCGCGAACCACTACAGCGACGACTACGACACGCTCGAAATCCTGATCGGCGATGCGCTGGATTACCAGAACGAGACCTTGTACGACGAGAACATGGGGGACTGGTTCAACCTGCTGAACCAGGGCAAGGCCAAGGTCGGCGTTTCAAATTCGGACACGCACCAGCGCCGCGTAACGTCGATGCAAACACGCAACCAGATCTCGGTGCCGGACGCGCTGCTGTCGGCAACGCGCGCGAACTTCGCGGCGATCTCGGCCGATCCGCACGCCGTGGGCGACAGTGTGCGCGCGGGCCTGACCACGATGACCAACGCGCCGCTGCTCGAGGTCCTGGTCAGCGAGCCGCCCGCTGTCGCCTCGCTCAAGGTAGGGCGCGCGTTCGGGGGCATCGCCAATCCCCTGCCCTCCGACGGCACGGTCACGGTGGACATCACCGTGAAGAGTCCAGCGTGGGCGCCATACAACCAGATCCTGGTGTTCGTGAACGGCGACACCGAGCGCCACAAGGACCAGCTCGGCCAGCCGACCAGCCCGCCGCGGTATCGCGTCTGCGGGCCCGGCACGGCGCAGACCTACACGCTCAATGCCGCTGGTGCCGCCGGCTTCACGCGCACCGAGGTCGAGGCGATTCCCGGCAACGCCGGGTCGATGCGCTTCGAGACGGTCAAACAGGTCACGGTGAACAACCCCGGGGGCGACTTCTGGATCGTCGTCCTGGTGCGCGGCACGCGGGGCGTGTCCCCATCGATGTGGCCCGTGGTGCCCAATGATTTCGAGGACGGCGCCGACAATATCGCCGGCAACGCGGATGACGTGGGCGTGCGCGCGCTCGCGATGAGCAACCCGATCTACGTCGACGTCAATGGCGGCGCGTGGGTAGCGCCCGGCGTGGGCAACACGACGGACGCCTGCGGGCAGGCGCTGCCTGCGCCCTAGCTACTTGCCGGGTCTCGAGATCGCCCGCCAGAGCATCTCGAACAGCACATTGGCCTGCGCGGTGAGCGGCTTTTTCATGCCGCGCTGGATGTTCATCGACACCAGGCGCCCGAGCACGCCGAGGATGTAGTCGAGCAGGATCTTTTCGTCCACAAGGTCTGTCAGCACGCCGCGAGCGCGGCCCTCGCCGAGCACCTTCATGAACGCGCCGAACAGCTGCGGGTTCTGCCAGTTCTCGGTGCGGCGCCAGGTGTTGATGTACACCGAACTCATGATCAGCTGCGCGACCTTCGGGTTTTTCTCGAAAAAGTCGAGCACCACCCAGAACACCTTGCGCAACTTTTCCTTGTAGTCCTCGATGCCCTGCAAGTGGTCGATCATGCGGTGCGCGAGGCGACCCAGCCACGAGTCGAGGCTCGAGAACAGCAGCGCTTCCTTGCTGCCGTAGTACTTGTAGATCGTCTGCAGCGAGACGTTCGCCGCGCGCGCTATCTCGATCAGGCCCACACGGTGGAATTCCCGCCCGCTGAACACGTCGAGCACCGCCTGCTCGATGCGCGAGCGCGTCGCGGGATCGAGATCGGCCTGGTTGCGGGCCTTGAGGTCGACGTCGTGGGGAAGCGCGCTCATCGTGGGTAACCTGGATTACGAAAGGAGAGGATGCAGGACCGCTACAACCATACGCCAGCGTATTGACACAGCGCAACATCCACGGCTAGGGTGGTTGCCTGCGACACGCGGCCTCGCGTAACAGGCATTACCCAAAGGAGCTAACCATGACCGACGCTTTCGTCTTCGACGCCGTGCGGACCCCGCGCGGCAAGGGCAAGAAGGACGGCTCGCTGCACCAGGTCACACCGGTCCACCTGCTCAAGAACCTGTTCGACGCGGTCAAGGCTCGCAACCAGCTCGACACCAGCCACGTCGACGATGTGGTGCTCGGCTGCGTAACGCCGGTCGGTGAGCAGGGCGCGGACATCGCGCGGACCGCGGTGCTCTACTCCGGCTGGCACGAGTCGGTCGCGGGCGTGACGCAGTCACGTTTCTGCGCATCGGGCTTGGAGTCGGTGAATCTTGCCGCCATGAAGGTCATGAGCGGCATGGAGAACCTCGTCGTTGCCGGTGGCGTCGAGAGCATGTCGCGCTGGCCGATGGGCTCCGACGGCGGCGCGATGGCGATGGACCCGCGCGTCAACCAGGCCATGGGATTTGCGCCGCAGGGCATCGGCGCCGACCTGATCGCGTCGATCGAGGGCTTTTCGCGCGCCGATGTCGACGGCTTCGCGGTGCGCTCGCAGCAGCGCGCGGCCAAGGCGCAGGCCGAAGGCCGCTTCGACAAGACCGTCGTGCCGGTCAAGGACGTCAACGGCCTGATCGTGCTCGGCAAGGATGAGACCATCCGCGGTGACACCACGGTCGAAACACTCGGCCAGTTGAAGCCTTCGTTCGAGATGATGGGCCAGATGGGCTTTGACGCCACCGCCCTGCGCAAGTACACGACGATCGAGAAAATTACCCACGTGCACCATGCCGGCAACAGCTCGGGCATCGTCGACGGCGCGGCACTGGTGCTGATCGGCAACAAGAAGATCGGCAACAAGCTCAAGTTGAAAGCCCGGGCGCGCATCGTGTCCGTGGCGGTCACCGGCTCCGAGCCGACCATCATGCTCACCGGCATTGCACCGGCCGCGCAGAAGGCACTGAAGAAGGCCGGCATGACGGTGAAGGACATCGACCTGTTCGAGATCAACGAGGCTTTCGCCGCGGTGGTGCTGAAAGCCGCACGCGCGCTCGACATCGACCTCGACAAGGTCAACGTCAACGGCGGCTCGATCGCCATGGGCCATCCGCTCGGCGCGACCGGCTCCATCATCCTCGGCACCGCGATCGACGAGCTCGAGCGCCAGAACAAGAACACCGCGCTGATTTCGCTGTGCGTCGGCGGCGGCATGGGCATCGCCACCATCATCGAGCGGGTGCACTGATGAGCAACGCAGTTGCGGTTACCAAGGACAACGACGGCATCGTCACGCTGACGCTCGACCTTCCCGGCCGTTCCATGAACGTGCTCAACGAGCACCTCATGAAACCGTTCGGTGAGGAAATGGAGAAGGCGCTGAAGGACGCGTCAGTCAAGGGCGTCATCGTCACCTCCGGCAAGGACGCCTTCATCGCCGGCGCCGACCTCGAGATGATCTACGCGATCACCGATCCGCAGGTCGTGGTCGACATGGTCACGCAGATGCACGCGCTGCTGCGCGGCATGGAGAAGTCCGGCAAGCCGGTGGTCGCGGCGCTGAATGGCACCGCGCTCGGCGGCGGCCTCGAGATCGCGCTGGCCTGCCACTACCGCATCGCCATCAACAACCCGAAGACCAAGTTCGGCCAGCCGGAAGTGAAGCTGGGTTTGCTGCCGGGCGGCGGCGCCACGCAGCGCGTGCCCCGCATCATGGGCATGCAGAATTCGATGCCGATCCTGCTCGAGGGCAAGGAGCTGCGCCCGGACGCGGCCAAGGCTGCGGGCCTGGTGCACGAATTGGTGAACACGAAGGAAGAGTTGCTGGCGCGCGCCAAGGCCTGGTGCCTCGCCAATCCGAAGCCGATCCAGCCGTGGGACGACCCCAAGTTCAAGTTCCCGGGCGGCGACGGCAAGCATCCCGCCGTGGTGCAGATGCTCGCGGTGGCGCCGTCGATGGCATCCGCGAAGTCCTGGGGCAATTACCCCGCCATCACCGACATCATGTCGTGCGTGTTCGAGGGTTCGCTGGTCGACTTCGATACCGCGCTCAAGATCGAGGCGCGCTACTTCGCGCACTGCGTCACGTCGAAAGTCGCCAAGAACATGATCGGCTCGCTGTGGTTCCAGCTCAACGCCATCAACAAGGGCAAGAGCCGTCCCGACAATGGCAATGGCGGCCCGGCGAAATCGACCGTGAAGAAACTCGGCATTCTCGGCGCCGGCATGATGGGTGCCGGCATCGCGTACGTGTCGTCGAAGGTCGGCATCGAAGTGGTGCTGCTCGATACCACGCAGGACGCCGCTGACAAGGGCAAGGCCTATTCGTCCGGCCTGCTGGACAAGGAGCTGAAGAAAGGCCGCATCATGCCGGCCGACAAGCAGCAGTTCCTCGACCGCATCAAGGCGACGACAAAGTTCGAGGAGATGGCGGGCTGCGACCTCGTGATCGAGGCGGTGTTCGAGGACCGCACCATCAAGGCCGACGTCACGAAGAAGACCGAGGCGGTGCTCGACAAGAACGCGGTCTTCGCCTCCAACACCTCGACGCTGCCGATCACCGGCCTCGCCGAGGCGTCCGCGCGACCGCGCAACTTCGTCGGCCTGCACTTCTTCTCGCCGGTCGACAAGATGCCGCTGGTCGAGATCATCAAGGGCAAAAAGACTTCGTCCGAGACGCTGGCGCGCGCCTTCGACTTCGTGCAGCAGATCAGGAAGACGCCGATCGTGGTCAACGATTCGCGCGGTTTCTACACGTCGCGCTGCTTTGCGACTTACCCGATGGAAGGCCTGACGCTGCTCGCCGAAGGCCAGCATCCGCGCTCGATCGAGGTCGCCGGCCTGCAGGCCGGCATGCCGGTCGGCCCGCTCGCGGTGCAGGACGAGGTCTCGCTGTCGCTGTCGATGCACATCATCGAGCAGACCCGCAAAGACCTGGCCGCCGAGGGCAAGAGCCTGCCCGAGCATCCGGGCGTGAAGGTCATCGAAAAGATGTGCAAGGAGTTCAACCGACCGGGCAAGAAGGCCGGCAAGGGCCTCTATGACTACCCCGTTGCCGGGGCTGGTGCGCCGAACCAGCAGAAATCGCTGTGGTCGGAGCTGACGAAGCACTTCCCGCTGCAGGAGCAGCTGCCGCAGCAGGAACTGATCGACCGGCTGATGTTCGCGCAGGCCAACGAAGCGGCCAAATGTTACGCCGAAGGCGTGGTCGAAACGGTAGCCGATACCAACATCGGCTCGATCTTCGGCTGGGGCTTCGCGCCTTTCCAGGGCGGTGCGCTCCAGTTCATCAACGCCTATGGCGTGGAGAACTTCGTGAAGCGCAGCAAGGACCTGGCGAAGAGATACGGCGAGCGGTTCAGGCCCGCGCCCATCCTGGTGAAGATGGCGAAGGAAGGGCGCCGGTTCGAGGACGTAGCGCCGGCGAAGGTCGCCGCCGCCGCCTGATGTCATCCCGAGCGAAGCGAGGGACCGCGTTGGTGGGGCGACACGCTCCGGAACGCGATCCCTCGTCGCTTCGCTCCTCGGGATGACACGGATTCGGAATCTGTTTTTCAGGAGATTGTCATGTTTGCAGCACTGATGCGGTTCATGAAGGCCAACAAGATCCTTCCGCAGATTTCCGACACCGAGCGCCAGGCGCTCGAGGCCGGCTCGGTCTGGATCGACGGCGGGTATTTTTCCGGCAACCCGGATTTTTCGAGCATGCTCGCCGAGGCTTACAACACGCTCAACGCCGAGGAGCGCGCCTTCCTCGACGGCCCGACCGACGAGCTGTGCCGGATGATCGACCGCTACACGATTGCGCGCACGCGCCGGGTGCCCGAGCATGTGATCGACTACATGAAGAAGCAGGGCTTCTTCGGCTTGCTGATCCCCAAGGAGTTCGGCGGCAAGGGCTACTCGGTGCTGCTGCGCTCCGCCGTGATGGCGAAGCTGTCGCCGGTGTCGACGATCGTCGGCACCTGGGTCGTCATCCCGAACTCGCTCGGCGCCGCCGAGCTGCTCATTCATTACGGCACCGACGCGCAGAAGCAGCATTACCTGCCCAAGCTCGCATCCGGCGAGTACGTGCCCTGCTTCGGCCTGACCGAGCCGACCGCGGGCTCCGATGCCGCGTCGATCAAGGCCGAGGGCCTGGTCTTCAAGGACGCCGACGGCAAGCCCAAGATCAAGCTCAATTTCCGCAAGCGCTACATCACGCTGGCGCCGGTCGCGAACCTGATCTCAGTGGCGTGCCAGCTGCAGGATCCTGACAACCTGCTCGGCAAGGGCCAGTCCCCGGGCATCACCGTGGTTCTGGTGCACAAGGGCACGCCCGGCCTGCACATCGGCGACCACCACGAGCCGATCGGCGATGCATTCCCCAATGGCCCGATCGTCGGCCAGGACGTCGTCGTTGCCACCGACCAGATCGTCGGCGGCACGGACTATGCCGGGCAGGGCTGGCGCATGCTCATGGAACAACTCGCCGGTGGCCGCGCCATCTCGCTGCCTGCGGGAGCAGTGGGCGGCGCCAAGTCGATCCTCGCCGTGACGGGCGCCTACTCGATGGTGCGCCAGCAGTTCGGCATCCCGGTCGGCCGCATGGAAGGTGTCGAAGACAAGGTCGGCAAGATCGCCGGCCTGACTTATGCGCTCGAGGCCTCGCGCGTGTTCGCGTGCTCGGCCATCGATGGCGGCCACCAGCCGCCGGTCATCTCGGCAATCCTCAAGGCTTACACCACCGAGATTGCGCGAGACCTGGGCAAGGAAGCCATGGACGTGTTCGCGGGCGCCGGCGTCATGCAGGGCCCGAACAACATCGTCGGCAAGGGCTACTCGGGTGCGCCGGTGGCAATCACGGTCGAAGGCGCGAACATCATGACGCGCACGCTGATCATCTTCGGCCAGGGCGCCACGCGCTGCCATCCGTATGCGCTGAAGGTGGTCAAGGCGGTCGAGCAGGACGACGCGGCGGCGTTCCGCAACAACCTGCTCGCCTGGTTCGGCCATTTCTTCGTGACCATCGGCCGCACCTTCATCCGCACGCTGACGCGCGGCTGGTCTGCCGGCTCACCGGTCTCGGGCCCGACGGCGTCGTACTACCGCCGGCTTGGCTGGGCGGCCTCGCGCTACGCGATGTTGACCAACCTCGCGATGTTCTTCATCGGCGGCAAGCTCAAGGCGCGCGGCAAGCTTACCGGCCGCTACGCCGATGCGCTCGCCTGGCAGTTCCTCGGCTTCAGCGCGCTGCGCCGCTACGAGGCGGAAGGCCGCCGCGCGGAGGACCTGCCGATGGTCCGCTACGCGTGCGATCACGCCTTGCGCGAAATCCAGCTGGCCTTCGAAGGCATCTACGCCAACTTCCAGGCGCCGCTGGTCGGGCTGTGGATGCGCACGTTCGGTTCCGCGTTGCTCCGGCTCAACCCGTTGGCCGGACCGATGGCCGACAAGGTCAGCCACGAGGCAGCGCTGTGCATCGACCATTTCGACGAACAGTACGAGCGGCTGATCGACGGCGTATTCCACGCGCCCGAAACCTTTCCCGGGACCGGTCGCCTGATGCGGGCGTTCCGATTGGTTACCGAGGCGCACGCGGCAGCCGAGCGGATCATCCTGGCCCAGCGCAAGAAAGTGCTGACGCGCGGACTGCTGCCGGCCGAGGTCGGCGACGAAGCGGTCAAGGCGGGCATCGTGACCGCAGCCGAGGCGCGCCTGCTCAAGGAAGCGCTCGCCGCGCGGCTCGAGGCGATCGAGGTCGACGTCTTCACGCCCGAGCAGTTCTACGCGCAAGGCGCGACGGGTCCGGTCGCCGCCGTGCAGCCCCGTTTGGCGGTCAACGCCTGACGCGGCACTGAGGCTCGCAGAGCCCCGCTTCGGCGGGGTTTTCTTTTACCCTTGCCGTGGTGCGGGGCGCCCACTACGCTGTGGTCCGCTGAACATTTTCACCTTTTAACAACTCACAATAAAACTCACGTGCGTCGGAGGTTTTGATGAGAATTTCGCTTGTCCTCGGTGTGGCATGCGCGTTCGCGCTCAATGCGTTTCCCGTCAATGCCCGCGTGGCGAAGGACCAGGCTGACCGCCTGGTCAATGGCGACCTGACCCCCCTCGGCGGCGAGAAGGCCGGCAACAAGGACGGCAGCATCCCGGCCTGGAACGGCGGCTGGACCACCGCGCCCCCGACCTGGAAAGGCCCGGGCACGCGCATCGTCGATCCGTTCCCCCAGGACCAGCCCAAGTTCACGATCACCGCGGCCAATATCGCCCAGCACAAGCCGAAGCTCACCCTCGGCCAGGCAGCGCTGTTCGCCCGCTATCCCAAGACCTACAAGATGAACGTCTACGAGACGCGCCGCACCGCCGGCGCGCCGAAGTTCGTCTACGAGGCGACCTACCATAACGCGCTGAACGGCTTGCTCGGGGCACAGGGCGAAGCGGTCGACAATGCCACGGTTGGCATCCCGTTCCCGATCGCGCAGAACGGCCACGAAGCCATCTGGAACCACAAGCTGCGCTATCGCGGCCAGGGGGGCCGCCGCATCAACGTGCAGGCCGCGGTGACCGAGTCGGGCGCCTACAACCTGTCCAAGCTGCGCGAGGACTTCCTGCTGAAGTACAGCACGCGCGGCATCAAGCCCTCGGAACTGAACAACGTTTCAATCTACTTCCTGCAGGTCGTCACCAACCCGCCGCGCCTGGCCGGCACCATCACGCTGGTCCACGAGACGATGGACCAGGTCAAGGAGCCGCGCCGCGCGTGGCAGTACAACCCGGGCCAGCGACGCTTGCGCCGCGCGCCCAACGTCGGCTACGACAACCCGGGCACCGCCTCGGACGGCCTGCGCACCAACGACCAGTTCGACAGTTTCAACGGCGCGATGGATCGCTACACCTGGAAGCTGGTCGGCAAGCGCGAGATGTATGTGCCCTACAACGATTACCGGCTCGCCAGCGACACCGTGAGGTACACGGACATCCTGAAGCCCGCGCACATCAACCAGGATCTCGCGCGCTACGAGTTGCATCGCGTGTGGGTGGTGGAGACGCAGCTCAAGCCCGGCACCAGCCACATCTACAAGCGCCGCACCTTCTACATCGACGAGGATTCCTGGCAGATCGTCGCCGTGGACTGCTACGACAAGCGCGACCAGCTATGGCGCGTGCAGGAGAGCCACTCGCTGGCGGTCTACGATCCGGGCCAGGTGACGAAGGAAGCCTCCGGCGCGATCGGCCCCGCGATGGAGGCCATCTACGACCTCAACAGTCGCCGTTACCTCGCGCTGGCGATGAACAACGAGGAGGAGATGGGCTACGAGAAGGCGTGGGAGGAGTCGCACTTCGAGCCGGCGAACGTCTCGAAATTCGTGACCAAGTGACCTAGCGCGTGCGCGCGATGCGCACGCAGCCGCTCGGCAACACCTCGAAGACGACCGTGCGCCCATTCGCCGCCACCGGCGGCGTGAACACGTGGCCACTGGCATCGGTGCGCGCGCCCTTCATGCGCGCGACGTCGGCATAGGTGAGCTTGCCGCTGCTGGACAGCTCGGACACGTGGATGTTGCAGCTCGCCGCGGGGGCCGTTGCCATTTCCACGGGCTGCAACGCGGGGGCTTCCTGCGACGCCGGGGCGAGCGGACGGGCAGCCGCCGGCGCCGGGGCTGGCGTTGCGATCGCGGCCTCGAGGCGGGGCGTGGGCCCGCCGGCGTCAGCTTTCGCCGTCGTCGGCGCCGCGCGCGATTCCAGTGCCTGCGCGCGTGCCGTCATGTCAGCGAGGAGCGCGCTGTCGGCCGAGGCGATCTTGTCGAGGTAAACGCGGCCGCTCTCGAGTTCCTTGCGCTGGCGCTCACGCTGGGCCTCGAGTCGCTGCGCCAACAACTGCGTGTCCTGTGCGCTGGCCGCAGCGTCGCGCGACGGCTCGACGACTTCGGTTTCGGGCCACGACAGCCACGCCAATGCGCCGATCGTGAACAGTGCGACGCCGGCAAAGAGCACGGCGCGGGGCACGCGCGGGCCGGCCGCGGCAGGCATCGGTAGCTCCATCTTTTTCTGGAGCCTGGAATTCACGAAATTGGCCGCGAGCACCTCGAGCTCTTCGCGTTTTCGGCGCGGTCGGCCGACGGTGCCGCCTGTCAAAGGCACGGGAACCGGCTTGGTGGCTTTCATCGAATCTCGAGTGCTGCGGGTGGAGAGCGGGTGGATGATGGCTGACCCAGGGGGCGGGTAAAAGCGAACCGAGTCGCAGGTTTCAACGAGCCCGCCGAGCGGCGAGTTTGGGTAGTATGGGCGGCCGCCGAGAAGCGACAGAAAGCCGCAGCGAACGACCCGGGAGAGTCCATGACGCAGCAAAAAAATCCGCTGGAAATGCTGTTCCAGTGGGCGCAGGCGCAGCCGAACAAGAACTACCTGTTCCAGGCGGGCAACGGCAAATGGACGCCCTACACCTACGGCCAGGTCGCGGACCAGGTCCGTCGCATGGCAGGCGCGCTGAAGTCGATGTTTCCGACCGGCACCAAGATCGCGATCTCCGGGCGCAACACAGCGCACTGGTTCATGGCGGACCAGGCCATCGCGATGGCTGACATGGTCAGCATCGGCCTGTATCCCAAGCAGTCGCCAGAGCACACCCGGTTCATCCTGACCCACGGCGAGGCCAAGGCCGTGTTCGTCGGGCCGGCGCCAGACCAGGCCGAGTTCATCGGTGCGATTCCCCCCGGCATCAAGACCATCGGCTTTCCGTACGGCGAAGTGCCCAAGTGCGACTACGCGTGGGACGAGCTGGTGGCGAAGCACGAGCCGGCAAAGGACGCGCCCAACAAGAAACCGGACGATTTGCTCACGCTGATCTACACCTCGGGCACGACGGGCAACCCCAAGGGCGTGATGGTGACTTACGAGAACATGATGTTCTGCGCCAAGGGCCTGCAGGAAACGTTGCCGCCGCTTCCGTCCGGCGAGCGCTTCTTCTCGTACCTGCCGCTGGCGCATGCGTTCGAGCGCGGCGCGGTCGAGCTGACTTCCTTGTACTTCGGCGCCGAAGTGCACTTTCTGGAGAACATCGACAAGCTCGCCGAGCAACTCGCGCAGGTCGCGCCGACGCGCTTCTTCGCGGTGCCGCTCGTCTACGCGCGCATCCAGGCGGGTGTGCTCAGGAAGCTGCCCCAGGAGAAACTCGCCAAGCTCACCAAGATTCCGATCTTCGGTGGCTACATCCGCAGGAAGATCCTGAAGGGCATCGGCCTGCACAACGCGCGCATGTGCTTCTCCGGCGCAGCGCCGCTGCCAGTCCCGCTGATGGAGTGGTTCAAGCAATATTTGCGCCTCGACATCCTGCAGGGCTACGGCATGACCGAGAACAGCATCTACGCAACGGTCAACCGCCCGGACCGCAACCGCATCGGCTCGGTCGGCCAGGAGATGCCCGGCGCCAACATGAAGATCGACAATCCCGACGCCAAGGGCGACGGCGAGATCCTCTACAAGCACCCCGGCGTCACGCCGGGCTATTACAAGGATCCCGAAAAGACGCGCGAGTTGTTCACCGCCGATGGCTACCTGCGCACCGGCGACAAGGGGCGCATCGACCAGGACGGCTACCTGTTCATCACCGGCCGCGTGAAGGACATCTTCAAGGGCCTCAAGGGCAAGTACGTGGCGCCGGCGCCGATCGAAGGCGCGATGGCGCGCAACACCGACATCGACCAGTTGTGCCTGGTCGGCTCCGGCATGAAGCAGCCGATCCTCGTGGTCTCGCCGACGCCGTCGGCGCGCGGCAAGGACCGGGCCGATTTCGAAAAATCCCTGGTGGCCGACATGGAAGCCGTCAACCAGGACCTCGAAGACCATGAGTTCATCGCCAAGGCCATCGTCGTCAGGGACCTGTGGACCATCGACAACGGCATCATGACGCCGACCATGAAGGTCAAGCGCAACGAAGTCGAAAAGCGCTACGCCGCGATCCTCGCCGCGAACGACGGCACCAAGGCCAAGGTCGTCTGGGAGTAGCTTCCTGAAGCGGTCCCTCACGCTCCTGCTCGCGGCGCTGCTGCTGGGCGCCTGTGCATCGACCCGCGAAGTTGCCGTCGATGACGACGAGGCGATCTTCCTCGAGGAGGAGGACGCGCCGCTCAAGCCGGTGCCCTACGTCGACCTCGAGCGCTACATGGGGCGCTGGTACCTCATCGCGAACATTCCCTATTTCGTCGAGGCCGGCAACGTCGCGGTCTACGTCGAGTACTCGAAGCGCGAGGACGGCCTTTTCGACGACCGCTACCACGCGCGCGACAGCTTCGACCTGCCGCCGTTCGTGAAGAACGGCAAGTTCGAGGTCACCAATCCGCACAACAATGCCGAGGGGCGCATCACCTTCCTGCCGCCGATCTGGCAGGACTACGCGGTGGTGTTCCTCGATGAGGGATACAACTACTCGGTCATTGCGCACCCATCACGCAACTACGCCTGGATTTTCGCGCGCGAGCCGCGCATGAGCGACAGCGTCTACCAGCAGGCGCTGTCAGCGCTGGCCGACAACGGCTTCGACGTGACGCGGGTACTCAAGGTGCCGCACCGCCGCAGCGATTTGGGGCTGCCGGGTTACCAATAATTTCTACGCGAAGACGACGGTCTTGTTGCCGTCGACGATGATGCGATCCTCGAGGTGCCAGCGCACCGCGCGCGACAGCACCTGGCGCTCCAGGTCGCGACCAAGTCGCTTGAGGTCCTCCGGCGAATAGTTGTGCGACACGCGCGCGGTGTCCTGCTCGATGATCGGACCCTGGTCGAGCGCCGCCGTCACGTAATGCGCGGTCGCACCGATCAGCTTCACGCCGTGCTGGTGTGCCTGGCGGTACGGATCGGCACCGGCAAAGGCCGGCAGGAATGAGTGGTGGATGTTGAGGATGCGGCTGGGCCAGCCGGCCACGAATTCCGGTGACAGCACGCGCATGTAGCGCGCCAGCACCAGCAGGTCGGCCTGGCCTTGCAGCAGCGACTGCATCTTCTGCTCCGCGACGTGCTGCGTGTCGGCACTGCTGGCGACGTGTTCGAAGCGCACGCCGAACCCTTCGACCGCGCCGCGCAGGTCGGCGTGGTTCGAGATCACCAGGGGTACCTGCGCCGGGAGCTCGGCCCGCGACCAACGCCACAGGAGCTCCAGCAGGCAGTGGTCGTGGCGCGAGACCAGCAGCGCCATCCGCGGCTTCTCGCTGGCGTACGCGAGGCGCCAGTCCATCTCGAAGCGCCGCCCCACCGCCAAGCCGAACGCGTCGTGCAGCGCTTGTCGCGGCAGGTCCAGCTTCGGCGTCTGGAATTCGAGGCGCATGAAAAACTTGCCGCCCTCGGGATCGGTCGAGTGCTGGTCGAGCTCGGTGATGTTGGCGCCGTGCTGGAACAGGAATGCCGTGACCGCCGATACGATGCCCGGCCGGTCCGGGCAGGTGATCAGCAGCCGCGCGGTGGTGTCGGCCTGGGTTGTCACGGTACGGCGTCAGCCCGCCGGTGCAGGCGGCGCGAGCAGCGCCTTCAGCTTCGCCGCGTCATCCGGAAACCACGGGCCATTGGCCTGCAGCGCCTCGGTCAGCACCTTGCGCGCGTCGTCCACGCGGCCCAGCGCCTGCAGCGACTTTGCGCGCAGCTCGGCGTTGCGCAACTTGTTGACGCCGTAGGCGCGCACCGCGGCCAGCTCGAAAAATGGCAGCGCCTCCGCGTGCTTGCCGCGCACGGCGAGGCTTTTCGCATGGCGATAGGCGTAGACATAATCCTCGGGATAGGCCGCGATCAGCTTCGGCAACAGGGCATCGAGCTCGTCGATGCGCCCGGCGCGGTCGAGGTACACGCGCAGGTTGTCGGCGAGGCTGCGGTCCTTGCGAAAGTCCTTGCCGAGTCGCTGCTTGACGTCGTTGATCGCGCGATCGAGCGTGCGCTGCTCGGCCGGCGCGTCGCCCAGCGCGGCGTAGAGGTCGGCGGTGCCGGTGACGATGCTGCGCTCGTCGGCACAGCGGGAGCCGGCCAGCACGCGCTTGTCGACCAGCCGCTGCATGGGCTCGGCCTGCGGCTTCAGCAGTTCGCGACGCTGGGGCTGCCCGTCGGTGCACGCCATCACCTTGGCGAGCTCGTACGGCCGCTCGCAGCCGAGGCTCGCCGCCAGCACCTTCGGCGCGGCGGTGAGGCAAGCCGGGACGTCCTTTTTGGCGGCGGCACGCTGCAGCTCCAATCGCGCGACCCAGGCGGCGCCTTCCGCGTCGCCGGCAACGGCGGCCTTCGCGTGCGACGGCAGCG
This sequence comes from Verrucomicrobiia bacterium, assembly GCA_035526825.1. Classification (GTDB taxonomy): domain Bacteria; phylum Pseudomonadota; class Gammaproteobacteria; order Nevskiales; family Nevskiaceae; genus JACPFV01. Next base: position 87,035 of record DATLBT010000132.1, on the reverse strand, counting down.
ACGCGTACCAGTCGAGTCCGCCGTCGGCGTCATAGCGCGCGTGATGCGCGCGCAGCACCTCGCGTGCGGCGGCGACTGCGGCTGGCGTGCCATCGACGGCTTTCGCCTTCAGCGCATCGAGCGGGTTCGCACTTGCGGTGGTGCGCGCAAGCCACGGGTAGAAGTCGTCACGTGTCTGCTCGCCGAGGATGCGGCCGAGCTCCTGACCGTCGGCATTGAACACGAGGTAGGTCGGCATGGCCTTGACGCCCCACGCGGCCATCCAGCGCGCCCCGACGGGCGAGTCGGCGTCGAGCTCCACCACCACCGCTTCGCGCTGCACCCGCTCCCAGTCGGGACCGGACAGCACGTTCTTCGCCATGTAGTAGCAGGAGTAACACCACGGCGCGTGGAAATCGACCAGCACCGGCACGCGGCGCGCGCGCGCCTGCGCGAGGCCTTGCTCGAATGGATCACCCGCCACTGGCTCCGCGGCCTGTGCGAGGCAACCGCTCGCGAGCAACAAGACAGCCAGCGTGGCCCGCATCGATCAGGTCCCCGCCGGCAGCGTTGGCGCGTCTGCCGGCGGCGTCGCCGGGTAGATGATCCGCGCGTTCCAGGCCTTGCCGGAGACCGGGTCATGGAGGTTCGAAACGCCGCGGTACTCGAGCAATTTGCGCTCAGTGGGCTCGTAAAGAAGTTCCAGCTCCGGCGCGACCAGGCGCAGAAGGGAGTCGGCCTCGACGCGCAGCTTCACTGCGGGCCTGCCCTCGAAAGTAGCGTCGCCGACTTTTTTCGCACGGAACTTGAAGGAGTCGAGGCTGCCCGCGACCGCAAACACGAAGCTCACGGTCTTGCCGGCCTGCAATTCGGCGAAGTTCGCGCGCAGGAAGGCGTGAAAACCCGAGTCGGCAGCAACCCTCGCGGGCCGCTTGATACTGGCGCTCTCGACCTTGGCCTGCGCGCTGCCGCGCTTGGACATCTCGATGCGGTCGGGCGACAGGCCGGTGATGCCCTCCCAGTAGCCGCTGTACTTGAGGTCGAGCCGGTACACCGGCACGAACGGATCCGAGCCGAAATCCAGCGTCTTGTAGGCGATCTGGCTGCCGTCCGGGCCGTAGTACGCAATGCTGCCGCCAAGCCAGCGGCCGTCGACGATGCGCTGCTCGTGGACCTCGGTATAGAGGAACTTGTTGCTTTCCAGCTCGTAGGCGTAGCCGCGAAACTTGAGGTGCTGCTCCTCGGCCAATGCCGGGCCGGCGGCGAACAGTGCGGCGAACAGGCCGAGGATTGGGGCCATTGCGACGGTGCGAAGGTTCATCCCCGCATCATACCGGGGCGCCATCGCGCCGAGCGAAACGGTAGTGACCGACGCCCCACTCCGAGCCTTCGCGATAGCCGAACAACTCGGCGACCGCCATGTAGAACATGCGCCAGCGTTGCACCCAGCGGTCCGCCTCGGCGTCACCGTAAGCCTTGGCGAACACCGCGCGGATCTCGCCGCGCGCGGCGTCCATGCCGTCGAGCCAGTGGTTGGAGGTGCGCTGGTAGTGCGTGCCATCGACCCACCACTGCTGTTCGAGCTTGAGGTGCTCCTGGAACTGCCCGAGCAGGTCGTACGACGGCATCAGGCCGCCGGTGAAGAAGTACTGGCTCATCCAGTCGCTGCCATCCTTGACCTCGAACGGGTACGCCAGCGTTTTGTGCACGAAGATGTGCACGAACAGCTGGCCGCCGGGCCGCAGCCAGCGCGCGACCTTGCCCAGCAGCGTCGCGTAGTTGCGCATGTGCTCGAACATCTCGATCGACACGATGCGGTCGAAGTCCGCTGACACGCCGTTCGCGGGAAAGTCGAAATCGACGACATTGCCCGTGACGATGCGCACGTTGCCGAGGCCGCGCTCGGCGGCGCGGCCCTCGATGAATTCGCGCTGGCCGTTGGAATTCGACAAGCCCACGATCTGCGCGCGCGGGAATTTCTTCGCCAAAAACAGCGACAGTGAGCCCCAGCCGCAGCCGAGGTCGAGGATGCGCTGGCCGTCGGTCAGCCCGGCGCGCTCGCAATACAGGTTCAACATCGCCTCCTCGGCCTGCGCCAGCGTCTCGGCCCCATCGCCGTAGAGGCAACACGAGTACTTGAGCCGCGGCCCGAGGTGCAGCCGGAAAAACTCGGCTGGCACTTCGTAATGCTGGGCGTTGGCATCCTGCGTATTGATTGCGACCGGGCTCTCGCGCAACTGCTGCACCAGTGCGCCGTGGCGCGCGCCCACATCGCCGGCAGACTCGTCACGCAGGCGCTGCGCCATCAGGCGGCGCATGCCGAAGCGGGCCAGCGGGTCCGGCACGAGGCCGCGCTCGCACCAGTCGATCACGTTCACGGACATCGTCTCTACCTCGGTGGATCGGTCGCGCGCGGCGGCCAGGGAATCAGCGCGTTGGTGGTGCGCACATACTCGGCATAGCCGGGTTTGCGCTTGATCATCTCGGCCTCGAGCAGCGGCACGCCGGACAACTTCATCAGCAGCGCCGCCATGACCACGGGCGCGAGCAACGAAACCCAGCCCCACGGTGCGCCCAGCGCGAGCGGTACGTACGCTGCCCAGTGCACGCACTCGAAGAAATAATTGGGGTGGCGCGAAAAGCGCCACAGCCCGTCGCGGCAGACGCGACCCTTGTTGAGCGGGTTGGCGCGGAACGCCTCCATTTGCCGGTCCGCCAGCGCTTCGCCGCCGACGGCGATGAACCACAGCACGACCGCTGCCGCCATGGCCAGCTGCGGTGGCGCATCGGTGCGAAACGCGATCGGCGCGAACGCAGTGACCGAAAGCGCGAGCGTGAACAAATTCTGGAATTGGAAGAACCAGAACATGTTGAAGTCGGCCTTTGCGGCCCACTTCGCGCGGAAACTGGCATAGCGCCAATCCTCCGGCTTGCCCGCGTTGCGCATCCACAGGTGGGCGCCCAGTCGCGCCCCCCACAACCCGCCCATCAGCGCCAGCAGCAAGCGCGCATCGCCGGGCACGGTTCCGGCCAGCGCATGGACCACCGCGAGGGAGCCGAGCGTGAAGCCCCAGATCGGGTCGACCAGTCCGGCATTGCGCGTCCGGCGCTGCAGCAGCCACGCGAACGACTTGGCGACCACGCAGATGGCGGCGGTAACGAGGAAGGTGTCGAGGAGGGTCATCGCCGAACTTTACGCCGGCTGACGCCCGGCGGATGCATCAATGCCGGGTGGTGGCCGGATCGCCGCGCGCCGCGATCGCCGCGAACAGCTCGAGCATCTCCCCTGGCGTGTAACGGTAGGTCTTGCCGCAGAACTCGCAGGTGACCTCGACCTCGCCACGCTCGGCGAGGATCTGCTCCAGCTCGTCCTTGCCCAGTGAGATCAGCATCGCCGAGATGCTCGCGTGGCTGCAGCGACACTGCAGCGCCACCGGCTTGGCGTCGAATACACGCACCTCCTCGCCGGCGAACAATTTCAGCATCAACTCGCCCGGATCGGCCGTCAGGAGCTCGTCGGCGGACAAGGTGCCGAAAATCGCCTGGACATGCTCCCAGTGCGCGTCGTCGTCGCCGCCCTCGCGCGGCGGCAGCCTCTGCACCAGCAACCCCATCAGCCGCTCCGCGCCGCCCGCAAGGCACAGCCGCGTCGGCAGTTGTTCGGATTGCCCGAAGTAACGCTCGAGCGCCTGCGACAGCGTGGCGCCGCGCGCCTCGACCAGTGCCTGGTAGTCGTGGCCACCGCGCGCGCCCTCAATCGTCAGGCCGAGGATGCCGCCGCGCATCAGCTCGTCGAGCGCGCCGTGCGCGTCGGCGTCGGCCTTGGCCATGCCCCGCACCTGGAGCTGCGGATCGGCCTGCGCCACCAGCAACTTCAGCGCGCCCTGGCCCCGCTGGAACTGCAGCGACAGCCGCGTCTCGAAAGCGGTCTGCGCCGCGAGCAGCGCGACCGCCGCGCAGGACTCGCCGACCAGCTTGCGCACGTCGGGTGCATAACTGCGCTGCCCGAGCATGGCGGCCACACCCGAGCCGATCTCGACCCAGGCGCCGCGCACGTTGCGTGCTTCAATCAAAAACGGCGTGACGGCGTCGGCCACTTCAGCCCTTGAGCTTTTCCTTGAGCAGCCGGTTCAGCTCGGCCGGGTTGGCCTTGCCGGCGGTCGCCTTCATGGCCTGGCCGACGAAGAAGCCGAGCAGCGCGACCTTGCCGGCTCGGTACTCGGCCAGTTGTCCCGGGTTTTTCGCCAGGACCTCGTCGATCGCTTTCTCGATGGCCCCGGTGTCGGTGATTTGCTTGAGACCTTTCTTTTCGATAATGGCGTCAGCATCGCCCTCGCCCGCCATCATCGCCTCGAAAACTTCCTTGGCGATCTTGCCGTTGATGGTGTTGTCGGCGATCCGCTTGAGCAGCCCGGCGAAGGCGCCGACCGAGACCGGCGAGGCGCCGAGGTCCTTGCCAGCCTTGTTCAGCGCGCCGACCAGGTCGGTGATGGTCCAGTTGGCGCAGAGCTTGGGGTCGGCGCCCGACGCCTTGACCACCTGCTCATAGAAATCGGCGAGCGCCCGCTCGCCGGTCAGCACCCCGGCGTCGTACGGCGGCAGTCCGTATTGCTTGACGAAGCGCTCACGCTTGGCTTCCGGGAGCTCCGGCAATTCCGCGCGCATCGCGGCGATGAACGACTCGTCGCACACGACCGGCAGCAGGTCCGGGTCCGGGAAGTAGCGATAGTCCATCGCCTCTTCCTTGGTGCGCATGGTGCGCGTCTCGCCGGTGTCCGGGTTGAACAGGCGCGTCTCCTGCACGATCTTGCCACCGCTTTCCAGCACCTCGACCTGGCGACCGATTTCGTATTCGATCGCCTTCTCGACGTAGCGGAACGAGTTGATGTTCTTGGTCTCGGTACGCGTACCGAACTTCTCCGTACCCTTCTTGCGCACCGACACGTTGGCATCGCAGCGGAACGAGCCTTCCTGCAGGTTGCCGTCGCAGATGCCGAGGTACACGACCAACTGGTGCAGCTGCTTCATGTAGGCCACGGCTTCCGCGGCGCTGCGGATTTCCGGCTCGGACACGATCTCGATCAGCGGCGTGCCCGCGCGGTTGAGGTCGATGCCGGACGACCCGGTGAAGCCCTCGTGCATCGACTTGCCGGCGTCTTCCTCGAGGTGCGCACGTGTCACGCCGATGGTGCGCTGCGTGCCGTCCACCGTGATGTCGACCTTGCCGTGCGCCACGATCGGCAGCTCGTACTGCGAGATCTGGTAGCCCTTCGGCAGGTCCGGATAGAAATAATGCTTGCGCGCGAACACGCAGCGCGGCGCGATCTGCGCGCCGATCGCCAGCCCGAACTTGACCGCCATCTTCAACACATCGGCGTTCAGCACCGGCAGCACCCCGGGCAGCCCGAGCGTGACCGCATCGGCTTGCGTGTTCGGTGGCGCGCCGTAGGCCGTCGCGGCGCCTGAGAAAATCTTGGACTTAGTCAGCAACTGGCAGTGGATCTCCAGGCCGATGACGGGCTCCCAGTCGTGGAGGCTCACGCGAACTCCTTCGGACGCTGGGTATGCCAGTCCGTGGCGAGCTGGTACTGGTGCGCCGCGGCCAGCAGCCGCGACTCGTCGAAGTAGTTGCCCATCAGCTGGATGCCGACCGGCAGGCCTTGCACGAAACCGCCGGGCAAGCTCATCGCCGGCACGCCGGCCAGGTTGGCGGCAATCGTGTAAATGTCGTTGAGGTACATCGCGACCGGGTCGGCGGTCTTGTCGCCGAGCTTGAATGCAACGCTCTGTGCGGTGGGCCCGAGGATCAGGTCCACCTCGCCAAACGCGCGCTTGAAGTCGTCGCAGATCAAGCGCCGCACTTTCTGCGCCTTCAGGTAGTAGGCGTCGTAATAGCCATGACTCAGCACGTACGTGCCGATCATGATGCGGCGCTGCACTTCGGCGCCGAAGCCCTCGCCGCGCGAGCGCTTGTACAACTCCTCGAGCGTCTTGACCCCGTCCGCGCGGTGGCCGTAGCGCACGCCATCGAAGCGCGCGAGGTTGCTCGAGGCTTCCGCCGGAGCGACGACGTAATACGTCGGCACCGACAGCGGCGAGTTCGGCAGGGAGATGTCCTTGATGACCGCGCCGGCCTCGCGGAATTTCGCGACCGCGGCCATCACGCACTCGCGCGCGCCGGGATCGAGGCCTTCCGCGAAGTGTTCCTTCGGCAGGCCGATGCGCAGGCCCTTGAGGGGCGCATTCAATTGCGCGGCGTAGTCCGGCACCGGCTGGTCGACCGAAGTCGAGTCGCGTGGATCGAAGCCGGCCATCGCCTGCAGCACGAAAGCGCAGTCCTCGGCTGTGCGCGCCACCATGCCGGCCTGGTCCAGCGACGAGGCGAACGCGATCATCCCGTAGCGCGACACGCGGCCGTAAGTTGGCTTGATGCCGGTGAGGTTGGTCAGCGACGCCGGCTGGCGGATCGAACCGCCGGTATCGGTCGCGGTGGCGACCGGCGCGAGGCCGGCCGCGACCGCGGCGACGGAGCCCCCGGAGCTGCCGCCCGGCACGCGCGTGAGGTCCCATGGGTTCTTCACGGCGCCGTAGAAGCTGGTCTCGTTCGACGAGCCCATCGCGAACTCGTCCATGTTGCACTTGCCGAGCATTACCGTGCCGGCGTGTTTCAGCTTCGTCACGATCGTGGCGTCGTAGGGCGCGATGAAGGTATCGAGCATCCGTGAGCCGCACGAGGTCTTGACGCCTTCAGTGCAGAAGATGTCCTTTTGCGCGAGCGGGATGCCGGTCAGCGGGCCGCCCTGCCCCCGGGCCAGTTGCGCGTCGGCCGCCGCGGCGCATTGAAGCGCGGAATCCGCGCAGACCGTCACGAAGGAATTCAGCGCCTTGTCGTGGCGGGCGATGCGATCGAGGAAGTGCTTGGTCAACTCGACCGAGGAGTACTTTTTTGCACGCAGGCCGGCCGCGAGCTCGCGGATCGAACACGTATGGAGCGTCACTCGATAACCTTCGGGACGATGTAGAGGCCGTCTTGCGTCTTCGGCGCGTGGGCCTGGAACGCCTCGCGGCGGTCGCCTTCGGTCACTGCGTCAGGGCGCAGGCGCTGCACCATGTCGAGCGGATGGGCCATCGGTTGCGCCGAGCCGGTGTCGACCTGGGCCAGCTGCCCGACCATGTCGAGGATGTTGGAGAGTTCGCGGGCGTAGCGGTCGACCTGCTCGGTCTTGAGTTCCAGCCGGGCGAGGTGTGCCACCTGGCGGACCTGGTCTGCGTTGAGGCTCATGGGGGTCCTTGCAAGAGGCGGCAATTCTGCCAAAGAAGAGCCGAAAAAGCTCATAAAACGCTTGCAAATTGCTGCGCTGCACGGCTAAATTGACTGGAGTTTTCCTCGCCCAGTCAAACACTTGTCGCGGCCATCGGCCGCTTCTACAGGCTCCGTAATGCTCGACGTCGTCCGCCGGCTGTTCATCAACGATTTGTCCATCGACCTGGGCACCGCGAACACGCTGGTTTATGTACGGGACGAAGGCATCGTGTTGAACGAGCCGAGCGTCGTGGCGATCCGCAGCGATGCGCGCGGCGCCAAGAAAATCGAGGCGGTGGGCATCGACGCCAAGCGCATGCTCGGCCGCACGCCCGGCAACATCACCACGATCCGCCCGCTGCGCGACGGCGTCATCGCCGACTTCACCGTCACCGAAAAGATGTTGCAGCACTTCATCCGCAAGGTGCAGAAGGGCCGCATGGGCCCGAAGATCACACGGGTCGTCGTGTGCGTACCGTACGGCTCGACGCAGGTCGAGCGCCGCGCGATCCGCGAGTCGGTGGAGAACGCCGGCGCGCGCAAGGTGTACGTCATCGAAGAACCGATCGCCGCGGCACTCGGCGCCGGCATCCCGATCGGCGAGGCACGCGGCTCGATGGTGCTCGACATCGGCGGCGGCACCTCGGAAGTCGCGGTGATCTCGCTCAACGGCATCGTTTATGCCGAGAGCGCGCGCGTCGCCGGCGACAAGTTCGACGACTCGATCGTCAATTACGTGCGCCGTCAGTACAACATGCTGATCGGCGAAGCCACCGCCGAGAAGATCAAGATCGAGATCGGCACGGCGTTCCCGGGCCACGAGGTACAGGAGATCGACGTTGTCGGTCGTCACCTCGCCGCGGGCGTACCGCGCACGTTCACGATGAATTCCAACGAGATCCTCGATGCGCTGCAGGAGCCGCTGGCGGGCATCGTCTCGGCGGTGAAGAAGGCACTGGAGCGCACGCCGCCGGAGCTTGGCTCCGACGTTGCCGAGCGTGGCATCGTGCTGACCGGCGGCGGCGCACTGCTGCGCGACATCGACAAGCTGATCAGCGAGGAAACCGGTTTGCCGGTGGTGATTGCCGACGATCCGCTGACTTGCGTGGCGCGCGGCGGCGGCATGGTGCTGGACATGCTCGACCAGCATGGGGAATTTTTGAGCGTCGAGTAAGGCTAGGGGTTAGGAATTGGGGGTTAGGGGTTAGGGAAAAAGCATGCGGACACGCTTTTGTTTTCCCTATCCCCCAATCCCTAACCCCTAACCCCTTTTTCATGAGCACGCTCAGCGCATCTACGCGCCGTCCTTTGTTCCCGCGCGGCCCCGGCCTCGGGCTGAAAGCCTCGTTTCTCTGCCTGCTCGCCCTCGGCGCGATCCTCGTGGACCAGCGCAGCGACACCCTCACGCCCGTGCGCAACGGCCTGACCTGGGCGCTGCAGCCGGTGCTGTGGGCCGCGAGCCTGCCGACCGGGTTCGCGCGCACCGCCGACCAGATTCAGTCGCGCGAGTCGCTGGTCGTGGAAAACCAGGTGCTGCGCGAGAACCAGCTGTTGCTGCAGGCGCGGCTGCAGAAAGGCGCCGCGCTCGAGACCGAAAATCGCCAGCTGCGCGAGCTGCTCAGCTCTTCAGCGCGGCTCGAGGAGCGCGTGCTGATCGCCGAGATCGTCTCGGCCGCGCAGGATCCGTATACGCAGCAGATCATCGTCAACAAGGGCGCGCGCGACGGTGTCTACAAGGGTCAGGCGCTGGTCGACGCGCAGGGCGTCATGGGCCAGGTGATACGCGTCAATCCGGCGAGCTCGATCGCGCTGCTGATCACCGACCCCAACCACTCGATCCCGGTCGAAATCAACCGCACCGGCCTGCAGACCTTTGCGCTGGGACTGGGCGACGGCCAGAACCTGTCGCTGCCTTACCTGCCCGGCAACGCCGACGTGCAGGTCGGCGATTTGCTGGTGTCGTCAGCGCTCGGCGGCCGCTTCCCGGCCGGCTATTCGGTGGGCCGGATTCGCGAACTCAAGCACGAGCCCGGCGAACATTTCATGGAGGCACTGGCCGAGCCGGCCGCGCGCCTCAACCAGGGCCGCCAGGCGCTACTGGTGTGGAGCGAAAGCTTCCCGATGCTCGACCTGCCCGAGGCCGCCGAAAGCGCCGGGGCCACGCCGGCGCCGACCACGCCAACGCCATGAACGACTCGCCGCCGCGCGCCTTCATCGCACTGTCGCTGCTCGCGGCGATGGTCCTGCAACTGTTCGAGTTGCCGTACGCGCTGGGTCTCCTGCGCCCGCTGTGGGTGCCACTCGTGCTGGTGTACTGGGCGATGGCGATCCCGCGACCGTTCGGGTTGCTCACGGCGTGGTTCACCGGGCTGTGCCTCGACGTGCTGGTCGGCAGCGTGCTCGGCCAGCACGCGCTCGGCTTGACGATCATCGTGTTCCTCGCCATTGGATTGCGCGGCTGGCTCGCGCTGTTTCCGATCTGGCAGGAAGCCGCGCTGCTGGGTGCGCTGTGGCTGCTCTACACCTTCCTGATGTTCTGGATCGACGGTGCCACCGGGCACCAGGCCGACACCTGGCTGCAGTGGACGCCCGTGGTCACCACCGGGCTGTGCTGGCCGCTGCTCGTTGGCCTCATGAACTCGCTGCGCCGCCGAACGGCGCACGATCCCTTGCACCTGTAAGCGGACGTCAATGTCGAGCTACGCGGCGCTCAAGAACCTGCACGCCGAGCGGCAGGCGTTCTTCACGCGCGTTGCCTTCGCGGTGTTCGTCTGCTCGGGCCTCGCGCTCGTGCTGTCGGCCCGACTGGTGCACCTGCAGGTCGTGGAGCACGACTACTACACGACGCGCTCCGACGAGAACCGCATGCGGCTCACGGTGATCCCGCCGGTGCGCGGCCTGATCTACGACCGCGGCGGCACGCTGCTGGCGCAGAACGCGCCAGGCTTCGTGCTGGAGATCGTGCGCGAGGAAGTCGCCGACATGGACGCAACGCTGGCCCGCCTCGGCCAGCTGGTGAACCTGACCGAGGCGGATCGCACGCGTTTCCGGGAACGCCTGCGCAAGACGCCCAAGTATCGTGGCGTCCCGTTGCGCACCAATCTGTCGATGGAGGAAGTCGCGCGTTTCCAGCTCAACCGCTACGAGTTCAAGGGCGTCGACATCAACGCCGGCCTCACGCGAAACTATCCGCTCGGCAAGTCAGCTTCGCACGTAGTCGGCTACATCGGCGGTATCACCGAGGACCACATCAAGGCGCTCGGCGAGCACGAGAAAGACTACCGGGGCACGCAATACATCGGCATTGCAGGAGCCGAGAAGAGCCACGAAGACACGCTGCACGGGACGTTGTCGACCAAGATCGTCGAGACCAACGCTGGCGGCCGTCCGCTGCGCGAGCTGGACACGCGCCGCGGTGCGCCGGGCCTCAACCTGTTCCTCTCGGTCGACGCGCGCCTTCAGCAGGTCGCGGAGACGGCGTTCGGTGCGCGCAACGGTGCGCTGGTGGCCATCGAGCCGCAGACCGGCGAGGTGCTGGTGCTGCTGTCCAAGCCCGGCTTCGACCCGCACCTGTTCGTCGACGGCATCGACGTGCCGACTTACAAGACGCTGCAGGAAGACCCGGGCCACCCGCTGTTCAATCGCGCGCTGCAGGGCACCTACTCGCCCGGCTCGACCATCAAGCCGCTGATGGCGCTGGCAGCGCTCGAGACCAACTCGAAGAACCCGGCCGAGCGCGAGTTCTGCACCGGCGAGTTCACGCTGCAGGGTTCGTCGCGCAAGTACCGCTGCTGGGAGCGCAAGGGCCACGGCTGGCTGGACATGGAGGGCGCCGTCGCGCATTCGTGCGACGTCTACTTCTACCAGCTCGCGCTGACGCTGGGCATCGACCGCATCTCGAGCTTCCTCTCGGCGTTCGGCGTCGGCGTGCCCACGGGCCTCGACTTGCCGGGCGAGAAGGCCGGCCTGCTGCCGTCGCGCGAATGGAAGAAGCGCGTGCGCCGCGAGACCTGGTATCCGGGCGAGACGGTCAACGTCGGCATCGGCCAGGGCTACTGGACCATGACGCCGGTGCAGCTGGCACAGGTGACTGCGCGCATGGCGATGCGCGGCGGCGGCTTCAAGCCGCATATCGTGCACGCGCAGCAGGACGTCGTCAGCGGCACGGTCACTGCGGTGAAGCCGGAGTCGCTGCCGCGGATGAAGATTCGCGACGAGAACGACTGGCACCCGATCGTGAAGGCGATGGAAACCGTCGCGCACGTCCCCGGCGGCACCGCCTATCGCGCCATGGGCAACGCGCCGTACCGCGTCGCCGCCAAAACCGGCACGGTGCAGGTTGCCGCGCTGGCGCAGGATGACCTGGTCGCCGTGAAGCAGGACCTGCTGCCCGAGCACCTGCGCGACCACGCGCTGTTCGTCGCGTTCGCGCCGGCCGAGGCGCCGCGCATCGCGCTCGCGGTGCTCGTCGAGCACGCCGGCGGCGGCGGCGGCGCGATCGCCGCGCCGATTGCGCGGCAGGTGATGGATGCGTGGCTGTTGCCGCAGCAGTCCGCACTGGAGCCGAGAGGGCCGCCGCCATGAGCTCGACCGGTCTGCCGCGCACGCCCGAAGTCGGCTGGGATACCTGGCTGGCGCGGGCGCATCTCGACCTCTGGCTCACCGTGCTGCTGCTCGCGCTCGGCGGGGTCGGACTGCTCACGGTGTACAGCGCATCCGGCCACTCCAACGACATGCTGTTCAGCCAGGCACAGCGTTTCGTGCTCGGCCTCGTCGTCATGCTCGCCTTTGCGCAGGTGCCGCCGGAGCTCTACCGCGCCGGCGCGCCGTGGCTTTACGGCGTGACGTTGCTGCTGCTGGTCGCAGTGCTCGTGCTCGGCGACCACTCGAAGGGCGCGCAGCGCTGGCTCGACGTCGGCATCCGTTTTCAGCCGTCCGAGCTCATGAAGCTTGCGATGCCGCTGATGATCGCGGCGTTTCTGCACGGCCGCGCGCTGCCGCCGCGCGTGCCCACCGTGCTGATCACGCTGGTGCTGATCGGGCTGCCCACCGGACTGATCGCGGTGCAACCCGACCTCGGTACCGCCGTGCTCGTGGTCTGCGCCGGCGTGTTCGCCCTGTACTTCGGCGGCTGGGACTGGCGCTGGATCGCCGCGGGCTTCGCCGGCTTTGGCGCGGCGGCCTATCCGTTGTGGCACAACCTGCATGACTACCAGCGCCAGCGCGTGCTGACTTTCCTGAACCCGGAGAGCGATCCGCTCGGCGCGGGCTACCACATTACCCAGAGCAAGATCGCCATCGGCTCGGGCGGCTTGTTCGGCAAGGGCTGGATGAATGGCACGCAGGCTCACCTCGAGTTCTTGCCCGAGTCGCACACCGACTTCATCTTCGCGGTGTACGCAGAGGAGTTCGGCATGCTCGGCGTGCTGCTGCTGTTGACGCTGTACCTCGCCGTCGTGGGTCGAGGCCTGGTCATTGCGCTGCGCGGGCAGGACACCTTCCAGCGGCTGCTCGCAGGCTCACTGTCGCTGACGCTGTTCCTTTATGTGTTCATCAACATGGGCATGGTGCTGGGCCTCTTGCCCGTCGTCGGCGTGCCACTGCCGCTGGTGAGTTTCGGCGGTACTTCGATGGTAAGCTTGCTCGCAGGTTTTGGCATGCTGATGTCCATCCAGACGCACCGGAAATTGATCAGCAACTGATGGGACGGATACTGGCGGTAGGCTTCGCGCTGTTCCTGTCCTCGGCTCACGCCGATTACTCCGCCCACCCCCGCGTTCCCGCCCTCCTCGACAAGCTGCGCGCCGACCACGGCTTCAACGCGGCCGAGATCGATGCCGTCGTGCTTGCGCTGAAGGACGCGCAACTCTTGCCCGAGCTGATCGAGTCGGAGCAGAAGGCCAAGGAAAAAACGCTCACCTGGGACGCCTATCGGCGCATCCACCTCAGCGATGCGAACGTGCGCAACGGCGCGCGCTTCTTGTCCGAGTACCGCGACTTGCTGGCGCGCGCCGAGGCGCAATATGGCGTTGCGCCATCGATCATCGCGGCGATCCTGGGCGTCGAGACCAAGTACGGCAGCTTCACCGGCAAGCACCGCACGCTCGACGCGCTGGCGACGCAGGGCTTCGACCACCCGACGCGCACCCCCTTCTTCTTTGGCGAGCTGGTCGAGTTTTTCGCGATGTGCCGCGACTTCGGCTTTTCGCCCACCGAGGTCAAGGGCTCCTACGCCGGTGCGGTCGGCGCCGCGCAGTTCATGCCGAGCAATTACCGGCGCCTCGCGGTCGACTTCGACGCGGATGGCACGCGCAACCTGTGGGCGTTGCCCGATGCGATCGGCAGCATCGGCAATTACCTCGTGAACTACGCGCCGGCCAAATCATGGCAGCGCGGCTTGCCGTTGATCGTGCCGGTGGCGCTGGGCGATGCACCCGGCAGCGGCTGGCCGCTGAACGCCAAGGCCCTGACCCACCGCGCGGGCGATTACTTCCGCGTTGGCGTCAAACCAGTGATCGGGATTCCGCCGGAGACCCCGGTGGGGCTGCTCGAACTCAGCTTGACGGCGACCCAGCCGGATGGCCCGCTCGGCAAGGAATACTGGTTCGGCCTCAACAATTTTTACAGCGTCATGTCCTACAACCCGCGGGTCTATTACGCCATGGCCGTGACGCAGCTTGCCAGCGAGCTCCAGCGCGCAGCGCATGGCAACGTCACCGCTGCGCGTTGAGCTGCTCTTCGCGCTGAGGCTCGCGCTGATCCTGGCGCTATCGGGCTGCTCGACGACGCCGAGCCGGCCGATTCCGCCTTCCGGCCCCGGCCCGGACGGCTTTCCCGAAACGACGGCGGTGCCGCCCGACCTGCACGCGCTGCCCGACGCGGTGCCGACGGCCGAGCCGCGCAGCCGATACGGCAATCCGAAGCAATACGAGGTCATGGGCGAGCGCTACTTCGTGATGAACTCTGCGGCCGGCTACAAGGAACGCGGCGGCGCGTCGTGGTACGGCACCAAGTTCAACGGCAAGCGCACCAGCAGCGGCGAGCCCTACGACATGTTCGCGATGACCGCCGCGCACAAGACCTTGCCACTGCCGACGTACGTGCGCGTCACGCGCATCTCCAACGGCAAGAGCGTGATCGTCAAGGTCAATGATCGCGGGCCGTTCCACGAAGGCCGGATCATCGACCTGTCCTACGCTGCCGCGACCCGGCTCGACATGTTGAAGGCCGGCTCGGCCGAGGTCGAGGTCGAGGCACTCGAGCCCGCCTCGCCACCGCTCGCGCCAGCACCGGAACCGTCGCCCGCGCCGCTGTTTCTGGAAGTGGCGACCACCGACGACCCGGTCTACGCGGTGGCCTTGCGCGAGGAGATCGCGGGCCTCGGCATCGGCGACATCGAGATTCGCAGCGTCGAGCGCGACGGCAACGTCCTGCACCGCGTGATCGCGGGGCCGTTCAAGGACGCGGCAGGGCGAGAAGCTGCGCGCCAGCGCCTTGCCGCCAAGCAGCACGAGGCCCAGCCGGTCACCGAGTAGCCCCGGAGTGCCGCTCCGCGGCGTATCATTCGCGGCTCGTTTTTCGACCGCATCGGGCCCTTGAAGATGATCCGTTTCACCGCCGCGCTATGCGCCCTGCTCCCCCTCGCGGCCTTTGCATTGCCCCAGCCCGACGCGCCGTCCCTGAAGGCGAAGAGCTACGTCCTGCTCGATTACGCAAGCCAGCAGGTGCTGGCCGCCAAGGAGCCCGACCTGCGCGTCGGCCCGGCGAGCCTCACCAAGCTGATGACCGCCTACATTGCCTTCGATGAAATCCAGCACGGGCGGATCAAGCCGACCGACCAGGTGTTGATCAGTGAAAAGGCCTGGCGCCAGGGCATGGACTCGAAGGAGTCGCGCATGTTCATCGAGGTCGGCAAGCGCGTTGCGGTGCAGGACTTGCTGCACGGCATCGTCATCCAGTCGGGCAACGACGCCAGCATCGCGCTGGCGGAGCACCTCGGCGGCGCCGAGGAGACCTTTGCCGGCCTGATGAACGCCTACGCAAAGAAGCTCGGCATGGTCAACACGCATTTCATGAACGCCACCGGCGTGCCCGACCCGCAACAGCACACCAGCGCACTCGACGTGGCGAAACTGTCGGCGGCGCTCGTGCGCAACTTCCCGGAAGCCTACAAGTTGTTCAGCGAGAAGGAATTCGTCTTCAACAAGATCAAGCAGCCGAACCGCAACCGGTTGCTGTGGCGCGATCCGACTGTGGACGGCATCAAGACCGGCCACACCGAGGAGTCGGGCTATCACCTGTCGGCGTCCGCGCTGCGGGATGGCCGCCGCCTGATCTCGGTGGTGATGGGCATGGATAGCGAGGCGGCGCGCGCCGAGGCCAGCCTCGCGCTGCTCAACTATGGCTTCCGTTTCTTCGAGACGGCGCCCGCGGTCGCCGCGAAGCAGCCGCTGGTGACCATTCGCGCGTGGAATGGCGATGCAACCGAGCTCGCGCTTGGCGCGGTTTCCGCGGTCGCGGTCAGCATCCCGCACGGTGCGAAGGACCGCATCAAGGTCGAGGCGCAGGTCAACGAGCCCGTTTACGCGCCGGTCGTCGAAGGCCAGCCGGTAGGAACGCTGACGGTGAGCCTCGACGGCAAGGTACTGCGCCGCGAGCCGCTGGTGGCGCTCGCTGCGCTGCCCGAGGGCGGCTTGGTGCGCCGGCTGTCCGACGGAATCCAGATGTGGTTCCAGAACCTGCGCTGAATTCGATCGCGTACGTCGGCGGCCAGTACTTGCCGCTCGGCGAGGCGCGCGTCCCGATCCTCGACCGCGGCTTCCTGTTCGGCGACGGTGTCTACGAAGTCTGTGCGGTGTACCAAGGCCGTGCCTTTGCGCTGGCCGATCACCTGCAGCGCCTGTCGCACAGCCTGCGCGAGCTTGCGATCGCCAACCCGCATACCGATGCGCAATGGACCGCCATCGTCCATCGCCTGATCAAGGACAACGCGCCGGTCACCGGAAATGACCTCATGGTCTACCTGCAGGTCACACGCGGCGCGCCGCCGGTGCGCCAACATGCCTTCCCCGCTGGGACGCCGCCAACGGTGGTCGGCATGTGCAGCGCGCTGCCGATCCCCGGCGAAGCGGCGCTGCGCGACGGCGTCGGCGCGATCACGCGCGCCGACAATCGCTGGGGCCGCTGCGACATCAAGTCCACCGCGCTGCTCGCCAACGTCCTCGCCGTGCACGCCGCGCGCGAGCAGGGCTGCAACGAGGCGATCCTGCACCGCGACGGCCGCGTGACCGAGGGTGGCTCGAGCAACGTCTTCGCGGTGCTCGGCACCTCGGTAATCACGCCGTCGAAGAGTCCCGAGATCCTGTCCGGCATCACGCGCGACCTGCTGGTGGCGCAACTGCGCGCCAACAAGATTCCCGTGCAGGAGCGCCGCCTGACGCTCACCGAATTGCGCAGCGCCGAGGAAATCTGGCTGACCAGCTCGACACGCGAAGTGCTGCCGGTCACGCGGATCGACGGTGAGCCGGTTGGCGGCCGCAAACCGGGGCCGCTATGGAAGAAGGCTTACGCGCTGTTCCAGGCCATCAAGAAAGATGACCACCGTTACGGCTGAGGCCACCGCGGCGGTGCGCCGCCTCGGCACGCAGCCGTATGCCAGCACCTACCAGCGCATGCGCGAGCTCACGCACGCGCGCACGCCGGAATCTCCCGACGAGCTGTGGTGGCTCGAGCATCCGCCGGTGTTCACGCAGGGTCAGGCCGGCAAAGCCGAGCACGTGCTGATGCCGGGAGACATCCCGGTCGTGCAGTCCGACCGCGGCGGCCAGGTCACTTACCATGGCCCCGGCCAATTGGTCGGCTACGTCATGGTCGACCTGCACCGGCGCGGCTACGGCATCCGCTCGCTGGTGACTCGTCTCGAGCAGTCGATGATCGAGTGCCTCGCCGGCTACGGCATCACGGCCGTCGCGCGCAGCGATGCCCCGGGCGTGTACGTGGACGGCCGCAAGATCGGCTCGCTCGGACTGCGTGTGCGCAAGGGCTGTACCTATCACGGCTTGTCCCTCAACGTGGCGATGGACCTCGAACCCTTCGACCGGATCAACCCTTGCGGGCTCGCCGGCATGCGCATGACGCAAACCTCGGACCTTGGCGGGCCAGCCGATGCGGACCGGGTCAGCCACGACCTCGAGCCCATCCTCCTGCGGCGACTTTCCCGCGTCGGTTAACATCCGGGGTTCATGAGCTCCCATATCCTGGTCCGGGCGCGCGGCCTGCATTTCCGCTTCGGTCCGCGCGTCATTTTCGATGGCGCCGACTTCGATTTCGAGCGCGGCAAGGTCACCGCCGTCATGGGCCCGAGCGGCATCGGCAAGACCACCCTCCTGCGACTGATTGGCGGCGAATTCAAGCCGCAGGCCGGCACGATCGAGGTCGACGGCGTTGAGCCGGCCAAGCTCTCGCGCAAGGCGCTGTTCGAGCTGCGCAAGAAGATGGGCCTGATGTTCCAGTTCGGGGCGCTGCTCAGCGACCTCAACGTGTTCGACAACGTGGCTTTCCCGTTGCGCGAGCACAGCGGCCTGCCCGAGTCGATGATCGCGGATTTGGTGCTGATGAAGCTCGACGCCGTCGGCCTGCGCGGCGCGCGCAGCCTGTTTCCCGACCAGCTGTCCGGCGGCCAGCAGCGGCGCATCGCATTCGCCCGCGCGGTCGCGCTCGATCCGCAACTCGTCATGTACGACGAGCCGTTTACCGGGCAGGATCCGCTTTCGCTCGGCGTGCTCGCACGCCTGGTGCGCAAGCTCAATGACGCGCTGGGGCTGACCTCGATCATCGTGTCGCACGATGTCGCCGAGACCCTCGACATCAGCGACTACGTCTACCTGCTATCCAACGGCAAGGTGGCGGCGAAAGGCACTGCCGAGGAGATCCGCAACTCGACGGACCCCGGCATGCAGCAATTCCTCAAGGGCCTGGCCGACGGGCCGGTGCCGTTCCATGCCCGCGCGCCGGATTACGCGCAGGACCTGCTGGGAGCCGCATGAAACGCGCCATCGACATCGTTACCGACTTCCTGCGCGGCGCGGGCCGCGCCAATATCTTCCTCGGCTCGGTGCTCGCGGCGGTGCCGCAGGCGCTGGCGCGGCCACGGCTGGTGGCCCAGCAGGTCTACGCGGTCGGCGTGCTGTCGCTGGTCATCATCGTGGTGTCGGGCACCTTCATCGGCATGGTGCTGGCGCTGCAGGGCTACCGCACGCTGGTCGGCTTCGGCGCGGAGGAATCGCTCGGCGTGTTCGTGGCGCTGGTGACGGTGCGCGAACTCGGTCCCGTGGTGACGGGACTGCTGTTCGCCGGCCGTGCCGGTTCAGCGCTGGCCGCCGAGATCGGCCTGATGCGCGCCACCGACCAGTTGTCGGGCATGGAGATGATGGCCGTCGACCCGGTCAAACGCGTAGTCGCGCCGCGCTTCGTCGCGGGCTTCCTCGCGATGCCGCTGCTGTCGGCGATCTTCTGCGTCATGGCCATCGGCGTGGCCGGCGGTCACCTGATGGGGGTCGTGGTGCTGGGCGTCGACGACGGCGCCTACTGGTCGCAGATCCAGGCGCAGGTCGAGTGGGCCGACATCTGGAACGGCATCGTCAAGAGCGTCGTCTTCGGCACCGTCATTTCGTGGATCGCGGTTTACCAGGGCTACCACGCCGCGCCCACCTCCGCGGGTGTGTCGGATGCGACCAAGGCCACGGTGGTGACTTCCTCGTTGGCGATCCTCGCGCTGGATTTCATCCTCACGGCGTTCATGTTCAAGGGCTTTTAAGACAGCGTTCAGGCGTCCCGTATAAGCTAGGCGGAGAGAAAAGAGATGCAAACCAAAGCGTTGGAACTGCTGGTCGGGCTGTTCTTCACCCTCGGGGTGGCGGCGGTCTTCATCCTCACGTTTCGCGTCGCATCCGTGACCGGCGGCGGCGAAGGCGGCTACGAAGTCAGCGCCGATTTCGAGAACATCGGCGGCCTCAAGCCGGGTGCGGCGGTGACGCTCGCGGGCGTGCGCATCGGAAGGGTGCGTACCATCGTAATAAACCCGGACAGCTTCGAAGCGAAAGTGACCATGCGCATCGAGAACGGCTACAACTTCCTGCCGAAGGACACGGCGGCCAACATCTTCACGGCCGGCTTGCTCGGCGAGCAGTACATCGGGCTGTCGCCCGGCGGCGAGGAGACCAACCTGGCCGACGGCGACACCATCAAGTTCACGCAGTCGGCGCTGGTGCTCGAAAACCTGATCGGCCAGTTCGTGGCCGGCATGGGTTCGGGCGGCGCGAAGGACAAGGACAAGGAGTGAAAGCTGTGAGCGTTATTCGCAAATTTTTGATCGCAGGTGCTGCAGGCTTGATGGCTCTTTCGGCGCAGGCAGCGCCGACGCCGCCAGACGAGGTGGTCAAGGAGACCACGACCAAGCTGCAGAACGAAATCTCATCGCGGGAGAAGGAATTCCGCGCCGACAAGAAGAAGTTGTACGCCTACGTCGACCAGGTCATCGTGCCCAAGTTCGACTCGCGCTACATCGCGCAGTTGATCCTGGCGCGTCACTGGAAGACCGCGAGCGACGACCAGCGCACGCGCTTCGAGAAGGCCTTCAAGGTCATGCTGGTGAACTCGTACGCCGACGCGCTGGTTGAGTACAACAGCCAGGTCAAGGCCGAGTGGCAGCCCCTGCGCATGGCGCCGGACGCCAAGGATGTCACCGTGCAGTCCAAGCTGGTGCGCCAGGGTGGCAAGCCGCCGGTGCCGATCGGCTTCGCCATGCGCCTGAGGGATGGCGAGTGGAAGGTCTACGACATCATCATCGAGAACCTTTCGCTGATTACGAGCTTCCGCAGCCAGATCAACTCCGAGATCAAGAAGACCTCGCTCGACGCGGTCATCGCCAAGCTCGAAGGCGGCCAGGCCATCGCTCCCGTCGCGGGCGCGAGCAAGCAATGAGCCTTTCGCTCGCCGGCGAACTGACCTTCGCGCGTGCGCGCGAGCTGCTCGACGGCTCGCGGTCGCAGGTTTCGCAGGGTCAGGGGCCGATGGAGATTGACCTGTCCGGCGTGACACGGGTGGACAGCGCGGGCCTTGCGCTGCTGCTCGAACTCGCCCGCGCGGCGCGCGCGGCGGGTCGCGAGCTGCGCTGCACCCGCGCCCCGGAAAAGCTGCGCCGCCTCGCCGACTTCTTCGGCCTGACGCCGTTGCTGGCGCTGTCCTGAAACACGCCCCTGCGCTGCTCGCGACGGCGCTGCTCGCCGGCTGCGCGCATAGCCCGCCAGACGACCCGTCCGACCCCCTCGAGCCGGTAAACCGCGTGGTCTACTCGTTCAACGAGACCGCAGACCGCTACGTGCTGCGGCCGGTGGCCAAGGGCTACGACACGGTCATGCCGGACATCGCGCGCGCCGGCGTACGCAACTTCTTCTCCAATCTTTTCTATCCGACCGTCATCGTCAACGACGTGCTGCAGCTCAAGCTCCTGCAGTCGGGCCAGGACCTCTCGCGATTCCTGGTCAACAGCACCTTCGGGCTTGGCGGCCTGCTCGATGTCGCCACGCCCACGGGCATTCCCGAAAACGACGAGGATTTCGGCCAGACGCTCGGTTACTGGGGCGTGGGTCCGGGCTGGTACTTGATGCTGCCGCTGTTCGGTCCGTCCAACAATCGCGACCTGGTCGGCCGTTTCGCCAACAGCGCGACCAGTATCCTCCCGTATGTCGATGAACCGGCCGTGACTTACGGCCTGTCGGTGCTGCATGCGGTGGATGATCGCGCCGCGTTGCTCGGCGCCGACCAGTTCCTCGAGCAGCAGCTCGACCGCTATGTGTTTGTGCGGTCGATCTACCTGCAGAACCGTCAGAACAAGGTCTACGACGGCAATCCGCCGAAGGAAGACTTCGGGTTCGACGATGACTCGGATGCCGCGGCGGATGCCGCGGCGATCAAGGAAGCGTCGGAGGAGTAACCCCTGTTATCCCGAGCGTAAGCGAGGGATCGCGTTGCAGACGGGATGCCATAAGGGACGCGATCCCTCGCTGCGCTCGGGATGACACGGCTTTACTTCCTGAATCTTTCCTCGGCCATGCGATCCGCGATCTCGCCGGTCGGCCGCTGTTCCATGCGCGAGCGCTCGAAGACCGTCGCCAGCGTCGTGCCGATGAGGTCGAGGTGGGCCTTGACCCTGGCGGGATCGTAACCCGGCCCCTCGTAGTGGATGTCGATGATGCCGCCGGCGTTGATGACGTAATCCGGCGCGTACAGCACACCCTTTTCCATCAGCATGCGGCCGTGACGCGGCTCGGCCAGCTGGTTGTTGGCGGCGCCGGCGACGATGCCCGCGCGCAGCAGCGGCAGCGTGCGGTCATTGATCACCGCGCCCAGCGCGCATGGCGCGAAAACGTCAGCCGCGACGGTGAAAATCGCCTCCATCGGCACCGCGGTGGCACCGAATTCCTTGACGCAACGCTCGACCGCAGGGGGGTGGATGTCGGTGACCCATAGCTGCGCACCGCCTTCATGCAGGTGCTTGGCGAGTCGATAGCCGACGTTGCCGACGCCCTGGATCGCCACGCGCAGCCCTTTCACGTCGGCGCGCCCGAGCTGCGCCCTGACCGCGGCGAGGATGCCGACGTAGGTGCCGTAGGCCGTGGCCGGCGACGGATCGCCGGTGCGGCCGGCTGCTGCGGACTTCTCGTCGGCGAGCCCACCGACGTGCTTCGTCTCCTCGGCCATGACGTGGATGTCCGCCACGCTCGTACCCGAGTCCTCCGCGACGACGTACTTGCCGCCGAGGCTGTCGACGAAGCGGCCCATGGCCCGCATCATTTCCGGCGTCTTGTCGCGGCGCGGATCGCCGAGGATCACACTCTTGCCGCCGCCCTGCGGCAAGTCGGCCAGCGCCGCCTTGTAGGTCATGCCGCGCGACAAACGCAGCACGTCGGTCAGCGCTTCGTCCTCGCTGCCGTAGGGCCACATGCGACAACCACCCAGGCCCTTGCCGAGCGCAGTATTGTGTACGGCGATGATCGCGCGAAGCCCCGTGCGCGGGTCGGCGTGGTGTGCGACCAGTTCATGGTTGTCAAACTCCGGATGCTTGAAAACCGGCATGGAATCCTCAAGTTACAGGTGCCGCGAGGCGCGCATCATAGCCACAATCGGGTAGACTCGCGCCGCCAAACGAGGAGCCACCATGTCGTCCGACCCGATCGTCGTCACCTCCATCGCCCGCACGCCGATCGGCGCCATGCAGGGCCAGTTTTCCACGCTGACGGCGGCGCAACTCGGCAGCGTTGCGATCAAGGCTGCGGTCGAGCGCAGCAAGCTCGCGCCTGCGGACGTCGACGAAGCCATCGTCGGCTGCGTGCTGGCGGCCGGCCAGGGCCAAGCCCCTGCGCGCCAGGCCGTGCTCGGCGCTGGCCTGCCCAAGTCAGTGAATTGCACGACCATCAACAAGATGTGCGGCTCAGGCCTCAAGGCCGTGATGCTGGCGCACGACCTGCTGAAGGCCGGCACCAACAAGGTCATGGTCGCCGGCGGCATGGAGAGCATGACCAACGCGCCTTACCTGCTGCCCAAGGCACGCGGCGGCTATCGCTACGGCCACGCGCAGATGTACGACCACATGGCCCTTGATGGGCTCGAGGACGCCTACGAGCGGGGCACCGCGATGGGCGTCTACGCCGAGCACACGGCCGATAAGTACGGCTTCACGCGCCAGCAGCAGGACGAGTTCGCGGTGGCGTCACTGACCCGCGCCAAGAAGGCCAACGAGGACGGCAGTTTCGACTTCGAGCTGACGCCGGTGGAAGTCGCCGGCAAGGCCGGCACCGAACAGGTGTCGCGCGACGAGACACCGTTCAAGGCCAACCTCGCCAAGATCCCGACGCTCAAGCCCGCGTTCAAGAAGGACGGCACCGTCACCGCCGCCAATGCAAGCTCGATCTCGGACGGCGCCGCGGCGCTGGTGCTGATGTCGCAGTCCGAAGCCGCGAAGCGCGGCATCAAGCCGATCGCGAAGATCCTCGGCCATGCCTCGCACGCGCGCCAGCCCGGCGAGTTCACGGTGGCGCCGGTACACGCCATCAGCGCGCTGCTCGACAAGCTCGGCTGGAAGGCCGGCGACGTCGACCTGTGGGAGATCAACGAGGCGTTCGCCGTGGTCACCATGGCGGCGATGAAGGACCACAAGCTCGACGCAGCCAAGGTCAACATCCACGGCGGCGCTTGCGCGCTCGGTCATCCGATCGGGGCCTCGGGCGCACGCATCGCCGCGACCCTGCTCGGCGCGCTGAAGAAGTCCGGCGGCAAGCGCGGCATCGCGACGCTGTGCATCGGCGGTGGCGAAGCCGTGGCGATGGCGTTCGAAATGGTGTGAGGTGAGGCGCGAGCGCATCCCGCTCGTAGCCGTCGCCTGGTTGGCGGCGCTGGTCCCGGCGCTCGCCGCCAATCTCGCCTACCTGATCTCAGCGTATGCCGAGCTCGTGCCTTGGTGCGTGCCCTATCTCGAAGGCTGCACTTCCGTGAGCCGCGCGGCGCGCCACGGCGTCGCGGCCCCGGTTTTCAAGGCGCTCATGCTGCCGTACTGCGTGGTGCTCGCCACGTTCTGGTGGCTCGCGGCGCGCTGGCTCGGCGCGGTGCGGCCTGAGCGGCGCCGGACGCAACGCGCGCTGCCGATGCTGGGCCTGGTGGCCGCCATCGCGACCGCGACTTACGCGCTGGCGCTCGGCGTCGACGGCGAGCTTTACCAGTGGCTGCGGCGCTACGGCATCAACCTGAGCTTTGCGCTGACGGTCCTGGCCGAATTGCTGTTGGCCGCGGCGCTGGTCAATGAGCCGCGCGTGCCCAGATCGCTGCGTCGCGCGATGATCGGGCTGTGCCTGGCGATGCTGATGCTCGGGCTGGCCAGCCTGCCCCTGCAATACCTCGTGGCTGATCGCCACGCCGCGCTCAACGCGATCGAGTGGACCTACTCGCTGCTGATGCTCGCGTTCTTCCCGCTGGTCGGTGCGGCCTGGCGCCGGACGCCCGCGCAGCCCTGAAACAAGAAGGCGCCCGGCCGTAGTTCGGCCGAGCGCCTCTCGTGTCCGAATCAGCCCTTCGGCTTGGGCAACTTCTTGGCCGCTCCGCCGTGAGCCTGCAGCGTCGGCAGCGTCTTTGCCGCAAATGCCTTGATGTCCGGATCCTTCGAGTCCCTGGCGGCCTCGTCGAACAGCGAAACCGCTTCCTTGTGGCTCGTCACCATCTTGTCGCGGTACTCATCGTCGAACTCGGAGCCCTGCTTCTCGCTCGCCAGGTCGTCGAGCATCATCTGGTGGCGCTTGAGCAGCTTCGTTTCAAGGACAACGTCCTTCTTTTTCGCCAGCGCCATCAGCTCGCCGGATGCCTTGGTGTGGTCCTTGACCATCATCTGGGCGTAGGTCTTGAGCGCCGGGTCGGTCGCGCGCTCGAGGGCCAGCTTGCTGGCGTCGATTTCGAGCATGTTGGCCGAGGCCGCGGTCTCGAAGAAGTCCTTGGCGTCGTCGTCCATCAACATCTGCATGGCACCGGACGGCTTCATCTTGTCCTGGTCTGCTGTATCCGCGGCATATGCCGAGGGAGCCAGGATCAGGCTGAGGGACACCGCCAGCGCGGCGCTATGTACAAGTTTCATGGGGAACTCCGGGGTTCAGGAACACCTTTAGAGGGGAGTGCTGCCGCTTCGGTTCTGCGCGGGTCACGTTTACGACTGGGTGGGCTACCGCACAAATATTTTCGTGGCGTCGAAGTTACTGGCATAGTGGGCGCGCCGAAGCGTCGGGTTACGGCCTACCGCACGGCACCCCCCGTTGGGAAAGCGGGATGCTTGGAGGAGCAATATCGATGAAGTCGTCGCCTTGGGCCGTTGGCGCCCTAGCCCTGGTTTTCGCTTTTTCACCGCTCGTCACCGAAGCGCGCATCGCGAACAAGACGGTCTACCCGATCGTCTTCGCGCACGGCATGGCCGGCTTCGACAACATCCTCGGTTACGACTATTGGGGTGACGACTACGGCTACTACGTGCTCGACCCGGCCTACAACTGGGACATCGACTGGAACCAGCGCTCGTTCGTGGCCTCGGTTCAGCCGTTCCACACCTCCGAACAGCGCGGCTATCAGTTGTACCAGGACATCCTCGGCTACATGGCTTCCACCGGCGCAACCTCGGTGAACATCATCGGCCACTCGCAAGGTGGTCTTGACCTGCGCAAGGCGGCCAAGTCGCTGTATACGGCCAAGGGTCGCCAGGTCGTGAAGTACGGCATCAGCATCTCGTCGCCGCACCGCGGTTCGCCGATCGCCAAGCACGTTTGGCGCCTCGGCCCTGGCGTGCAGTCCGTGATCGAGACGCTCGCCGAGTTCTACGGCAACGTGGTGTACGGCGCCGGCAACGACGCGATGGCCGGCCTGAAGCAACTCATCCACGACGACATCGACCCGAACGACGGCCAGACCACCGGCACCAAGGTTTTCAACGCGGCGAATCCTGCGAGTACGACTTACATCGCGCGGCCGCGCAGCATCCTGACCGCGCAGCAGGGCTCGTCGATGAATCCGGCGATGTACATCGTCAACGAGGCCTTTTACGACCCGGATGCCGACGGCTACGCCACCACCGACGCCGACGGCGACGGCGCGCTCGGCATCGGCAACGGCAATCGCCGCGACACCGACGACGACGGATTGGTCGGGCTCAATTCGCAGCAGATGGGCTACCGCCTCCAATACTACGAATCGTGGGGCGAGCTCGACTGGATTTACGAGAGGACCGACACCGGTTACGTCGGTGACCTCAACGCGCCGCCGTCGGTGGCCATGACCTCCAAGAACTGGGTCGTCAACCAGGACCACCTTGACGTGGTCGGGGTGCCGCCGGACACGTTCGACGAGATGGAGTTTTACGCGGCGATCACGGACTACATCGCCGACGGCGGCTACTGAGGCTCAGCTGATCCAGTGGCCCGCTTCGGCTACGAGGCGGGCCCTTTCACTTTCATGAAGCTACGCTTCGTCATCGCCCTCGCCGGACTCGTCGCCGTTGGCGCGGCCGGCTGGCTGCTGCGCCCGGCCCGCGAGGCACCGATTGCCGGCGCAGACCCCGCAATCGATGCGATTCCGGCGTCGGCCACGTTGAGCCCGATGCCGCCGGTGCGAACGACATCGCCTGCGTTGGGGAATTTCCCGCTCGCGCAAGCAGATCGCGATTTCGTCGCTGCCTTGCGGGCCAAGTTTGGCCCGCACCTCGCTGACCGTCACGCGCGGATCAAGGCAATCGAGCAAGTGGTCGCCTACCTGCAGCAGCAATATCCCGACGACTGGCGCGAGCGCGTGCGCGCGCTGCTCGCGGAACTGGCGCCGGGACTGGCCGATGCGCTGGTTGCCGCGTTCGACGGCCTGATGCGCCTCAACGAATGGCTCGCCGTCAACCGCGAGGCGCTGCTGCGCATGAGCCCCGACGAGCGTCGCGCCGCGCTGTGGGCCGCGCGGCGCGAAGCTTTCGGCGCCGACGCAGAAGCGATCTACGCCGGTGAAGTTCGGAGTGAAAAACTGGCCGACGCACTGAAATCACTGGATGTTGCCCAGGGCCCCACGCTGGACGAGAAGCTGACCCAGCTGGTTTCCGCAGTGGAGATCGCCTGGGGTGCGGAAGCTAGCGCGTTCATGGACGCGCGTGGCACCGAGTTGATCAACCGTTTCCTCGACGTACCCTCCGTGCAGGACGAGCTCCGCGCGATGGGGCCTGCGGACCGCAATGCCGCGCTGCGGCGCGTGCGCGAAGGCATGGGGCTCGACGAATCCGCACTGGCGCGCTGGGACACCCTGGACCGCGAGCGTGATCAGGTTTGGACCGCGGGCCGGCAGTACGCGCGCGAGCGGGAGCAGATCCTGGCGCAGCACTCAGGCGCCGAGCGCGACCGCCGCCTCGCCGAACTCCAGCAGCGCACCTTCGGCGCCGAGGCGGACACCATCCGGGAGGAAGAGGCTGCGGGCTTTTACCGGTATGGCGGCGAGCGGCGCATCGGGCGCGAGTAGGCACGCGTGCGTTAGGCTGCGGGCATGAACGCCGCCCTCCTCATTCCCTTCGTCCTCGGTTGCCTTGCCGTCGTCCAGGTCGCGCTGAACAAGCGCATCGCGAGCGTCATCGGCCTGACCCAGGCCGTGATCCTCAATGCCGGCGGGCTGCTGGTCGTTGCGGTGCTGTTCTGGCTGTACGCGCGCGGCTCGCGCAACGAATTTGGTGGACTGACGGGCGGCAGCGGCGCGTTCGCCGATTTTCAGCTGTGGTGGGTGATCCCCGGGCTGTGCGGGCTGACGCTGGTGGCGGGAATGCCGTGGGCGGCGGAGCGCATCGGCGCGCTGCAGACGTTCGTCGTGCTGGTCGCGGGGCAGATGCTGTTCAGCATCGCGTGGGATCACTTCGTCGATGACATCCAGGTGAGCTGGCCACGGGTGGCCGGGACGGGGCTGGCGATACTGGGGGCGTTCGTCTCGACAATTCGCAGTTGAAAAAAGGCCCGCAGTGCGGGCCCTTCTTCAAAATGGCTGGGGGACTAGGACTCGAACTGGCAGCTTAAGCGCCTGTTTCATAGAGCCTTTCTCACTGCACCTTACGGTGGAGCTACACAAATGGCTACACACCTACCGAGCGGTAGACCAAAACTGATAAACGGTACCGTGGAGCGCTTGGAAGTCTAATTTCGGCCCACAGCCGCTTAAGGTCGGTCACCTCAGTCAACCACTATCAAGGCGTGACCCACACCTTCGTTGCCACTTCGAGCAGTTTCCGCCCCCGCTCCTGAATCGCGGCCGTGTTCCACTTCGTGAGGCGCGCAAACTCGGCATTCAGATGCAGATTGGTGTGCGCCAGAAAGAGTGCCTTCTTCGCTTCAAAGCCATGGTTGCTGGCGGCGCGGTTGGTGCCGTAGTGGAGCAGGGTGAGGTTTCCAAAGGTCGGGATGACCTGCTCGCGCCCAATAATCTCTGCCACGCGGGCGTCAACCGTCATGCCGGGCAGCGGCGGTGTAGCGGCGGCGGCCATTTCCGCCACTGATGCACTATTCCCGTCCTGAAGAGGCCAATATTGTTGATGCGAGCGGGGAAGCATATGGTCGATGTCTAGGTTCCCGGCGCCGGTGAAGTTTGGATCTTCCGACCGTGATGACCGCAACCCGTTCTCCAATACCGTCAAAACATCGCGTAGCCGCGCCTGATTCTCAAGCCTCCCTGGGTAGATCGAGGCTGTAAGGAAAGCCCGCGCGAATTCAGGGTCCCGTGGCCATCTCGTCGCTTCACCGTTGAAAGTGGCCAAGCCTGACCTCAGTGAATCTGGCCGCAGCGGCGTCGTGCCCAGGTTCTTCAACACTTGGATAAAGACTTTGTTGTAGCTCTTGTTCGTGAGGCCGCAGATGGCGCGCCGAACAATGTATGACGCGAGCATGGCGAACATTTGATCTTGCTCAGCGCCTGATGCGCCGGACTGCGCGATAGCGAGCGCGAGCGAATGGGCGGTCGAGGCGTCCCACTCTCTGAACCGCTTTCCGAACCGACCTATGGGGGACCTTTCATCGCCTCCCAGCAGCGCGCGATAGTTCCCCGCGTGCTCATTTAGCAGAGTGAGTTGTGCTGTAGCACTGACGACGCTCGGCACGCCAGGCCGCATCGCGAACCGCTGGTACTCCGCGTAGATCCGGCCCTGGTCCACTTCGTCGCGCATCTCGGCCTCAATCGTGCTCTTCACGAACCACTCCAGTCGCGGGCGGTTAAGTCGGCCGCGCCTCTCTTGATCCTTCCACCAGTCAACGTCGTATTGCTCCCAGAGATTTTTGTGTAGGGCTTCCGTGTCTGCCTCTTCCCGATCAGCACGCAGGAAGACGTAATTGCGGATTAGGTCGGTTGCCGTGAGCTCGACGCCGTGCCCGTTTAACGTCTCGAAGATCACCTGCGCGTCGTCGTCTTCGCTCAAAAGAATTCCGATGAGTACGAAATCGTTGAGCAGCGCCTCAACGAGCGCCTCGGCTGCCTTTTCCTTCCCCACCTCGGCTTTCTTCATCCACGACGCCATCTCCGTGGCGAAGTACCAGATCGCTGCTAGAGGAGCGGGATGCGTTCCGTGTACGCGGAGCAAGCCGGACTGCGTCATTGCTGCCGGGAAAGCCTTCCGTAAATCGTCGAGCGACCTCGCCTCCATCGCTTTCTTGAATGCGCCCCGGTCGCTAGCCGTTGGCCATACCTTGAATCTTTCTACCGCGGGGTCCTTCATAGTCTTCACCCGCGTGTTCTCCATGCAGCCCTCAAGAAACCGCAGGGCGTCTGGCACGGATTCCTGAAGCAGAGCAATCCGCGCTGCTGTCATTACAAACTGCAGCGTGGTCATCCGCTGCTGGCCGTCGATAATATGGACCCTCTCCACTCCGATTAGCTTGTTGCGGGTCTGTGGCTCAAGTACCACGGCCCCCATGAAATGGGGCGTGGGCTTCGTTTCCGGCGTTAGTCGTTCATTCGCTTTTTCTTGAATGTCCGACCACAGTCGCTCCCACTGATCCTCTTGGTTCCACACGTACTTTCGCTGGTAGAACGGGACAAGATAAGAGCGCTCTGGATCGAATAGGCCCGATAGGTTGTATTTGTCTGATTCCACGATGATGGTCTCCCCCGTTGCCTCCCGGCGATGTAGGGTACCAGCGGGGGCCCGCAGGTCGCTTGTGGCGGTCGGTCGACGAAGGCAGTCGCCCAAGGCCCGTGCAGTCTCTTTCGCGCCACCAACGGATCGCGCGTACTACGAAGATTTTCCCCGGGCGGGCTGTTCCCTCCCCTCCAAGTCGTCGTCGATCAGCTTGTACTCTGGAACGTCGGCGCTCAGACCCCTGATACGAGACTCCAGCCCATCACCCGCGCCATGCCTTCCCTGAGCAAGCAGTCCTTCCTGAACAGCTCTCGCAAAGCGATTGGCTCCAAAGCGCCGCCCGCCAAGATTTCGAAGCTTTCATCGATGTACGAAGACGCTGAATTCTTCGCCGACTTCCTGCTTCGGCCGGCGAGCGCGCCCGAGCCCGCTCGGTGCCGCAGGAAAATCTTGGCGGGAGCCCTCAAGCGACTGTGGAATCCTCAAGGCAGCTCGAAGCAGTGGGTGCCCAAATGGCACGCCTCGGCCTCGGAGCTGATCCTTGGACTCTTTCGGTGAACCGTACGGTCTGGCCAAGGATTGAAGGGGCCTAAAGACGCACTCATAGGGCCAGCGTGGGGCGCGCCAGAGCGCGAGTGGCAGCCGACAGGAGGCTGGATAGTCTGGCTGTTGGCGGGCTTTGAGAAGCCCGCTGACCCGCGACGGGCGCCCGATGCGATGGGAACCGACGAAGCGGATTTGCCACCTGTTCCCCACCTTTTGGTCTGGGGCTGGGGGGCCTTTCCGCTCAGACACCCTCAGCTCCGAGAACCTGCTACCTCATAGAAGCTACTGAATAGGCCTCCACCCAGTGGAATAAATTCTCAAACCTTGGGAGGGTGCTGCCGCAGGAAAACCACGGCGGTGTGGACGCGGACGGTTCAGTACCGTCTAGGTATCCAGCAGCCACCGGAAGCAATCATGACAACCAGCCCAAACACTCTGCTTCGCCGCCGCGAGGTGCAAGCGCGCACGGGCCTATCCCGCTCCGCGATCTACGCAGATAAAGGCTTCCCGCGGGCCGTACGC
Organism: Verrucomicrobiia bacterium; assembly: GCA_035526825.1. GTDB lineage: Bacteria > Pseudomonadota > Gammaproteobacteria > Nevskiales > Nevskiaceae > JACPFV01. The sequence goes on along the minus strand of DATLBT010000132.1, from coordinate 56,019 downwards.
ATCGGCGCCCGTGCAGTGGCTTGGGTCGAGTCGGAGGTGAACCGCTGGATCGAAGCGCGGATCGCTGCTTCGCGCGACGAAACCCAGGGTCGCAGCTAGCGGCGATCAGCCTTCGGAACGGTACTTTTCCGACGCGTGGCCGACCATACAAAGGAAATGCAATGACCCAACAAACGCAGACCAAGAAGCGGCGCCAGACAGGAAGCCGCCTTGCGCGGGCCATTCGCCCCGACAATAAGGTCCCAGCACCGCCAGCCTCTGTCCCTCAGGTCGGCGACAAGCGGGCGCCGAACCGTCCGAGCGCGTATCGCCTAGAGTTCGCGCAAATGCTTCGCGAATACGCCACGTCGGAATCGTTCGAGATCGAAGAGATCCTGAAGAACGGCCGGATCGTTAAGGCGAGGGTACCGAAAGCTCCGCCCACGCTTGCTCGCTTCGCGCAACAGATCGGCGTCTGCCGGGACACGATCCACAAGTGGTCCACCGAGGTTCAACCAACTGGTCATCCCCAGGCAGGCCAGCTTGCCCGTCCTGAGTTCTCTGAGGCCGTTGCATATGCCAAGGCGGCGCAGGAAGCGATTCTGCTGGAGGGCGCCGTCCTAGGCCTCTATAACGCCCCTGCCGCGCAGTTCGCCTTGAAGAACTACAGCGGCCTGCAGGACAAAGTCGAAAACGAGCAGCAGACGTTCCCGGCCCCAACCGCTGAGGAGCTGGACGCCATCTACGAAGCGAACAAGCGGAAGATGGACGCGTTCAACGCCGGCATCCGCGCGCAGATCAGGGCTGGCTCGGGTCGGGACGATCTCGTTCCTGCGCGCTCACCCGGCGCTGGCCTCACCAAGGCGTGCGCGGAGGACGAGGATTGATCGGCTTCAGGCAGGGAAACGTCAGCGAACCGGCGGGAATTCCTTACGGAATTCTTAAGATTTTCCTCCCGATTTGTACCCACGCGCTACTATTTGGCCATGCGGACTCGGAAAGAAATCGTTTGAGATCGACCCGTGTCGCCCGCAGACGTTTCTCGCTTCGATCGTGAGGACAGCGTAAGGCGGACCCGTAGTCCGGAAAGACGGTGATGATGGGACGCTTACCCATGGGCCCTCCAAAGGCTACGCAGCGCGTGGCGCAGGTTTCCTCTTTGGCAGCGCCCGCCGTGGGACGGCGGATCAGCGGTGCCCAGGCTACACCGCGGTCTCACTAATACATGGCGCCGTGCTTTTCGGCACAGGATTGGCAGATTCGATCATCGTGCATATGCCCGATGTTGCTGGTTTCCGCACATTGCCCACACGTTCTGAAGAACCGACGCTCCTTGAGAGCACGGGCGCGCGCGAGCTGTATCTGAGCGGGTGTGGGCTCTCGCTTCCACCGGCGAAAGGACTTCCAATCGGTTTCGGGACGGTGTCCACGCCAACTAACAATCCCCACCTCGAAGTGGAAGACCCCGCCTGCCAGATGAACGCGGGTGTAATCCTCGATCAGTTGCGCCGCGGTCATAGCGCGATCACCGTAAGGTTGAATAAGTCGCCTTCGACCTTGAGACGCTGCACCTTGCGAATGCAATCCTCGAGGTCTGCTACCAGCCGGTCGAGCTTCACGCGCACGTCCTTTGGCTGCAGGTGCAAATGAGCTTCAATAAGCCTGAAGGTGGCCAAGCCGTCATCCGGTTCAAACCAAGGCGCTTCGTCCCTGACTTGGCTCTCACTCTTAGATGCCATGTCGGGGATGCTGGCGGGATCGAATATGTATCCAGTAAATGGCATCACCGACGCGTCACAGAGTCGGTTCAAAAAGGTCGCTGCCGTAGCCAGATGAGTGTGAGCAGAATCGTCACCTCTCTCGATGGCGTTCCGGCCTAGCACCCACAGGCCCTTCCCCACAATTTCCCCCGTTTTTTTGTATGGCAAAACTGCATATGTCAGGATTGACTATAGCTTCGCCGTCCCATGGGAGGCAAAAAACCTTGGGACGAGCGACGAATCGCACTGCAGCCGCTGTTGCGTCAGATGCGCGAAGAGGCTGGCCTGCTCCAGGCAGAGTTGGGCGCCAAACTGAACGCGGATCAGAGCTTTGTATCGAGGTATGAGCGGGGGGAGCGTCGCTTAGACCTTATCGAACTCGCCGACATTTGCGCAGCCTGTGGATGGCCTCTTAGCGACCTGGTCGCGCGACTTCAATTGAAGGGTCCTACCACCGAAGGGCGCGCCAAAGGCAAGCGTCGGGGTTAGGTAGCTCTGTATGCCCCTGAGAATCCAGCAGCTGTCCGCGCGGGGTGCGTCAGCACCAACTTGTATTCAGATCGCGGTACGCCCCACGCGCCCCGGGGAGCCTGCCGACACAGGCAGCAAGACCGTCAGGCTTGAGACCCCTCAGCTCTGACATACCCGTTCATGCGGACAGCATGTCCCGAAGCAGAAGCAGCGCGTCTTCGGATATCTGGCCCCTAGCACTTGCAACGATAGTCGCCTCAGGCGTCTTAGGAAGAGCATTGCGGAACGTCGCGAAAAGTAGCTCCCCGAGAATGATCTGTTGGTCTCCGTGCGCAAGGCCGGCCAGCAGTATCTCGTTTGATTCAGTCCGCGCATGCTGTCCAAGCTCAGCGACGGTCAGGGAGCGCAGGAGTGCCGCCCTGATGAGACCCTCAGAGTAGTTCGTGAAGTTGACTGGTTTAAAAACATTTGCTGCCAGGATGCTACGCCACAATCTTTTCTGTTCGTCCGGTTCATTGCGCAATCCTTGAACCGCCGCCATGACCGAAAAGAGCGTCCGAATGCTGCTTAGACCGGGGCTTCCGGCCAGCGCGCCCACTCCGAGGGTGGTGGGCACTGAGGGAGGCAACAACAGCAGTGGCTCTCCGGTGATGCCCTGGCCCTTGTCCGTCAGTTCATGTTGCCGATGCCGGAGCCACACGGGGGGTTCCGCGAGTTTGTTCGACCACCTGGACAGGAAGTCGTACTCAAGGCACCAGGGACAACGCTTTCCATCCCAGAACGGAAGGTAGATGCGTTCGGCGCTGGTCAGCGAAGCGTTCCAGGGAGCGTGCTTCGTGAGAGAGGTTTCGGCGCGTTTCCACGCAATCTCAGACTCAGGCCGCGCAATCGCTACCAAATAGTGAACGCTATCGAACGATCCGAACGTGGCCTCATTCTCCCTTAGAGCCTTGTTGTAGGCATCCAACCTTGATCCGGACATCAGCACGTCGTCGAGGATCAGTAGCTTCCTCGCCGCTCGAATTCGTCCGCAGTCGTCATGGGAAAGCCCCTCACCTGGCCGAAGGTTGTCGTGCACGATCAGTGGAACTCCGAGCTCCTCTGTCGCTAACTGGCCAAGTTGACGGCCGGCTTCATGCGGGGGGACTACGGCGAGATCGACCTCTCCCTGGTACGTCGCGAGGAACCTTCGCCAGTGCGTACGGAACTCTGCGCTTTGCAACAGGCGGTGAACATCTATGTAGAGGGCGTGATGGCGGCCGTCGTTAGGGTCATCACGATGAACCGAGAACGCCCCCGTGCAGTCAGCGTACTTTGAAACAACAGTCGCGGGCCCCGCGAAGTGCGCCTTCTGCAGCACAACCTCTTGCTCAACATATTCACGGAGGTAGTAAACATTTGGATCAACGGAAATGATTTTGCTCTGTTGCTTGCAGTTGTCGCAGGCATCGGGTGCGGAATACCCCGCGTTCAGCTCAAGGGCGCAGAGAGCAGGAATCTGGGGCGATGAATCCTTGAATTTGTACAGGCAGACCGTCTTGAAAGACCCTTTGTATCCAGCTTCCTCGCACATGCGGCCGACGTCTGCCGCGAAGGTTCCCGCTCCACCAACGCTGAGAACGAGAAGAACGCCACCATCACCCTTCCGCGACAGAGCGCGATCGACAACATCTCGCGCCGCAAGAACGTCACTTCTGGTGTGCCCGCGGAAGAAGTCGAAGTGCACATCCGGCCGTCGAGCAAACCCAACTGCCCTCAGTATTGGAGGGCAAATGTTCCAATTGTCGGCAAGGACTGCTCCCGCGTCGGCGATTTCGGGCGCCACCCATCGGGCCATCGCATCAAGTTCGTCCAAGCACGATGCTGCATTGGCTACGCGTAGAAAAAGCGAGCAATGGAGCCCTGAGGGAGTAACCAAGTGGTACCCCGCGGGCGCTTTAAGAAGGCAGCGCTGGCTCCCATCGTGAACGATCTGGGACAGCTCACAGTTCCTCAGATGGGCGACGAGCTCCGGATCTTCAAGGGGGAGAAGCTGCTCGGCGTCCATCCGCCCCACCGAAACGGCGCCGCCATTCTCGGTTAACGACAGTGCAAGGACGGGCTTTTGCTGCGCCCTCTTCAGGATGGCAGCGCGCCATCGAGTAGCCTCCTCGGAGCGTAACGCCTCATGCGCGGCGAACGAAAGGACGAGGACATAGCAGGATGCGCTTCGGACAATTCCCGCATCCAAACGCGCAATCTGCGCCTCCAGGTCGGCGAGATACGAACCGTGAAGTCGCAGAAAGGCCGGCGAAATGTACTCAGGAACAATCATGTACGACAGCGCGCTAGGCCTGGAACAATCGTCCCTGGCTGCCCCTTCCCTCCAATACCGGCCAAATCACCGTGAGCGACGTTCCGACCCGCTTTGGGATGTCGATTGGATGACGAACGAGCATCTCGTCTTGGGCGCCCGGTGGCTCAAGTGTGAAATCTCGAAACCCATTCAACTCGGCGGACGAGACAGACAGGTATGCTCGCAAACGTAGCGCGGCCTCCGCGATGCTAGGGAGGCCCTCGCCGAGTCCCTTATCCGGAACGATCGGCTTTCGCGTCACACCGGACTTGAATGCTCGGTTGAGACGGTCCCATGCGCTTTCAGCGCCTTTGGGTGGTAGCGTGTGCTGGATTCCAATTCCAGCATCGGTGACCGTGGCCGCGAGGAACGAAACCTGCCGCGCCCCCTCTGACCATGCTCTCGCAATGTATTCACGTAGTCCGGGCGAGAGGGTCGTTCGTCGCTGCAGCTCGTCGCGTGAGTTGAAATGCAACTTCTCTAATACGATGCCTCGAATCGCTGGTGGCAATGTCCCATTATCGGAGTCCCATCGAGCGTGTTCATGGGCATTGAGCGCAGCCTCATAGAGAACGGTTGCGACGCTTTCTTCGGCGGGCAAAGTAGATAGCTCAGCTGACCAGGCAAGATTGCGCGACATGCGCGCAAGGAGCGTCTTAAACTTGTTCGGATATGGAAATCGCGCGGAACTCGATTCCCGGAGGCATTCCGGAATTGAATAGTCCGGGTCGCGAAAGACTACGGTCTGCCTCTTGCCATCGCCTACTAGGCCTTCGTTCTGTTTGATGTAGCTCCACACGCGCTCAATGAGCATTCGCCGCGCATCGTCGCTATCGCCCTCGATTGTTACTGAACTGGCACTGAGGAGAAGGTGGACGCCAAGCAACCCCTCCAATAATCCCTGCGGCCGGCCCGCTTCGTCTATCGGCCGGAAGGCAACTTTCAAGTGAAACGAAGAACCCGCTCGGATTGAATTCCGAAGAAGTCCAACGGCAACGCCTTCGACTCCCGGATCAAACGTTGCGCCTCTCGTAAGACGGAAGGTAACTTCATCATCAGTTAGTGGCCACGCTGCGAGGTCGGCAAGGCTCACGTGCTGATTTAGACTAATCTCGCTCATCGGCAAGTCCGGCGGCGGCATCTCGCGGTTAGGAAAGGTGTGCCGCTCACGTTAAGCCCTCGCCCCGGATTTCGACATAGCCGATCAATTCGGCGGAGTAGCTCCCGTCACCCAAAGCCATACCCTTGTGCTTCAGTTCCCGCTGTAGCATCGGCTCGGCCGAGTGCACGGCCAGACCAAGCCGCTCGCTGATCGAAAACGCCTCAGAGCCGGGCAATAACGCGAAGGCCCGGTCCGCATGGCGTTCGCGCTGCGGTGCTCTGGTGCCGTCCTTCTTGACGGCAATCGGCAACAGCAGAGTCCGCCGCTCTCCTTTGCCAGCGGTCGTTTCAATAAGCCATAGCGTCAAGGAAAGTGACTCCTTGGAATCACCCTGGACGGCGATCCCAACCTCTTCCGGCGGGAGGCTACGCCAACGCCGCAGCTCGTCTTGGACAAGCGGATGGTCAATGCCAAGCAATTCCAAGTCATCACGGGTGGTCGCAGTATCGCGATCGAGGGTGAATTGAAGACGCTTCGAGCCATCTGCGGCGACGATGTCATACGTCTGATCGTTTCCCTTCACCACTCGTAACTGCTTATCGCTCAGTGCCGTAGAAAGAAATGTCACCAGTCGTTCCAGGCCAGACGAGACATCGGAGAAGGGCTTGTAGTCATCGAGGCTGAAGCCTTCCAAGTCCTGGAAGAGATCGAAGACGACCTCGCGGGCCTCGCGGGCATTGGCAAGGGCCGCTTCCAACTCGACTTTCGTTCGCTTCAGCTCCGGGTCGGAGAGAGCCTCCTGATAAAGGCGGTCGTAGCTCAACCGCTCGGAGAGCTGCCCGAGTATCTGCGCTCGCAGGTCCTCGGCAACATTTCCTTGTTCATCGACCTTGCCCAAGGTCCGAGCAATCTCCGAGAGCTTCTCATCCAGGAGCAGGAAGATGCGGCCTTCGATCGTGTCGGACAGGACCAGGTTATAGACCTGGGCCGTGTGCAATTGCCCATAACGATGGATGCGCCCGATCCGCTGTTCTAGGTCCATCGGGTTCCAAGGGAGATCAAAATTGAAAAGGATGCGAGCGAACTGCAGATTGATGCCCTCGCGGCCGGCAGCGGTGCACACCAGCACCCGCGGGCCATCCTTCTGGCGGAAGCGGCGTTCGGCTGCGACCTTCGCTCCGTGATCGCCACCGCGAAGCACCGTGACGCCCTGGCCGGGGAATTGCTGCTCGATCTCGCGTGCGATCAGGTCCACAGTGCCGAGGTACGTGGCGAAGATGACGATCTTTTCGTCCTTGTTCTGCCTCCAGAGCATGCCTAGGCCGTCTAAGAGCTTCTGGGCCTTCGTTTCCCGCTGCTTGGGGAAGAGTTCCAGCAGCTCTCCAATCCTCATCCTCTCTTCGGGCAGGTGCAAATTGACTGCCGTTGCGGCCGCATCCTCGGCATGGCTGGCAGCAAACTCAGTCCCATAAGGGTCCGAAGCCATTTCCAGAGCTTCCTCATCCAGCTTCTTTGCCAGCTTGAGCTTCAGGTCCGCGAGGATACGATCCACTTCGTTTCGCCCCACGGTATCCCGCGCGACACCGAACTCCTCATGGACGAGAGCCCGCGCTTCGTCGAGCAATTGCTCGCGCCCCTCAATATCGAGGGCTTTGTCCTTTAGCATTGCCTCGTGAAGCGTCAGCATCAGCAAGCGCCGCTTGAGCGTGCGCCGAACCGCTGAAAATGACGAAGCGGCGATCTTCTGGAAGATCGCCATGAGGAAGCCAAGGGCACGGCCCTGATTACCCTGGCGGCGCGCTAGATCAAAGCCATCCTCCAGATACTCGCGCAGCCGCTCGTAGAAACGCCGCTCGTCGTCGCGCATCAAGAAGGACTCTGTGTGAACCCAGCGACGAGCAAACAGCGGAGAGCCATCCGGACGGCATGCATCAGCTTTAGTGCGACGAAGCATGATCGTATTCAGGCGGTGTCGCTGCTGAACCATTTCCTCGGGACTGCCAAACAGGGTGGGATTCAGCAACTGCGCCAACATCCAGAATTGGAAATGATTGCCCTGGTGAGGCGTCGCTGACAGCAGCACCAAGTCGCGCGCGTGGCCCTTCATGGCTTCCGCGAGCTTATAGTTCTCGGTCTTTCGCACCTTGCCGCCACTGCGATACGCGGTGAGGTGATGCGCCTCGTCGAATACCACCAGATCCCAACGAGGCGCTTCTAGCAACCGCTTGATGCGCGCCGGCCGCTTGAGTGTGTCGATGCTGGCGATTAGCCGATCATGCTTGGCGAATGCGTTCGACTTGCGATCCGTAATGTCGCCTTCTGAGCCGAACACCTCGAAGTTGAGATTGAATACCTCGTTCAACTCGCGGTGCCAGTTATTCACCAGGCCCGCCGGAACGACCATCAGCGCCCGGTTCAATTCTCCCCTGCTGGCAAGCTCACGGAGCAGCAAGGCGGTTTCGATGGTTTTGCCGAGCCCGACCTCGTCCGCGATCAGAAAGCGGCGGGGCGACGCCGTTGCAATTCGGTGAGTGAGCACGACCTGATGCGGCAGCAGATCGATCTTGGCCGAGGTGAGCGCGGAGGCGCTTTCCATGACCGGCAGTGCATGCGCTTCATAGCAGAGCCACGCTTTCCGCGCGCGCTCCTCTCCTCCTGCGACTGCTCGAAGGATTCGCTCGGTTCTGGATTGTTCCAGCCTTACCGCGCCGACTGGGATGCGGCGCTCACCGGCGCTGAAGAAACCGCGCAAGTAGCCGTCACGCGGAGCGTCGAGCACCACCCCCGTTCCAAAATCGGGATGGGAGATTCGGCTCCCAGGCGCAAAGTCGTTGAAGGCGCTCTCCTTCATAGGGGAGCGAGCACTATGTGATCCGAAGGTGGAACAGGCCCACTGAATCACTGGAGTCAGCCATCATCAGCTCACGCGGATACTCGTTGGCTGCTCCCCAGAGCAGACGCCCGAAATCCAGATTCTTTCCATTGTGCGGCGCCGAACAGCGCCATGTGACATCGTCTGAAGCGGGATTGGTGTGCAACCGCTTGCGACCACCTGGCAACCAGAAGACGAGCGCTCCGTCGCCCTCGTACTCGTCCTGGAACGACAGGATCGCTTCCTTGACGTCTCCGCTCAGCCACGCTTCGGCATCTGGCGGTGCAAGTAGGTCCAGGCAGCCATCAAGACCGGCCACGGCGACTGCGGACCCACCCATGCCTGGGAGTTGCTCCGGCCAGCGACCGGCCGCTTGGAGAAACTGCCGCATGCTCCACACCTGATTGGGTTGCACGACATTGGCGAGCGCGTCGGCATTCCACAGCCAACTGATGCCTCGGCGCTGCCATCCGGTATCGCTGAGCTGTTTCACGCAGCTTCCTCTTCCAGGAAGAGCGCCATTTGCTTGACCTGAGCCTGGTTCGCCGAGGCCCAGCTGTTGTAGATAGTCAGAGCCCGCGACGCCGCGTTCCGAATGGCAGAGCCAGCGCCGCGTTTCGACAGCCATTCCAACAGCCCTCTAAGCGCGGCATGCGGCCTGAAGTTTTCGTTCTTGATCGTGTCCGCAGCATTAATGCCGCTGCCATCGAAGCAGGCGCCGATCAGAACCAACGCCTGATCGAAGTCGGACGTTAGGCGACGCTTGTGCTTGCCCTGCCAGTCGCGCGCGAACTTAAGAGCATCCGTCAGCGTGAATACCTTGTTCTGCTCTGAACACCAGCCGCGCTGCGCAAACTCGTCTGGCGCGATTCCCGATCCACGCAGGAACTTCTGCATTTGGTCGCGTGCGACTTCCGACTTCCCATCGAAAATGCGAAGAAACTGGCGCGTGATCGGCTCCGCAGTAACCGGAGGCGGCTCCTTGACGCGATTTGAGTCCTCATCAATCAGCTGGTTGATGCCGACCAGAGCGTCCTTCACCGTAATCGGGCGCCCTTCATCGACATACACCCTTCCGTAGTGTCGGGAGAAATATTCCAAAGCTTTGCCACGGCGAATCACCTGCAAGTCAGCGGCGGGCAACCCTTCTTTGGCGTGGTTCTCAAGCATCGCCTGTAGTTGTCGCACATCGGCGAGCACCTCTTTGCGCATGCGGCCCCAACTCACGGCCTTCGGTTCTTCGGTGCGTTTACGGCAGACGTGAATGATGTCGTATTCGATCGTCTTCGACCCGAACTCTCCTTCACCCTTGGTTTCATCGGAACGTATCGGATACGTCGCCTCAAGATAGAACCCGGCATCAAAAAGAGATTCCAGCACCGCAACCCATGGCTCATCCTCGCTGTGGTGAAACGTAAAAGCGAGAATTCCACTTGGCTTCAGAATGCGGTGTGCCTCTCTCCAGCATTGCGTGAGCAACCGCTGGTAGAACCCATCTGAATCCTCCGGCTCGCGTGCTCGGTTGGCGACAACCTCAACCGCTTTTGGCGTGTACTCGGCGGAAAAGGAGTCTGGATATTTCGCCTTTAGAACAAGCCGCAGCCAAACGTAAAAGAAATCTGAGAGCTCTGAATAGTGAAGTAACCCCCCAAAGGGTGGATCAGTGATTACGAGGTCCACTGACCGATCCTGCATCTGCGTCAGCTCCGTGGACGAACCTTGAAACACAGTTGCCGGTAGAAGCGGATCACCGGGCATAACCTTTTCACTTTTTCCAGCACATTGCTCGCCGAGCTTCGGGTGCGTTCGACGCAATGTTTCAACGCTGACCGTTTCCCAAGGACTCAACGCCCACTCGCGACCTTTGCTGAGCACCTCAACGGTGGATGACCAAGGTCCATAGCCCATCGGAGAAAACACGCCAACCTCTACCACATTCGATTTGGGGTGGAAGTTGCTGTTCGACATTGCTGGCGCGAGCTTGTCGAGCTTCATGTGCCAAAACGAAAACATTGACTGGTTGCGCAAGTAGTTTTGGAATGCGCCCAGAACGAATTCCCTTACATCCCACGAGTACGTACCGACCGTCTCTATAGCTTTCAGGAGTTGCGCGTGTACAAGCAACTGCCTGGGGTTGTACATCGTCCACCAGTGCGTGAACCCATGGTTTGGCACGCCACCTTGGAGGTGATGCGTCATGAAACCGTACGGCAGCTCACTCTTCGGCCAGTAAGGTGCCAGATCGGCGTTCTTGCGGGTATCCCATTCCGTCTGGGCAGCGTCGAACTGAGTCGCACGCCCGGAATCGAAGGGGGCAAAGAATCGCCCGTTGTATGTCTCCCCGGATTCAGCCGCTCCCGGTGCATATCCTTGCACCGCGTACCCAGCAGTGGGACCAGTTTTCTTAGACGCCTTAACTGTCTCAAGAACGTCCTGCACTGTTCCGCAAGCGGCGCAGGCATAGTGCGACTTCTTTGGAACCGTTCCGCCTTCCTTCCCGGTGCTAAACGTAACCTTCGTATTGGGGCATGTAACCTTGTCTGGCAATGTGCCGCGCACTTCCAGCAACCGAATCTTGCTCGCCCGCTCTTGATTCCAAAGTGCCGTTGCAGCGGCGTCGTCCTGAGCTGACCCACCAAAACCCGCTCCGTTCTTCGCTGACTTCCTACTGCCAGAAAGCCACTTGGGGTGCACCAGGAGCGACAAATCGACCTTTTTATTCTTTCCCTTACCAAGTTTAACCATCGACGCGTGGTCGCAATGCGGACAAACCACGCCGCGCTTCAGATCGAGCACGGAATACGGAGGCTCGTCTGGATTCACGAAGAGAGGAACATCTGGAGCCATGCGGGCCTCCTTGTCCTCTACATCAAAGCTGCGGCGGCATTTGCTACACGTGTGCTCCCAAGCCTTAACGGTTAGCGTTTTAATTGCCATGACCGGGCTCGTCATGATCGGCGTGCGATGCCCACAGCCGGTGACCTGGCAGGGCCCGTGCTTGGCCCAGAAGGTATAGATGATCTCCGGCCCTTCGTACCGGTAATCGCGCCGCTGAACGGGGGTGAGCGATAGCGGATCGAACTTCGCGCCCTCAACCCGCCCGCTAGGCACGTGCGTCCACTTACCCTTCTCGCCATGTGGGCCATCGCAGTAGTAGTAAGGGATGATCTGCGGTTTCACCTCGGACTCGATGTCCGCGAGCAATCGCTTCACTTCATCCAGATCGACGTTGGCCAGCTCTTGTTTCACGACGAACCATGCGACTGGGTTCAGATCGTTGCCGTACATCTGCATGCCGAGGCGCGCGCCTTCCACCACTGTCGTGCCGCCGCCGAGGAAAATGTCCGCAACGTTTAGGTTCTTGAACGCACCTTTTTTTTGGTGATTGGCGTAGTAGTTGTCCCACACCAATTTGGCTGCGTGCGATGGATCATCCGGTGCTTTGGTCGCAGCAGCGATTAGCATCGAGCGGAAAACGCTGGACCGGCGCCGAGCCCACCATTTCGACATCTGGTAGATGGGCTTTCCGGCGTTGCCCTCGATCACCGCAACCTGGTTGACGGGCAGGATCGGGAAATCCACTTCAAGGCAGGTCTTAGGTCGATTGGGATCGTTGAAATCGACGGTGGGTAACTGAACGGCCTTACCCGCGCCGACGGCCTTGGCAATTTCCTGCGCGAGAAGTTCCTTGTTGGTTGCCATTCAGTGCTGTCTCTATTTTGTGAGTTCAACGAACGGCGACAGCACTTCGAGAAGTGACAAGCCCCCATGCGCGAGCGTTGGATACCCGCCCTGGCTTCTCCATTTCCATCGGCCAAGAGCCATGAGGCAGGGTCCATGCGGGCTGGTGATTTGCAACGCAACCGGAGGAATTGCCGATCCGGCATTGCTCGTGCCCGGCTTGCTCCGCCCGCTCTTGAAGACGTCCTTCAAAAACTTTGCCTGGTCATCGGGAGCGTCATGAAATAGGCCGGTCGCCGCGTAGCCGTGATCGGACGTAATCACGAGCCGTCGTCCCTTGGCGAGGGTTTCCACGAACTGCCAGAAGTCGTTACTTGAAAGCTGCTCGGCGGCATCCTTCGAAAGCATTTCGAGGCCTTGGCCTGCGCCAGAGCCATCGTGGACCTGGCTGTCCGGCCAGTGATGCCAGAAGACCCAGTTGGGAGACGCATCCACGAACTGAGCGCAGTCCTTCCACGGCATGTCTACGCATTCGGTGCGTGCCTTGGGCAGCCGATGGCTGAGACCCGCGCCGTTATTCTGCAATTGGCTGCGGCTGGAGAATCCCAGCGCGCGCGCAAATTCATCGGTCTCCCCTGGCAACTCTGAGCCGGATGCTGAAGCGGAATGGATAGTGAATCCATGTTCCTTCGCGCCCTGAAGCAACCAGGGCAATTCGCGGAGCGACAAGCCATCCAGAATCAATACGGCCTTTGCCCCGAACGGCTGGGCCCACCATCGGACCAGTCTTTCGGACGTCCGCTCGACGGCGGTGCCGAATGCTGGCCAAAGGTCCCATCCGCTCGTGGACAGAAAATGGTCCAGCGCTTCCACTTGACGATCCCGCTTGGTGACCTCAGCAGGCGCTCGGTCCTTTGCCAACGGCTGGCTGCACTGCGCCCAGGCTGCCTCGATGATTGCGGCCCACGCCTTTTCGGGAGCCTCTTTCGTCAGGGCATGTAGCAGGGCGGCATCCAGACTCATCCGTCCTGCTCCTTGTCCAAGCTCAGCGAGTAGGCCAGCCCTTCGGGCAGCTTCTTGAGCAGCTCTTTCAATTGCGCGCCTGTCGCGCCGGACAACGCGAGCTTGATCTCATGTACCGGCGTCGCCGGGCCGATCTGCCAACCCTCGAGCTTGCCGATCAGATTCAGCGGCGACGTAGGTGGATTAGTAAGCGTAACCCGACCGCGCGCCCCGTCATTCGTGGGAAAAATCGGTTGAGGAGGTACGGGAGGGTATGGGCCCGGGGGCGGCGTTGGCGGCTCTCCCGACGGGGGCTGAGGCACGGTAGCCGGCGTAGCTCCACCCGTTGCCGGAGCTGCGGAAGGCATAAGAAGGAACACCTCTTCCAGTTGCCTGCCGGTGTAGGAAAGCTTGGGGCGAATCCGTCGCCAAGTAGTCTCTTCGTCGTCACCCGGAAGAGCTTGAAGATATTCGGTTCCGCGCAGATTGATGGCAATTTTGCCCCGCGCACACAATCGCAACATACGCTCCTTGATTACTGTCTCGCCGAGCCAGGGGATGCAGTCCTGACCTGCCGGACGCGGCTCCTGCAGTTCTCTGAGAAACTTTCCAAGCGGTGAGTTTTGCGCCGCCGCTTCCAGAACCAACTCCTCGAAGTCCTCTGGCACAAAAAGATCATTGGTGAGCGCCTGCTCGATGGCCTCCGGAATCTGCGCGCCCTGCTTCTGCAAATGTTCGATTTGGAACTGGCACTGGGATAGGTCGGCGAAGTTCCAGCGGTGTAGAACGGCGAATCGGTCGAACCGTTTCTTCAGAATGTCCCGCAACTCGGTCTGGAACTTCTTGTGCAGCTTGGCGTAGTCACTGCCTTGGGTGCCTTGTGTACTCCACTCCAGCGCTTTCAGCTCGGCACGGGCCAGGATCACCATGTCCCGGTCGACAAACGTGTTCAGCGATCCAGCGCGCGGCAGGAGGAACCGGATGGTGTTCCGGCGCTTCTGGAGGTGCTCCTTGAGCCATTGACCCAAACGCTCGTTGAGCTTGTCCGGCTCGTCCGGCAGAACCAGGATCGGCAGGCGATCATCCCACTGGTCGGGGCGCTCTACTTCATCGAGCGCCGTCCAGGGATCGGTTAACCATGAATTAGGGAGAGCAATGACGCGAAATGTCCTGGCTACTTCCTCCGAGCCTCCGATGACGTAGCGGACTTCCTTCGCGAGCTGAGCAAGATCCGCCCCATCCGAAAACATTCGATCGTTGCGTGCGCAGGCCATGAGCTTCGCCTGCGGGTTCTCGTCCTCGCGGAATATTAGTCGCGAGCCATCCTGGTGGATGTTGAAGCTGTTGCCCACGATCGTTGTGAGCTGCACCGAGAAACCGTTGTCGTCGATCTGCTTCTCGCGCGTGATGTCTACTTGCAGAGTTGCAGGGTCGGCGCCAGCCAGATTACCGACGGCAATCGAACGCAGCCAAAGCGAACTGACAAGCTCCTTTAGCTGGGGAGCGGTGACCGGGTGATCCGGCACGGCTTCCGTAACCGAGCTGATGTTGCGCAGCGCCTTCTCGCGCAGGGCGCGATGGTGTTGATTCATGACTGAATCGAGCAGCGCTGCGATGCCGGTCGTTTCATCGTCCAAGCGGAAATCAGCGGCGGTCAGAATCAGTGAGGCATCACCCCGGGCCTTGAACAAATTCGCCAGGATGCGGATCAGGTCGCGCGTTTCCTGGGCATCGGTTGCCACCAACACCTGATCTTCCAGGAGCTGGAGCAGGGCGGGTGAAAACGGCCATGTTTCGATGAAATCCCGCCGCTTACGGTCGTGCTCAGACGACGGCACATCGAGCAGGCGGAAGGATTCGGCCACATGCGTGGCCGTCAGCTTCTCTATTTGTGCGTTGGTGATCTGCAGGCGATTTTCAAAAAGGCGGTGCAAGAGCATCCGACGCCTATCCTGCTGAATCCTCTCAGGGCTTCCACCAGCCTTGAAGTCGATCTGGACGGGATTGACGCGGTGAATCTGCTGATAGGCGTCAGTGTTCCCGTCGCGCACGGATACCACGAGCACGAGCAGCTCCGGGTGCTCCTTGGCGATCTCGGAAAGGATCTGAATGAAATTGAAGGCCCAGCTTTTGTGCGGAAACTGCTTGGTGTTCGTCAGCCCGTCGTACCAGGTCTGGAATTCGTCCAAGAGCAGCATCGTGGGCTGCTTGCGGAGTAGTTCGAGGATATGTTGGTCCGACGGAAGAGGTGTGCCCGTCGCGTCCCACTTACCCTTGATGTAGGTGCCATGGGGATGGCGCTCGAATAACAGGTCCCACAGAAACTTGTAGCGCTGCCGGTGAAGGCTCTCGCCGATGACGAGCATTCCGTCGCGCAGCGCCATCTTCCCGAGTTTCGGGTCCGACAACGTTGCCGACCAATTCTTCAACCACGCGCGCGTGGATTCCGGATCATTGACGGCGTGGTAGAGCGCCGCCATCAAGTGAGATTTGCCGAGGCCGCGCTCGCCAATGATGGCGATCGGACGACCCTGATTCGGAGCGACGGCCTCTATGCCCTTCAGGAGATCGTGGGTGGGATAGGTGATGCCGAGAAACTGTTCCGCGGCGACCTGCGTCGCGCCGGTCTTGGCCTCGTTGGACAGCTCGATTGCCGTGCCTTTGAGACGCTTGCTTCGAAATTCTTCGCGTAGCTGAAGCCCCAGCATATGTATCCCCCAATCGTTCAACGCGCCCGCCAACTTTGAAAGCCGGAGTTTGCCTCCTCGCAGCCAGGCGAGAAGCCGCGCGCTCGGTCACTTCGATAGCCGGCAACTTCAAGGGGATGCCCCCCGCTTCCTGCGGCAGCCGACCAAGATAGGCCAAACCTTTCGAGGCGACAAGGCAGCTGAGTCACGTTTGGTGGGGCGTCACCACCTTCTGCGCTGCGTCCCTGTCCACCACTCGCTCGATCCAAAGGTTTAGCCGTTGCTCAACCTCCACCAAGCTGAGCGTAAGCGGCCATCTCTCGGCCACGTAACGATCCTCTTCAAGGCGAAGCTCCGATGCCCAAGGTGCAATCAGTTTGGCTGCGTAACTTAGTGAGGCCCTGTTTCGTCCGAAGATCTGCAGCTGCCACCCTCGAGGATCTGCAACAAGGTCGAACACAACTTTTCTTCCAGACAGAGCGAAATCCTGTGCAATGCAGTTCGTCTTGTAGATCTTCCGTTCCGAGAATGAAGGCAGCGGGGGCTGACCAGCTATGGACCCTTCGAGTTTCTCAACGTGTAACGCGATTCGATCCATTAGCGACTGCCGATCATCCAGTAGTCGCTGGACCGCGGCGAAGTTCTCGATAAAAAACTTGTCGCGCTCTGTGATTTCCATTGAGCCCCCTCCCGACAGTGCGTCCGTCGTCCGCATGAGATCTGACAAATAGCAGATCCATTTGGAGTTGGCAGACGACAGTTCCATGCCTATCTCGCTTTTTACGACATGCCACAGCTGAGAGTATGTGACATTGACGAACTGTCCGAGCTTCGATGCTTCGATTGGCCAAAGACTCAGCACCACTCCAACCACTAGTGGCCGCTCGTTGTTCGCCAACCTGCTCAATGCGGCGTGGTAATCAGCTAGGTCGTTGTTCAAGCCATGGAAGATCTTGTTCTCGATGCCTACCACGACATTGTCTGTGACTATTACGATGTCCAAACGCTTCTTGGTGTCAGTCGCCGTTTCGCGGGTCACTTTCGCGAAACCGA
The DNA here is from genome assembly GCA_035526825.1 of Verrucomicrobiia bacterium. Classification (GTDB taxonomy): domain Bacteria; phylum Pseudomonadota; class Gammaproteobacteria; order Nevskiales; family Nevskiaceae; genus JACPFV01. The sequence goes on along the minus strand of DATLBT010000132.1, from coordinate 39,077 downwards.
TTTGTGCCGCCGGAGGCTGCCCCGTGCATTTCAGGAGACAGCGCAGCACGGTGTCACGCAGTCCGTGTTCGCGGCGCGGGTCCAAGAAAAAGGCCATGACATTGCTACATAAGTTTTCATGGTGAGGATAGCCAGCCACGTCAAAGATGCTCGCATTCGGAGCCTGCGGGGGTAGCGCTCCATAGTCCAGTAACAATCGAAAAAACTCGGTCATGTAACGTCCTTAGCCGTAGCAAGCAGCTGCAGCTTGAAGAAGGGCGACGATCTCAGTTTTCAAAGTAGTGGGCTTAAGCACCTGAATCGCGGGACCGTGCGAAAGTATCCACCAACGGAGCTGCGGACTGTCCGCCACCGTCGCAAACAGCCGGACGCCGCCATTCCGTTCTTCCAGTTTCATATTCTTAGCCAGTGGGGTCTCGGCTAAGTACCCAGCTAGCTGCTTCGACACCGTCGCTTCCAAGGCTAGTTGCGCTCCACTACCGAACTCAAAAGCCCCCGAAGCGATATAGCGGTCCAATGAGAAGTCCTTCGGGCGACGGACGCGCTCCTTGACCCGTTCAGCTCTCCGAAACCTGTGCAATGCAAACTGTCGCGGGCTGTCGTACTGGAATGCGCTGGCAACCAGGTACGAGACGGGCCCGCGTTGCACAAGCGCCAAAGGGTGAAGCCGAATCTGCGTGGCCGAGCTTTTCCCGGCCGATTGGTAGGCGACCTCCAGCTGCTCGTCGCCCATCAGGGCCTCTTGCACGGTTTCGAATATCTCGTTGTCAATGTTCGGTGGCACGAGGGCCAGGGTAGGAGCAACTATCGCGACCTTCTCCATCCATCGTGAAGCCTGATTGCTTGAGGCTATGGCCGCGAGCTTTGAAGACGCCAGCTGAAACCTGGGCTCAAGCCCGCGAAGCAGAGATGACGGCATCAGCGGCTTCAGATACTGCGCGATGAGGCGCAACGACAGCGCCTCCGCCACGGACATGCCGGGGAGGTCGACGCGTGCGTCCTCAGTCCAATGCCACCCCCGTGGCGTCCCGCGGTTGTTGCAGGTAATCGGGAAAATAAGCTCGAGATCAAGCAAATCCCTTTCAACGGTACGCTTGGTGACACGAAAGTGCTCGCCTTCCAAGCCGTCCGTCAGTTCTCTCGCTGACTTGCCGGGCGGACGACTGGGCAGGAGCTTCAGTAGCGCCCACTGCCTCGCAATAGCTTCATTCTTGGCTTTGGCCGGCACTCTCGTCTGCCTTTAGAAATAGCTGTGCAAGATGAACCAGAAGAAGCGTGTCCCGCCCGCAGTATTCGAGGAGATCCGCGCGTAGCGCGGCACGGCGCTCCTCGGTGGTTGATGGGTTCAGGATCTCTCGAAAGGCACTTTGCGCCATTTCGCCGTTGCCAACCGCGAGACCGTCGTAGCCCAGCTCGGGTGCGATGGTTGGCGCCACGGCCTTGAGCGACCACGACCCATGCATATCGCGGTGGTAGTAGTGCGCGCGGGCCAACGGAAGTAGATCAACGATTCGCTTGGCGATGCTCTGCAGCCTCTCGGCCATATCCGGGAACAGTCGGGCCAGTTCCTGCAGTCTGGCTCTTTCGAACGCCGCGTTGTAGACCAGTACGGGTCCGGTTTCGCCGATTGTTTGAGTTAGCGACTCCGCAAACGCCTGACGCGGGTCATCGCTGCCGCTAGCCAGGAAAGACTCAGGCTGAAGCTCGCCAGGCCCAGTCTCGATATGGCATGACCACTGGAAAGGGACTTGGCTGACATACGGTCGCGTGCCGGCCCAGATCGGGATCGCAGACTGAAGCGTCTCAAAGTCCATGTAGTACCGCGGGTAGCCCAAGGCCTTTATCGCAGCGGCGGCCGCAGGATCAATCTTCTGCTGCCCTGTAATGGCTGCTTCTCGTATGCGCCGATGAGCGGGCTTTGGCAGGCGCTCCTCAGGAACGTCTCGGATGTCCGTGTATCCATCCGCCCGCAATAGCCCGATCAGCCGCGACGCATGTGGCAAATCCTCCACCGGGAACGACGCTCTCTCGATGCCTTGCTGGTCGCCACAGTACTTATGAAACGGGCATGCAAAAGGCTCGTGACAATGCGCGCCGATGCCGGTGTTTGGTTCGGACGACGCAAGCGTCTCGCGAGCTTGGACGATCCACTTGGGCACATCACCGGTGTACTCGAGCGCCAAGTCGGTCACGTCGACCGACTTGAAGAGACCTTCGTAGTTGCCGCCACCTTGATACACGAACTTCGAGTCAAGGTGAGCCACCTGAAGCGACCGGACGTTAAGGCCGGCGGCACTCGCGATCACGCTCTGAATAGCGACGTCCGGAACGTGGTAGTCCTTGACCTTGGTCGAGGACTTGACCTCGACCATCCGGTGCCCGCCTTTCTCTGGAAGCAGCACGTCGCAGCGGACCAGCACATCGTCGTGCTCGAACGTCGCCTCAAAGATGGGAGCATCCGGCCGCGCGGCCAAAACCGATCTCGTCTCCGCAAGCGCTTCCCCGAGATCGTTGGTTTCGATGAGCACGCCCCCCGGAAAGAGGGTGCGGGCGATGGCGCCGACCTCGTTGCCGGTCGCGAGGACGTTCGCCGTTGCCAAGTCGACCTCGGCCTCATCGGGCTTGTTGGTCTGCAGCCACAGGCGTTTCGGGCACTGGCGGTGCACTAGCAGTCGTGACTTGGAGAGCCCCGCGCGGGCGGACTTGGCCACGGCTACGACCGGAGTGCTTCGAGCGAGACCACGCGGTCCGGCTTCTTCACGTCCGGGAAGAGGCGCCGTTCGTATTCGTCGATCGACTTGAAGATCAGAAACTCGTCGACCTGATCCCAGGCGACCGCGTTGTCGCAACCCGCCAGCGCATCGACACGTTCCAGGTTCTCGGCCCAGGTACCCACGAGATAGAGGCGGCCACCGATGGTCTCCCACCGCGGACCGACCATTCGAACAGTCGACTGGCTCCCTCGCATCCACAGCGAGAGTACGCCGGTTTCGAAGTTAGGCAGGTCGGTACGCCCTTCAATTGAAGCCATAAAGCACCCCCACAGTCGATGTGTGCGACGAGTATGGCGTTCCCCGCGACAGGATATGTCGCGGTCAGCGGAAGAGCGAACTTCTGCGGGGCTGGTCAGGCCTTAGATCGGTTTCAAGGGCGTGCATGGCTCGCCGAAACGACCAACCCAGGGAACATGTCGCCGCCTTCTAGGTGAAGAAAATAGCCCTTGCCGCTGACACCAGTGATCGCAAGCTGCGCCGGGTTTTTCCTCAAAGACTTTATGTCTGGAGTGCGTATCACGAATTTGGCTACACCTTCGAAGCGCACGCGGCATGTCCTGGACTTGGGGAAGTCGAATAAAAGAGTCCCCTCTACAAGGTCGCCTTGGTTCAGCTCGAAATGAAGGTCATTGGGCCATCTCAGCATTACGCTGAGGGCATTGGCGGTGTGCGCATTCTTCACTGACTGGATTGCGGTGGCGTTGTTGGCGATGGCGGTGACGTCGAAGGCGCCGCTCAGATAGATCGTCGGCATTCTGTTCTCTTTACAGGCCCTTGTTTCTCTTATATGCCTTCCAGAAATAGACCAGCGCCAGGAACAGCACCACGGTCGCACAAACGGCAACCTGCACGACCAGAGTCATGAAAGCAATTATCCAGTTTGTCTTCACGCCGTTGTTGACGAAAATCCCGATTAGGATCGCCAGCGCGGCGAGCACGCAGTAGAGGCTGGACTTAAGGCTTCCCGGGATGGGCCATTGGAAGTACTGCGTGACGTTGCCCAAGGTGTAAACGTCCTTAATGGACGGCACCTTCGTAGCCGCAAGCCGCTTCACTTCTTCTTGGGCATTCGCCTTGTCGACGAGATCCTTGGACGTCTTTGCGAGCTCCCGCGCCTCTGCCAGCTCCGTTGCCAGTGCTGCTCGCGCGCTTGCCACCTCCGCCGGAGTCATGGGCTCCTGATGAAGCAGAAGCTCCTCGGGGACTTCCAGGAACCCAACGAACAGGGCCAGAGATGCCACGCCCACCCAAAACGTCGACAGGGCCGAGAACGTCGCATAGTTGTAGCGCTTGAGGGAAAAGTCGTTGATGCCCATAACGACTGTGCCGATCACGACTGCAGCGACAACGCCGATTACGGCAAGCAAAACCATGGTGTCTCCGCTCTAGAGTTGGCGGAGGGATGTTGCGGGTGGAGCGCGACAATATGCGTCGCGCACTACTCATCGTTCGGCGGCGCCCGCGTCTCGGTTTGCACGCAAGAGTGCGTGCACGAGGGTCGAGAGGTCGTCGTCGGGACTGAGTGGCCGCTCACCCAGGGCCGCGGCGGCAGCCGCGAGGTACGAAGCGCTGGTTGGCCGCTTCGCAGCCAAGAGCGGACGCCGCTTTCTCGAGGCATGAATCAGGGTTCGAATCCCCGGAGCGCCATCTAAGCTGCTGGCGCAGCAGGAAAAGGCCCCGGAGCTCTTGTACGCGATCGGGCGCTACCTCACCTAGCCAGCATTCGGCAGCGGCGGCGGCGCAGACTTGCCGATCGGCTAGAAGCGCGAAACGTCCGCTTTGGTCGTTGGAAGCCAATGCTGCCGGTCCCGTCTAGAATCGAATAGAAGGCAACGGAGCTGCCCTTGGACATCCTTTGGAAACTTGCGCTAGGCGGGATTGTTGGGCTCGCCCTATTAGGCGTAATCTTGGACCAAATTTCGGAGTTCCAAAAAAAGAAAGCTGATCTCCGAATGCGAGAGCTCGATGCCGAACGTGATCTTTACAAAGCAAAAATAAACTCGGCGGAGGAGTCGCCAGAAGCGGCGCGAGATGACGCCCCTGGCCGGGATCGTCCGCCGCCCCGCAAGGCGCGCGCGTGGAAACCGCGTAGTTGGACGTCCGGTTTTGAAATCCTGTGCGCATCTGACAATGCGTTGGTAAAGATCCTCGACCTCAGATGCCATGGGCAGGTGAACTACCTAGGAGACAATCGAGGCGCCCTCCAATTCCATGAACTTCGCTTAAGACCGGATCATGCAGTTGTCTTTCATGCCGAATCGGACGTGACAGGTTGGGACGAACATTGGCGCTTGAATGGCATCGCCCGTCCGCACGAGGAAACGTTGAGACACGTCGCCAAGATCCATGCAATTGGGGAGCTGTCAGGCCGCAAAGTAGCAACCAAGGTGTGGTTCGACAGAGTCGAACTTGGCTTTGATCATGCTTATTGCATAGTTCAAGGCTTCGTTGAAGCGACGCCCGAAGACTACGACTGGAAAAACAATAAAGGCGACTACCACTTTGCTGGACTGTTAAAAGTCTCAAAACTCACTGAAGCGTGATCCTATCGAGTCGAACTCCATGTCGAGGTGCGGCCACGCGTCGTGGTCGTCTGCCGCGTCTTCTTGCCCCCTCCCGACGAGCGCGTGATAGTGGTATTGCCAATTTTCGTGCGCGTGGTCACTCGCGGTCCCTTCTTTGTATATCGAACTCTATAGCTCATGAGGTCTCCCGATTAGATATTTGCCGTCGCGGTAGCAATGCAATCTCAGCACATTGCGTAACAAAAAGTTCGGTCAGGTAACGATCAAGACATTCCCACCAGGCCTTTTCCTACGCAGATCCGTAATCGGTTCGATCCGCCTCGCGCTGGGGTCGAGGATGGTCGGCAATTCCCGAGCAGCATCGAATACGACCCAATGAAACAAGCCCGATTCCCTTCCCCGGTAGATGCCGACGATTGAATGCGAGCCAAGTTGCGACCAGCTTCGGAAGTATTCAATTTTTGTATGCACTCCGAGTCGAGAAAGGAACCGGCGAAGCGCTTTGAATCTTAGGTTTTGATTGCGATTCTTCGTTGTGCCGTACAAGGCCTGGTAGCGCGTCTCCGCCTCGGAATACGAGATACCCGCGAGCATCGCGGCGCATGCCACGTCACAGTCTCCTTCCCCTTCTGACCGACGCGTCGCAAAGGCTTGAGCTTCAATTTCACCCCTTACCCATTTAGCGCCGACATATATTCTAGTGCCGGCGCCCACGGACGACGTCGGCTATGGGTCGCCCGGGGACGTCAGCGGGGCTCGCCCGGTGTGTGCTGGGCATACCCCTAAGGCCATCACGGTTCGGAAACGATTTGATGGCATCCAAGAAATGAACTTGAGTCCGCTGTTTCGTGTGGGCAAACATGTCAAGGACCACTCAAAGTTTCTCCTGATTGCTTAGTTCAAAGAATGATTCGACCGCTCTACCCGGGCGGCATCGAGGTAGTCGGTCCAGTCCTGCATCATCTTCCGTCGGCCTTCGAGGTACACGGCTTCGTTGTAAATCCCACGGATCTTGTCCGGGTCGCCGTGCGCGAGCTGCCGCTCGACCCAGTCGGGGTTATAGCCCTTGTCGTTCAGGGCGGTGGAGACCAGATGCCGGAAGCCATGCATCGTCTGCTTGCCGCGGTAGCCGATGCGCTTTAGGAAGCCAGTTACGGCGCCGTCGCTCAGGGGCCGAAGCGGATCGTTCCGGCCGGCGAAGACGTATTCGAACGTGCCGGTGAGCGGCTTCAACGACCGCAGAAGGTCGACTGCCTGCGTGGGCAACGGCGTAACGTGGTGGTAGCCGCGCTTCATCCCGGGGCGATCTTTCTCGATCGTCCAGAGGCCGGCTACGAGATCGACCTCGGACCATCGCAAGGAGCGCGTCACACCGGGGCGATTCGCCGTCATCAGGGCCAGCTTGGAGCAGGCTTTCACCAGCGGTCCGCTGCCACGGTCAGCCTCCATCGCGCGTAGAAACTCGGGAAGCTCCTGCACTTGCAGGTGAGCATAGTGACGTACCCCGGCCCCTTGCCGGCGATAGCATTGAGATCGCCCGCGGGGTTGTTGGCGGTAAAGCCTTTTGCGCGGGAGTAACTGAAGATCGCCTTGAGCCACTGGCGCGTCTTTTTCGCAACGTCGAACGCTCCACGAGCCTCGATGCCCGCGACGAGGTCGCCTAGCTCCCGGGCCGTGACGCTCGCCAGCGGCCGCTTACTGAGTTTCGGCAGGATGTCGGCGTCCAGATACTCGCGGACCTGCAGCGCCGTACTCGGGTGCCACGCCTTGCTGCGGAACGCATGCCAGTTCTCGGCCGCTTCGCCGAAAGTATGGGCTACGTGCTCGCGTTGCGCCGCGCGCTGCGCACGCCGCTCCTCCGCAGGGTCGACGCCTTCGTCGATCAGGCGACGCATCCGGAAACACTCGGCTTCTGCCTCTTTCATAGAGGTCTCCGGGTACGGTCGCCCGAGGGAGAGCCAGCGGGCCTTGTCACCAAACCGGTACCTCATGCGCCAGTACTTCGCGCCGTCAGGCATCACGAGCAGCGTCAGCCCTTTGCCAAGGGCGATCGTGTAGCGCTCGAAGCGCGGCTTGGCATGGCGAAGCGTGAGGTCGGTGATTTTCATGGGCGTGTGTAGCACTGAGTTCGAAGTTCGCGCGGTTGTGTAGCAATCCGCAGTTCCGAAATCGAAAGTACTACACACGCTGCACACAAAAACGCCGGTTTTCCTGGTCCGTGACTGGAACAACTTGGACGACACCACAAACAAAAAACCCCACAATTTCGTGGGGTTAGTTTCTTCTACGGCCTTCCTGGGATTTCCCTGGAAGTGAAAATTGGCTGGGGGACTAGGACTCGAACCTAGATAAGCAGAGTCAGAGTCTGCTGTCCTACCATTAGACGATCCCCCAGTGGGATCCGAAACAAACCCCTCACCCTAACCCTCTCCCCACGAAAATACGTGGGGAGAGGGAGCAGGCTAGCGCTTGCTGTACTGGTAACCCTTGCGCGCCTTGTGCAGGCCGACCTTCTTGCGTTCGACCGCGCGGGAATCGCGCGTGACGAAGCCGGCGGCGCGCAGCGTCTTGCGCATGGACTCGTCGTAGTCCATCAGCGCGCGCGTGATGCCGTGGCGGATGGCGCCGGCCTGGCCGGACGGGCCGCCGCCGGCGACGGTGATCTTGATGTCGAAGCGGCCGGTGGACTCGGTCGCCTCGAGCGGCTGGCGCACGACCATCCACGAGGTCTCGCGGCCGCCGAAGTACTGCTCGACGGTCTTGCCGTTGATGCTGATGTCACCCTTCCCCGGCAGCAGGAACACGCGCGCGGCAGCGGTCTTGCGACGCCCGGTGCCGTACTTGTAGTCGATCTTGGGCTGCTTTACAGCCGGTTTGCTGGTCTTGGCCATGATTACACCTGAATCGTCTTGGGCTGCTGGGCGGCGTGCGGATGCTGATCGCCGGCGTACACCTTGAGTTTGCGGAACTGCGCGTAGCCGAGCGGGCCCTTGGGCAACATGCCCTTGACGGCCTTCTCGAGGACGCGCTCCGGATGCTTGTCGAGCATCTCGCCGAGCGTGTCTGACTTGATGCCGCCCGGGTACTCGGTGTGGCGCCAGTAGCGCTTGCCGTCGAGCTTGTTGCCGGTGACGCGGACTTTCTCCGCGTTGATCACGACCACGTAATCGCCGGTGTCGGCGTTCGGTGTGAACTCGGCCTTGTGCTTGCCGCGCAGGATCATGGCCAGCTTGGTGGCGAGGCGGCCCAGGGTTTTATCCGTGGCGTCCACCAGCACCCAATCGTGCTTGGCCGTTCCTGCATTCAGGAATACGGTTTTCATCTGTCTCACTTCCGTCGGTAGTTATTGTTCAGTCGGGAAAAGGGGACGCGCCCCTTTACCTAAAGGGGCGCGTCCCTATTACCCGACCTCGGGGGGCGCGATTATGCCCGGGATGAGGGGTTGTCGCCACTACCGGCGCGTCGGGCCGAACTTGTTCGGCAAGCGCTTGATTATGTTTGGCTTTTGCTCGGCCGACCGGCGTCAGAATTGCCCTGCAAGTCGCACGATCATCGTGCGCGGACGGGTATAGGTCACGTCGCTGGCGGGACCCGTAAAAGTGTTCTGGACGATGGCGCGTTCGTCCAGCAGGTTGGTGACGCCGAAGCTCACCGCGGGCCACGGGCCCGCCAGCGCAGCGACGCCGACGAGCGCGTCGAGCTGTTGATAATCGTAAACGCTGACGTTGTTCGCAAGCGTTGTCCATGCCTCCGACACCAGCGTGTGCGTGATGCTCGCTTCGAGCTGCCAGGCTTCCCAGAGGGGCTGGTCGTAGCGCAGCGTAGTGGCGGTCTGCCATTCCGGCGCGTACGGCCACGGTGTGCCGGGTTCGGTCGCGACGCCGGCGGCCGTGGTGAACGGCACGGTGGTGACGGTGCGGACGTACGCGGCGGCAACCGTCGCCGAGACACCGTCGATCAACGTGAGCCAATGCAGCGACAATTCGGCGCCATCGCTGCGAACGCCGCCGACATTGTCGTAATAGGTCGCGACGGGGTTGGGGTTGTTGGGATCGCGCTGCGCCAGCTGTGGCTCGTCCCAATCCTCGTGGAACGCGGTCAGGTCGGCGCGCAGGGTGTCGGCGAACCATTGCGTCCGCGCTCCGAGCTCGTAGTTCCAGATCGTGTCCGAGCCGAAGCTGCGCGGGATCGAAGGACTGAGGGCGCTCGCGGTCGGCTGGATGCCGCCGACGCGAAAGCCGCGCGAGGCGAGAACGTAGGCCTGGACATCGTCGCTGGCGCGCCACCGCACGGATGCCTTTGGGCTGACGCCTTGCTCATCGACGCTGCCTTCATTCCGGTTCTCCGAGCCGCCATAGAGCGGTCCGGATGCAAGCGCTATCCCACCGGACGTCGTCCGGTAACCGCGCAAGCCCAAGGACACTTCCCACGCCTGACCCAGCAGTCGCGTCAGGTCCGCGAAAACGGCGCGCTCGGTGACGGCGACGTCGGAGCGCTGGTGTCCCAGCACGGTCTGGCCGGTCAGAGCGTTGGCATAAATGTCGAAGCCGCTATCGATCGGCTGGTCAGACCAGAACGCGCCTGCGACCCACGACCACCGACCTTCGCCGCCGCCGGGCGAAGCAGCGCGCAATTCGAGCGAGTTCGTGTCCGAATTGAAGAAGATTGCCGTCGGCGTGGTGGGGTCGGTGGCCTCGCCGGTCGCGAGGCGCGAGATGTCGGGCTGTTCACCGAAGTGTTTCACCACGGAGGCGCCCTCGAGCGTCACCGACAGCGCGTCGAAGTCGTATTGCAGCGCGGCGTTGGCGAGCTCGTACACCGAAGTCTTCGGGTTCGGCGCGGGCGTGTTGTCCCGCGACAGCCGGCCGTCGCGGTTGTCGGCAAAGCCGTCGTCGGCGAACTCGGTGTCCTGCCGCAGCACCATCATCGAGAGCGACGCGCGGTCCGTGAACTGCCAGGCGAACTGGCCGCGCACGCCGTATTGCTCCACCTCGTTGACATCCTCGAGTCCGCGACCGACGTCGTCCGTGTAGCCCGGCGACTCGCGCTTGTGCGCGGTCAGGCGCAGCGCCTTGTCGGCATTGCCGCCCACCGGCACGTTGATCGCGGCGCCGTAGGTCGGCGCGGCACCGCCCTCGGTCACCTTTGCGTACTGCGCGAAGTAGCGGGTCTGGAAGGTGTCGAACTCCGGCTTGTTCGGCACGTAACGCACGGCGCCATTGAGCGCACTCGCTCCGTAGAGTGTTCCTTGGGGTCCCTTGAGGACCTCGACGCCGTACAGGTCGAACGGATTCGGATCCAGCCCGACGAACGGAAAATAGGCGTCGTTGAACGAGACATTGCCAAACAGGACGCCGGTGGTGGCGTTGGTGCCGAGCTCCGAGGAAATCCCGCGGATCGTGACCTTGGTGGCACCCGGCTCGTTGGGCATGAGCGTCACGCCCGGCACCCACCGCAGGAAATCCTCCATGCCCTGGGCGCCAAACTCCTCCAGCGCCGCGCCGTCGACGACCGCGATGCTCGCGGGGACATCGCGTAGCACCTGTTCCTTCTTGTTGGCGGTGACCAGCATGTCCGGCAGTTCCGTCGCCGACTCGGGTGTCTGCGCCGGTTCAGGGTCCACGGGAACGACCGCGGGCTCTTGCGCGTGCAGCGGCACGGCGGCGGCGACCGCCAACGCGGCCAGCAAGATCACATATCCGGGGGCGGGCACCGCGACGGCTCAGCTGCCGCCGAAGTTGATCTTGGCTTCCAGGTTGGTGCGGGAATCGGCGTTGGACAGCGCCTCTTCCAGTTCGATGACGTCGCGCTTGTAGAGGTCGAACAGCGAGTTGTCGAAGGTCAGCATGCCCTTGTCGGAGGACTGGTTCATCGCCTCCTTCACCTCGTCGATGCGCTTCTTCAGGATCAGGTCGGCGATATACGGCGTGTTGATCATGATCTCGAGGGCGGCGGTGCGCTTGCCGTCCTTGCGCTTGACCAGGCGCTGCGAAACGATCGCGCGCAGCGTCATGGCGAGGTCCATGTACAGCTGGTCGCGCAACTCGTCCGGGTACAGGTTCACGATGCGCTGCAGCGCCTGGTAGGCGTTGTTGGCGTGCAGCGTGGAGATCGACAGGTGGCCGGTGTTGGCCAACTGGATGGTGGCTTCCATCGTGTCGCGCTTGCGGATCTCGCCGATCAGGATCACGTCCGGCGCCTCGCGCAGCGAGCTCTTCAGCGCGTTCTCATAGGAATGAGAATCCTGGCCGACCTCGCGCTGGTTGACGATCGAGCGCTTGTTCGGGTGCAGGAACTCGATGGGATCCTCGATGGTGAGGATGTGGCCGGTCTTGTTCTCGTTGCGGTGGTTGATCATCGCCGCGAGCGTGGTCGACTTGCCCGAGCCGGTGGCGCCGACCATCAGCATCATGCCGCGCTTGTGCATGATCAGGTCCTTGAGGACCTCCGGCACGCCGAGCTCCTCGAGCGTCGGCACCGTGCTCTTGACGTAGCGCAGCACCATGCCGAGGTTCTGGCGCTGGTGGAAAATGTTGACGCGGAAGCGGCCGAGGGTGCCGGCCTGAAGCGCGAGGTCGATCTCGAGGTGCTGCTTGAGGTGCGCCTGCTGGTCGGGCGTCAGGATGCTCATCGCCAGCTCGGCGATGGCCTGCGCGGTGAGCTGCTGCTTGCCAACCCCGAGCATCTCTCCCTCGACCTTGAGCATCACCGGGGCGGTCGCGGTGAAGAAAATGTCGGAGGCGTTTTTCTGTACTGCGAGGTTCAGGTAGGGCAGCAGCTTCTGAAATGGCTGCGCGGCGGCGGTTGCGGCGGGGGCGGGAGTGCTCATGGCTTCAGCGGCGGCCGCCCATCTGCGGCTTTTCGACTTCCTTCATCTGCATCTTCTTGACGGCATCGTCTTCCATCAAATTCTGCTTCGCGCGCTTGGACTTGAGCTTGATCTCGAGGCGAACCTCGTTCTGCGAGTCGGCGTTGCGGATCGCCTCGTCGTAGGAAATCTGGCCGGCCTCGAAAAGGTTGAACAGGAACTGGTCGAACGTGATCATGCCCTGCTCGCCACCGGCCTTCATCGCTTCCTTGATGCCGGTCACCTCGCCCTTGAAAATCAAGTCGGCGATGAACGGCGAGTTCAGCAGGATCTCCATCGCGGCGACACGCCCGCCGCCTTCCTTGCGCACCAGGCGCTGGGAGATGATCGACTTGAGGTTCAGCGAGAGGTCCATCAGCAGCTGCTCGCGCTTGGCCTCGGGAAAGAAGTTGATGATGCGGTCGAGCGCCTGGTTGGAGCTGTTCGCGTGCAGCGTGGCGAGCACCAAGTGGCCGGTTTCCGCGAAGTTGACCGCGTACTCCATGCCTTCCTGCGTGCGGATCTCGCCGATCAGGATCACGTCGGGTGCCTGGCGCAGCGTGTTCTTCAGCGCGGCGTCCCAGCTGTAGGTGTCGGTGCCGACCTCGCGCTGGTTGACGATGCAATTCTTGTGCGGATGCACGTACTCGATCGGATCTTCGATCGTGATGATGTGGCCCTTGGTGTTCTCGTTGCGGTAACCGATCATCGCGGCCAGCGAGGTGCTCTTGCCCGAGCCGGTGCCGCCGACCATCAGCACCAGGCCGCGCTTTTCCATGACGATCTTCTTGAGCTGCTCGGGCAAGCCCAGCTGCTCGAACGTCGGAATGGTGGTGTTGATGGTGCGCAGCACGCCGCCGACCTTGCCCTGCTGCACGAACGCGTTGACGCGGAAGCGGCCGATGTTCGGCGGCGCGATGGCGAAGTTGCACTCGTTGCTGCTCTCGAATTCCTTGACCTGCCGGTCGCTCATGATCGCGCGCATGATCATGGCGGAGGCCTCGGCCATCAGCGGCTTGTCCATGACCGGGGTCATGTGGCCATCGACCTTGATCGCCGGGGGAAACCCCGCGGTGATGAACAGGTCCGAACCGTTCTTCTGTTTCATCAGCGTGAGCAGTTGCTGGACCAGCTTGATTGCTTGTTCGCGTTCCATCGTTGTCTCCCCTTCCGAAGCCTCTATCAGACCTGGAAGTTGTTCGGATCCGCCGCCTTGCCGCGCGCTTCTTCCTTGTCGACGATGCCCTTCTTGACCATGTCCTTGAGGCACTGGTCGAGCGTCTGCATGCCGTCTTTCTGGCCGGTCTGGATCGCCGAGTACATCTGCGCAACCTTGGCCTCGCGGATCAGGTTACGGATGGCCGGGTTTCCGATCATGATCTCGTGCGCCGCCGCGCGCCCGCCGCCCTTTTTCTTGAGCAGCGTCTGCGAGATCACCGCCCGCAGCGATTCCGACAGCATCGCGCGGATCATTTCCTTTTCCGCCGCGGGGAATACGTCGATGACGCGGTCGATGGTCTTGGCGGCCGAAGTGGTGTGCAGCGTGCCGAACACAAGGTGTCCGGTTTCCGCGGCCGTCATCGCCAGGCGGATGGTCTCGAGGTCGCGCATCTCGCCGACCAGGATGCAGTCCGGGTCTTCGCGCAGCGCGCTGCGCAGGGATTCGTTGAAGCCGAGCGTGTCGCGGTGCACTTCGCGCTGGTTGATCAGGCACTTCTTGGAGGTGTGCACGAACTCGATCGGGTCCTCGACCGTGAGGATGTGGCCCGCTTCGTTCTCGTTGATGTGGTTGATGATGCCGGCCAGCGTCGTCGACTTGCCCGAACCGGTAGGGCCGGTCACCAGCACCAGGCCACGCGGATAACCGGCGATATCCTTGAAGATGCCCGGGCACTTGAGGTCTTCGAGCGACAGGATCTTCGACGGAATCGTGCGGAACACGCCGCCCGAGCCGCGGTTGTGGGTGAAGGCGTTGACGCGGAAGCGCGCCAAACCGGGGATCTCGAAGGAGAAATCGGTCTCGAGGAACTCGTCCCAGGCCTTGCGCTGCTTGTCGTTCATGATGTCGTAGATCATGTCGTGAACGACTTTGTGCTCGAGCGGCGGCAGGTTGATGCGCTTGACGTCGCCGTCGACGCGAATCATCGGCTCGACGCCCGCGGACAGGTGCAGGTCGGACGCTCCTTGCTTGTAGGAGAACGTCAGCAACTGCGCGATATCCATGCAAAATCCCCCGATGAGCGCCTGTGTCGGCTTACCCGCCGCCAGACCATAATTGTATTCCCGCCCCACGGCAACATTTCCGAGCATTAACGTGCCCATAGCCCGGTCGCTTGCGACAGTGCACGCCCGCATCGCAGCCGCGTGCGCCGCGTCGGGAAGGCCTGTCGGCGGTGTCGAGCTGCTCGCGGTGAGCAAGACCTTCGGCGTCGATGCGGTGCGCGAGGCGATGGACGCCGGCCAGCGCGCCTTCGGTGAGAGCTATGTGCAGGAGGCCCTGGGCAAGATCGCCGCCGTGCCGCAGGCCGACTGGCACTTCATCGGGCCGCTGCAGGGCAACAAGACGGCCGAGGTTGCCGCGCATTTCTCCTGGGTCCACTCACTCGATCGCGAGAAGATCGCGCGACGGCTGTCGGAGCAGCGGCCCGCCGGGATGGCCCCGCTGAATGTTTGTGTGCAGGTCAATATTTCCGGCGAGGCCACAAAATCCGGCGTGGTGTCGGGTGATGCCGCGGGGCTGTGTCGCTCGATCGTGGCGCTGCCACGGCTGAGGCTGCGTGGGTTGATGGCTATTCCTGCGGCGGTTACTAAAAGGGACAGTCCCCATTTTCGGGAAGACGAAAATGGGGACAGTCCCTTTCGCGCGCTGCGCGAACTGTTCGATTCCCTTCGGCGCGAGGGATTCGAACTGGATACACTTTCGGCCGGCATGTCTGACGATCTGGAAGCCGCCATTGCCGAGGGCTCGACGCTGGTGCGCGTCGGCACCGCGATTTTTGGCCAGCGCAGCCCCACCAAGGACCCATGAACCAGGACGACGCCAAACGCAAAGCCGCCGAGGCGGCGCTCAGGTTCATCGTTCCGGGCGAACCGCTCGGGGTTGGCACCGGCTCGACCGTGAATCACTTCATCGACCTGCTCGCGTCGCGCAAGGCCGACATACCGGCGGCGGTATCGAGCTCCGAGGGCAGCACGGCGCGACTCAAGGCCATCGGCATCCCGGTGGTCGACCTCAACGAAGCCGGGACCCTGTCGATCTATGTCGACGGCGCCGACGAAGCGACGCGCCACATGCACCTGATCAAGGGCGGTGGCGCGGCGCTGACGCGCGAGAAGATCGTCGCGGCCGCGAGCCGCCAGTTCATCTGCATCGCCGACGAGTCGAAGCTCGTGTCCGTGCTCGGCAAGTTTCCGCTGCCGGTCGAGGTGATCCCGATGGCTCGCGCCCATGTCGCGCGCGAGATCGTGCGCCTTGGCGGCCGGCCGGTGCTGCGCGAAGCCGGCGGCAAATCGGTCATCACCGACAACGGCAACCCGATCCTCGACGTGCACGGGCTCGACATCGTCGACCCGGTGGGCCTCGAGCAAACCATCAACCTCATCGTTGGCGTGGTGTGCGTGGGTTTGTTCGCCCGCCGCCCCGCCGATCTCCTGATCCTCGGCTCGCCCTCAGGCGTGCGCGAGGTTCGCCGCTGACCTCGACGGAGTCGTTGCCATGAAAAAACTGACTATTGCCCTCGCCGCGTGTGTGTTCTCGCTGCCCTCGATCGCCGAGGACAAGACCGCCAATGACTATTTCAAGAAGGGCCTCAACTCGAACACCACCAAGAACGCGGGGGCCCAGGCCATGGCCAAGGTCGGCATGGACTTCACGCCTGCACCCGCTGGCGCCAAGGTTTATTTCGTTTCGCCTGCGAACGGCGCGGAAGTGCAAGCCCCGGTCAAGGTCGTTTTCGGCCTGGCCGGAATGGGCGTTGCGCCCGCCGGCGTGCAGAAAGACAACACCGGCCATCATCACTTGCTCATCGACGGCCCCAAGGTCGAGCCGGGCCCGCTGCCGCAGACGGAGCAGGTCGTGCATTTCGGCGGCGGCCAGACCGAGACCACGGTGACGCTGAAGCCCGGCAAGCACACCCTGCAGCTGGTACTCGGCGACTGGAAGCACGCGCCGCACAACCCGGCCGTGCAATCCGAGGTCATCACGATCACCGTCAAGTGAAGGTTTCGAACAGCGTCTTCATCGTCACCGGTGGTGCTTCCGGCCTCGGCGCGGCGTCCGCGCAACGGCTGCTTGGCGCCGGCGGCCGCGTGGTGCTGGCCGACCTCAACGACAAGGCCGGCGCAGCGCTGGTTGCCGAGCTCGGCAAGGATGCGCGTTACGTGCACTGCGACGTGACGAAAGAGGACGACTGCAAGGCTGCGGTCGCCGAAGCGCAGAAGGCTTTCGGCGCGCTGCACGGCGCCATCAACTGCGCCGGCATCGCCACGCCGGGCAAGATGCTCGGCAAGGAAGGCCCGCAGCCGCTGCAGGCGTTCGAGCGCGTGATCCAGATCAACCTCGTTGGCACCTTCAACATGTTGCGGCTCGCAGCCGACGCGATGAGCAAGCAGGAACCCAACGCGGAGGGCGAACGCGGCGTGCTGATCAATACCGCCTCGGTCGCGGCCTACGAGGGCCAGATCGGCCAGCCGGCCTACGCGGCGTCGAAGGCCGGCGTGGTCGGCATGACGCTGCCGATCGCGCGCGAACTGGCGCGCTTCGGCATTCGCTGCGTCACCATCGCGCCGGGCTTGTTCGAAACGCCGATGATGGCGTCCCTGCCCAAGGAAGCGCAGGAGTCACTCGGCAAGTCGGTGCCGTTCCCCTCGCGCCTCGGTCGCCCGGCCGAATTCGCACAACTGGTCCAGGCAATCGTGGAAAACCCGATGATCAACGGCGAAACCTTGCGGCTGGATGGCGCGCTGCGGATGGCACCGAAGTGAGTGTCGTTCCGAGCGAAGCGAGGAATCGCGTACCGGCGCGCACCGCCCTTGGAACGCGATCCTTCGCAACGCTCAGGATGACGACACTGGCGCTGCTGCTGGCCGGATGTGCCTCCACCCCTCTCGACATCAAGCACGTCGTGCTTACCGCGCCACCTTCCAAGCCGAGCACCGAGTTCCGCATCGATGCGCCCGAAATGGCCTCGCGCGAGGTCGGCCGCGCTGCGTGGACGCGCAACGACGCTCTCGGTCACGCGCTGGCGCAGGAATTGCGCGCCGCATTGGCCGACAAGGGCAAGAAAGTCGATTCGGGCTCAGCGAATGCGGTTCGCGCCAAGGTCTACCTTGCGTTCGGCGCCTCGCCGGTCGCGACGCGCGACAAGCGCCGCGCCAAGGCCCATGTCGAGGTGCGCTTGCAGTGGGTCGACGCGCGCGGTGGCCAGGTGTTGTACACCACGCACACGCTGGTACCGCTGCCGGCCACCGGCGACCCGGCCGAAGCCGAGCCACTGATTCGCGAAGTCTTCGCCGCAAGCGCCAGGGATTTCGCCTCGCGGTTGTAGGGCCTAGCGCCCAGCCCGCTTCGCGCCCGTCCGCAGCCGAAGCGCATTCAGCCGGATGAACCCTTCCGCATCCTTCTGGTTGTACGCGCCGCGATCATCCTCGAACGTCGCGATGCGCGCGTCGAACAGGGAATCCGGGCTCTTGCGCCCAACCACGCTCACGCCGCCCTTGTACAGCTTCACGCGTACCGTGCCGTTGACGTGCTTCTGGGACTCGTCGATCGCGACCTGCAGCAACTCGCGCTCGGGGCTCCACCAGTAGCCGGTGTAGACCAGCTTGGCGTAGCGCGGCATCAGTTCATCCTTGAGGTGCGCGACCTCGCGATCGAGCGTCAGCGACTCGATGGCGCGATGCGCCTTCAGCAGGATGGTGCCGCCCGGCGTCTCGTAGCAGCCCCGTGACTTCATGCCGACGTAGCGATTCTCGACGAGGTCGAGCCGGCCGATGCCGTGCTTCGCGCCGAGCGCGTTCAGCGCGTCGAGCACGCCGAACGGCGTGAGCTTGCGGCCGTTGACCGACACGGCGTCGCCGCGGATGTAGCCGATGTCAACGTACTCCGCCTTCGCCGGGGCCTTCTCGGGCTGGGCGGTCCAGCGCCACATCGCTTCCTCGGGCTCCCAATTGGGATCCTCGAGGCCGCCGCCTTCATAGCTGATGTGCAGCGCGTTGGCGTCCATCGAGTACGGTGAGCCGCCGCCCTTCTTCTTCTCGATCGGGATGCCGTGCCTGGCCGCGTACGCGAGCATCTGCTCGCGCGAGGTGAAGTCCCACTCGCGCCACGGCGCAATGATCTTGATGTCGGGCTTCAGCGCGTAGGCGCCGAGCTCGAAGCGGACCTGGTCGTTGCCCTTGCCGGTGGCGCCATGCGCGATGGCGTCGCAGCCCGTCTTCACCGCGATCTCGACTTGGCGCTTGGCGATCAGCGGCCGCGCGATCGAGGTGCCGAGCAGGTATTCGCCCTCGTAAATGGCATTGGCACGAAACATCGGGAAGACGAAATCGCGGACGAATTCCTCGCGCAGGTCGTCGACGAATATTTCCTTCACGCCAAGCATGCGCGCCTTCTTGCGCACGAACGACAGGTCTTCGTCCTGGCCGATGTCGGCGGTGAACGTCACCACCTCGCAGCCGTAGGTGTCCTGCAGCCACTTGAGGATCACCGAGGTGTCGAGGCCGCCCGAATAGGCGAGCGCGATTTTCTTGATTTTTTTCATCGGAATGCGGGCGGTGAGCGGGGCGCGAATTCTAGCAAGGGGTTGCCCCAATCCCTAACCCCCAATCCCTAACCCCTAGTACAGTTCGCACCCCATGACTGACGACACACCCTCGATCGCGCGCCGCTTTCGCGGCTTCCTGCCTGCCGTGGTCGACGTGGAATGCGGCGGCTTCAATGCCGCGACCGACGCACTGCTCGAGATCGCCGTGGTGCTGATCGACCTCGATGCCTCCGGCCAACTGGTGCGCGGTGCCACCCACGCGGTGCATGTGCAGCCGTTCCCGGGCGCGAACATCGAGCAGGCCGCGCTGGACATCACCGGCATCATCGTCGACCACCCGTTGCGCCTGGCCCTGCCCGAGCGCGAGGCGCTCGAGAAGGTGCTCAAGCCGGTGCGCCAGGCCGTGTCGGAGCGCGGCTGCACGCGGGCGCTGCTGGTGGGCCACAACGCGCACTTCGACCTCGGCTTCATCAATGCCGCGTGCGCGCGCGCCGGCTACAAGCGCAACCCGTTCCACCCGTTCTCGGTATTCGACACCGCGACGCTCGGCGGCGCCGTGCTGGGCCAGACCGTGCTCAAGCGCGCGCTCGACGTCGCCGGCCTCGGCTACGACGGCAAGGAAGCGCACTCCGCGATCTACGACGCCGAGCGCACCGCCGACCTGTTCTGCCTGCTGCTGAACCGGATCCGGCCGGTGTACGAGTCATTCGCCGCACTCGTTCCGTCCGGCGACGCCGCCGCCGTCGAGCCGGGCGACCCGGCGGAGCCGTCGGCCCCGACATGATCGTCCGCATCGTCGGTGTCATTGGCCTGCTGTTGCTGGTCGCGGTGGCCACGCTGCGCGTGCGCTACGGCGGCGGGGCCGATTTTCCGGACCGCACCGCCGAGCCGCAGCTCCAGAAGGTGGCGCTCGAGCTGGTCGCCAGCCTGCCGACACCGCCGGGCAACATCGCGGTGTCGGCCGATGGCCGCGTGTTCGCGAGCCTGCATCCCGAGGCGCGGCCGCGACTGAAGATCGTCGAGATCGTGCAAGGCGAGGCGCGCCCCTGGCCGAGCGAGGCGTTCCAGGGCGGCGGCTCCGACCCGCGCTGGTTTCGCAACGTCATCTCGCTGCGCATCGACCGCCAGGCCCGGCTGTGGACGCTCGACAACGGCGAGCACGGGCTGCATCGGGGCCGGCTGATGGCGTTCGACCTCGCGACCGGCGCGGTTGCGCACCAGTACGAGTTTCCGCGCGAGCTCGCAGGACTCGGCTCCCACCTCAACGACTTCCAGGTCTCGGCCGACGGCAACTTTGTCTACATCGCCGAGGCCAGCTTCTTCGCGCAGACACCCGCGCTGATCGTTTACGACGTGGCGCAGCAGCGCGCGCGGCGCGTCCTCGAGGGCCATCCGTCGGTGACCGCGGAAAAATTCACGCCAGTGGTGCAGGGCCGGCGCATGGTCGCATTCGGGCTGGTCAGCATCCGTCCCGGCGTCGACTCGATCGCGCTCGACCCCGCCGGTGAATGGCTCTATTTCGCGCCGGTCACGAGCCTGCACATGTACCGCGCGCGCACCGCCGACCTGCGCAACCAGGCACTGTCGCCGGCAGAGCTCGCCGGTCGCGTCGAGACCTGGGCCGAGAAAACCATGTCGGACGGCATCACGATGGACCGGGCCGGCAACCTGTACCTGTCGGATCCGGAGCACTCGGCAGTGATGGTGCTACGGCCCGACCGGACCCTGCAGACGCTGCTCAAGGACGAGACCTTGCGCTGGCCTGATGGCTTCTCGTGGGGTCCCGACGGCTGGCTTTACGTCGCCTGCTCGGCGCTACACCAGATCATCGGCAAGCCGCCGTGGACGTTCGGCGATCATGCGCCGTACCAGATCTACCGATTCCGCCCTGGTACCGAGGGCGTGCCCGGTCATTGATCCGGCTGGATGTTCTGGTCGGAGCGCGAGAACACGAAAAGCACGACCCAGTGCCGGCGCCGGGCCTCGCCAAAGTGTGGCCCCGCTTCGCCAATGAGGCGACCCTCTGCGTCGTAGGCGACCAGCGCGAGCTTCGAGATGCCGGTTTCCTCGTGCAACCGGAACAGGGGCACTTCGGGAATCACCAGGTTGCCCGCGAGCGGCACCGGCAGCGAGAAGCTCGGAGTGCCGACGAGCATGCGGTAGTCATTGACCGACTGCGCGCCGGATCGCAGCTCGACGATCACCGTTGCCTTGTCGCGATCCGTGGTGAGGTGCGCGCCGAGCTGCAGCAAACGCCTGCGTACCGACGCCAGCGCGTAGCGCGGATAGATGACGGTGCTGTCCATGTCGACGTAGCCGGCATCGACAAAAACCTTGCTGCCCGGGGGAAACTGCAGCTGCAACTGCGCCGCGGCGTTGTCGACCGCGGTCGAAATGAGCAATTGTTCGGTGGCGGTCACCGGCGGGTCGGTCTGGCGCGCAGTCACGCAGCCGGCGAGCGTGGTGGCGGCAGCGAGGCCGGCGATGATTGGCAAGATGGACTTCACACCGGCAAGACCTCGCCGACATGCCGGAGTTCAGCATGCGGGCGTTAGAATGGCGTCCCGTGAGCACCGTCCCGCCCAAACCCGCCCCGTCCAGCCTCGTGCCCGGCGTGAAACTGCGCGCCGCCGAGAAGATGGCGCGCATCCCGGTCAAGATCGAGCCGACGCTGCAACCGCTGCGCAAGCCGGACTGGATCCGCGCGAAGCTGCCCTCGTCACCCGAGGTGGCGCGCATCAAGGCCGTGCTGCGCGAAAACCAGCTGCACACGGTGTGCGAGGAAGCCTCGTGTCCCAACCTCGCCGAGTGCTTCGGCAAGGGCACCGCGACGTTCATGATCATGGGCGACATCTGCACGCGGCGCTGCCCGTTCTGCGACGTTGCGCACGGGCGGCCCAAGCCACTCGACGTCGACGAGCCTGCGCACCTGGCGAAGACCATCGCCGGCCTGAAGCTCAAGTACGTGGTGATCACCTCGGTCGACCGTGACGACCTGCCCGACGGCGGTGCTGCGCACTTCGCGAACTGCATTCGCGAAACCCGCAGCCTTTCACCGCGCGTCAGGATCGAGGTGCTGGTGCCCGACTTCCGCGGCCGCATGGATCCGGCGCTGGCGATCTTCAATGACACGCCACCCGACGTGTTCAACCACAATCTCGAGACGGTGCCGCGCCTCTATCGGCAAGCGCGCCCGGGCTCAGACTACGAGTGGTCGCTGGACCTGCTGGAGCGCTTCAAATCGCTGCACCCGCAGGTGCCAACCAAGTCCGGCCTGATGCTGGGGCTGGGCGAGGAGCCTGGAGAAATCGAGCAGGTCATGCGCGACTTGCGCGCGCACGGCGTCGACATGCTGACGCTGGGCCAGTACCTGCAGCCGAGCCGGCACCACCTGCCGGTGGTGCGCTATGCGCACCCCGACGAGTTCGAACGCTTACGCGTGCTCGGAGAAACGCTGGGCTTTTCACACGTGGCCAGCGGACCGATGGTGCGCAGCTCATACCATGCGGACCAGCAAGCTCACGGCGTGCTGGAGCCTGTGGAATGAACCGGCACGCGATCCCTGCCGTGGCCCTGCTGGTGCTGATGGCGCCCGCCGCTGGCGCCAATATCCAGCAATGCGCCGCCGTCGATGATCCGACGGCGCGCCTCGCCTGTTACGACGCCCTCGCCGGCCGTCCTGCCGCGCCGGCCGCGGCGCTGCCCGCACCGGCGCCCTCGCCCAACGACTTCGGCAAGCCGGTGCCGCGCGCCGACGAAGTCGCCAGCATCGAGTCGCGCATCGTCGGGACGTTGAGGCAGTGGCAGCGCGGCACGCGGGTCAAGCTCGACAATGGGCAGGTGTGGAAGGTTACCGGCGATGAGTCCGGGTACTACCCGAGCGTGCCGGACAATCCCGAGGTCGTGATCACGAAGGGTTTCTTCGGTGGTTACTGGCTCGAGCTCAAGGCGGTCGGGCGCAAGATCAAGGTGCAGCGCGTTTCGTAGCAAGCCAGCTCTCGAGCTGCGACAGGCGCTCGGGAGTCCCCACATCTGACCATTGCCCGCCGTGCATCTCGCCGGCGACTTCGCCCCTCGCTACGGCGGCGCGCCATAGCGGCAGCATCGGGAAATGTCCCGGCGTGCAGCCGGCGAAGAATTCCGGCGTGTGCACCGACAGGCCGGTGAACGTGTGGCGCACGGCGCCTTCATTGCCGACGCGACCACCCTCCAGCGTGAAATCGCCTGCCGGGTAGTAGTCCGGACTGCGCACCAGCACGAGGTGCGCGCGCGCCCACCGCGGCAGGATCAAAGCGCGCTCGACCAGACGCGCCAACGGAAAATCGGAGAACACGTCGCCATTGATGACGACGAACGGCGCCGGGCCGAGCATTGGCAGCGCGTTGTGTATGCCGCCACCCACCTCGAGCGCCGGCCAGCCCTCGTCGGAATACTTGACGTGCAGGCCGAAGCGGCGACCTTCGCCGATCGCGTCGCGAATGCGGTCGCCATGCCATCCCAGGTTGATAACCACGTCCTTCACGCCGGCGCGCGCGAGGTTCATCAGGTGGTATTCGATCAACGGCCGCCCGGCGACGGGAATCATCGGCTTGGGCAGGCCGTCAGTGAGCTCGCGCATGCGAGCGCCGCGGCCGGCGGCGAGGATCATGGCCTTCGGGGGTGCTCGGTCGCTCACCGCTGGACCCTCGGCAACACGTGACGCTCGAAAATCCGCGCCAGCGGCGCAAGTTCGGCGTAGCGCGGCGCCACGTCCATGACGTAGCGCACGAAGCGCGGCGTGTCGGCCACGTATTGAGGCTTGCCGTCCCGGTACGTCAGCCGCGCAAAAATGCCGAGCACCTTGAGGTGGCGCTGCAGCCCCATCCAGTCGGCCTGCCGGCGGAACTCGGCGAGCTCCGCCGGCAGCGGCAGGCCGGCCGCGCGCGCCGCGCGCCAGTAACGCGCCAGGCCCGCATCGACGAAGGCCGGCTCCCACGAGCGGAAGGCATCCTTGAACAGGCACACGGGGTCATAAGCGATCGGACCACGAACTGCGTCCTGAAAGTCGAGGATGCCCGGGCTCGGCGTGCTCACCATCAGGTTGCGTGGCATGTAGTCCCGATGCACGAACACGCGCGGCTGGGCGAGCGCCGACGCGATCAGCGGCTCGATCGCGGCCTCGAGCGCGGCAGCGTCGTCCGGCGAAAGCGCGACGCCCAGGTGCTTCGGCAGATACCACTCGCCGAACAGCCGCGCCTCGCGCCACAGCAGCGCATCGTCGTACGCGGGGAGGAATGCGACGGACTGCGGCTCGGCGAGGCTGCGTGCCTGCATTGTCACCAGCGCCGCAGTGGCATCGGCAAACAGCTGCTCGGCATTGGCTGCGGTGAAGCCCTGCAGGAATGTCTGGCCGCCGAGGTCCGACAGCAGCAGGTAACCGCGATCGAGGTCCTCGCCGATCACCTCGGGGGCGTTGAGGCCCCAGCCACGCAGCAGCCGCGTGATGCGCACGAATGGCCGGCAATCCTCCTGCTGCGGCGGCGCGTCCATCACAATCCAGCTGTTCGCGCCGTCGGCGGATGTGACACGAAAGTAGCGCCGGAACGAGGCATCCGCCGAGGCGGGGGCGAAGCGCGCGTGCTCGACGCGCAACTGGGCCAGGGCCCAGGCGCGGGCGTGTTCAGCACGTGGGTCGGCACGCGGATCGGCGGCGACGGCGACGGGGTCCATGAATGGCGCGAAGCATACCTGCCTCGATTGCGCGGCGCCCGTGCCGGAACGGATACTGTGCGCACCTTTTCGTGGCGGACCACCGGTTTTGCAGATATCGCGGCTGACGCTGCTGTGGGTGCTGCAATGCGTGCTGCTTCCGGCGCCCGCTTTCGCGCTGGAGATGGTCTGCCCGCAGCTCGGCGCCGAGGAGGCGCTGAACCTGCCCGAGCCCGCCGACGGCCGGCTGCGCATCACCGCGAACCAGGCCGAACTGACCCAGGACGGCCTGTCGACGCTGGCCGGAACCGTGCGGCTCGTGCAGGGTGGCAGCCTGATCGAGGCGGAAGGATTGTCGTTCGACCAGACGACCCGGCAGGTGCGGCTGGGCGGCGAGTCGCTGTTCCGCAACCGGGACCTCGTGATCCGCTCCAGGCAGGCCGAGTTCGACCTCGCCAACGAGACCGGTACCTTCCGGGGCGCCGAGTTCACCCTCATCGACCGGGCCGCCCGCGGCGCCGCGCAGACCGTGCGGCTGGCCAAGGCCGGCACGGTCGACATCGAGGATGTCTACTACACCACCTGCGCACCCGGTTCGCGCGCCTGGTTCCTAGAGGCGAGCGACATCGAGCTCGACCGCAACGAGGGCCTGGGCCGGGCGCGCCACGCCAGACTGCGCTTCGGTTACGTGCCGATCCTGTACGCGCCGTGGTTCCAGTTTCCGATCGACGACCGGCGCCGCACGGGTTTCCTGTTTCCCACCGTCGGCGACTCGGACAACACCGGCCTGGATTTGCGCATCCCGTTCTACGTCAACCTCGCCCCGAACTACGACCTGCAGCTGACGCCGCGTTACATGTCGGAGCGCGGCACGCAGGTCGGCAGCGAAGGGCGTTACCTGTCCGGCCACAACACGGGCCAGCTGGCATACGAGTATCTCGACGAAGACAGCCAGACCGACGAGCGCCGCAGCTATTTCAGCTTCGGTCACCAGGGCCTGCTCAACCGGCGCCTCGCGCTGGCGGCAAAGTTCGGCGAAGTGAGCGATACGCGCTACTTCGAGGATCTCGGCGCCCAACTCGAGGCTGCCTCGATCACGCACCTCGAGCGCAGCGCGCAGCTGACGTACACGGCGCCGGCCGCGTACACCATCCTCGCGCGCATCACTGACTACCAGACCGTGTCGGAAACGGCGCTGCTCGATCCGCTCACCGGGGCGGTGAATCCCGATCTCGAACCGTACCAGCGGCTGCCCGAAGTGCGCATCGACGCCATCACGCGCAAGGCCCGCTTGGGCTCGCGGCTCGGCATCACCGGCCAGTACGTCAACTTCATCCGCGAGGCGCCGCCCGAGGGCCAGCGCATCGACGTCAATCCATTCCTGCGCTTTGCCAGCGACCAGAACGCCTGGTATGCGGCGAGCCAGCTCGACGTGCGCCATACGCGCTACGTGGTCACCGATCCGGCAGTTGGGCAGCTGCCCGACCCCACGCGGACGTTGCCTGAGCTCAGCATCGAAGGCGGCCTGCGCTTCGAGCGCATGACTTCCGCCGGCAACCTGCAGACGCTCGAGCCGCGGGCCTATTACCTTTACGTGCCCTATCGCGACCAGTCGGTGCTGCCGCAGTTCGACAGCGGCGAGCCCGACTTCGATTTCGTGCAGCTGTTCGAGCGCAATCGCTACTCGGGCATCGACCGCATCTCCGATGCGAACCACCTGGCAGTGGCGTTCACCAGCCGATTGCTCGACCCGGTCGCCGGCGTGCAGTGGCTGTCGGGCAGCCTCGGCCAGATCTACCGCTTCCAGCCGACCCGCGTCGCACTCGAGAATTGCGTCGGACCCGGCTGTACGGTCGACACCGGCGGCACCGATTACATCGGCGAAGTCGACTGGCAGCTGCCGATCGACCTGCTGGTCCGTGCTACGGCCCAATGGTCGCAGGACCGCAATGAGTTCGTGCGTGGCAGCGCGGCCTTGCGTTACCACGACGACCCGCTGCGGCTCGACCTCGTCTATCGCTATCGCGAGGTGCTGCCGCAGACCGACACGGCACTGGAGCAGTTCGACACCAGCGCCGCGACGCCGCTGTGGGGCCCGGTATCGGCGATCGCCCGCTGGCGCTACTCGCGCGCGGAAAATCGCACGCTCGAAGGACTGGGCGGCCTTGAATACGAAACGTGCTGCTGGGCAGTGCGCGGCGCCTACCGGCGTTACCAGTTCGGCTACGACGAGCTGGCGGACCAGCCGGAGTACACCACCGGCGTCTACTTCCAGCTGGAGCTGAAGGGCCTGACCCGGATCGGCGCCGGCTTCCAGGCGCTGCTCCCCCCGCTCGACTAAAATAACCGCTTCCCCAGGCTTTTCGGATTGCCCATGCGCTTTGTCCTCTTGCTGACCCTCGTCGCGGGCCTGGTTTCCGCGGCCTTCGCCGGCGAGCCTCTCGACCGCATCGTCGTCGTGATCGACGACGGCGTGGTTCTGCAGAGCGAGCTCGACCGCGCGATGGAGATGTCGCGCAAGCAACTCGGCGACCGCAAGATCGCGCTGCCGCCGGAGTCCGTTTTGCGCACGCAAGTACTCGAGCGGCTGGTGCTGACGCGCGTCCAGACGCAGCGGGCCCAGCAGGCCGGCATCCGCGTCGACGACCGCGAGCTCAACGAAGTGCTGGGCAACCTCGCCTCGCAGAACAAGATGACGCTGCAGCAATTCGCCGAGGCGGTGAAGAAGGAAGGCATGGAGTACCTGGCGCTGCGCGAACAGGTGCGCGACGAGATCACCATCAATCGGCTGCGCGCGCGGGAGATCGACCAGCGCGTGCTGGTGACCGAGCAGGACATCGACCTGTTCCTCGCCAATCGCAGCCGCCTCGACCAGACCGAGTACCGCGTGTCGCACATCCTGGTGGCGGTACCGGACGGCGCATCGAGCGAAGTGCGCACCAAGGCGCGCGCCAAGGCCGACCGGCTTCTAAAGCAGCTTCAGGAGGGCGCTGACTTTGCGCAGATGGCCACCGCAAACTCCGACGGCCAGCAGGCGCTGCAGGGCGGCGACCTCGAGTGGCGCTCCGATGCCAACCTGCCCGAGCTGTTCGCCAATGCCGTGCAGAAGCTCAAGCCGGGCGAGTTGTCGCCCGTGCTGCAAAACGCCTCGGGCTTCCACATCCTCAAGCTCGCCGACCAACGCGGCGGCGACCAGCGCAAGACCGTGACGGAGACGCGTTCGCAGCACGTCCTGCTTCAGCCCAACGCGCTGCGCAACGAGGAGCAGACCAAGCAGGCGGCGCGCGCGCTGCACGAGCGCCTCAAGAAAGGCGAGGATTTCGGCGAGGTCGCAAAGAAGAATTCCGACGACACCGGCAGCAAGAATTCCGGCGGCGACCTCGGCTGGCAGCCGTCCGGCGTGTTCGCGCCGGAATTCGAGAAGGCCATCGATTCGCTGAAGCCGGGCGAGCTCACCGCGCCGTTCCGCACCTCGTTCGGCTGGCACATCGCCAAGGTCAATGAGCGCCGTGTGCGCGACACCACCGACCAGACGCGTCGCGCCCGCGCGCGCCAGGCGATCCAGAACCGCAAGGCGTCCGAGGAATACGACATGTGGCTGCGCCGCCTGCGCGCCGAGGCGTACGTCGAGTACCGTCAGCAGCAGGATGCCAAGCCGCAAGCCGCCTCGTAAGGCGCTGCCGCGGCTGTTGCTGACGCCCGGCGAGCCGGCCGGCGTCGGTCCCGACCTCGCCGTCGGCCTGTCGCGCCGCGCGCTGGCTGCCGAGCTCGTCGTCATCGCCGATCCCGAGCTGCTGCGCGAGCGCGCGCGGCGGCTGAAGGTCCGGCTCGAGCTCGACACCTTTGATCCTGCAGCAAAGCGCCGCGCGCATCGGCGCGGCCGGTTGCTCGTATGCCCGGTGCCGCTGCGCGTGCCGTCGGTCGCGGGTCGCCTCGCGCCCGCCAACGCGGAGTACGTACTGGCAACGCTGCGCCGCGCGGTCGAGCTGTGCCAGGCGGACCGCAACACGGCAATGGTCACCGGCCCGGTGCACAAGGGCGTCATCAACGACGCTGGCATCCGCTTCTCGGGACACACGGAATATCTGGCCGAGCTCACCGGCGTCGCCACGCCGGTGATGCTGCTGGTCGCAGGCTCGCTGCGCGTCGCGCTGGCCACCACGCATCTTGCGTTGCGCGATGTGCCGGCGGCGATCACCGCGCATCGGCTCAAGGCGGTGCTGCGCGTGCTGGCGCGCGACCTCGTGCGCCGCTTCGGCATCGCCCGTCCGCGCATCCTCGTGGCTGGCCTCAACCCTCACGCCGGCGAGCAAGGTCACCTCGGGCGCGAGGAGATCGATGTGATCGAGCCGGCGCTGGCCGAGTTGCGCGCCGAGGGTTTGCGCCTGACCGGCCCGCTGCCCGCAGACACGCTTTTCACGCAGCGGCACCTGCGGCAAGCCGACGCGGTGCTCGCCATGTACCACGACCAGGGGCTGCCGGTGCTGAAGTACGCCGGGTTTGGCGAGGCGGTGAACGTGACGCTCGGCTTGCCGATCGCGCGGACCTCGGTGGACCACGGCACCGCGCTCGAGCTGGCGGGGCACGGGCGCGCCGATCCGGGCAGCCTGCATGCCGCGCTGGCGCTGGCGGTTGGGCTGGCGCGACGTGGCTGAGCACCGCGCGCGCAAGCGCTTCGGCCAGCACTTCCTGCATGACGGCAACGTCATCGACCGCATCGTGCGCGCGATCAATCCAAAGCCCGGGGAGGCGCTGGTCGAAATCGGCCCGGGCCTTGGCGCACTCACCGTGCCGCTGCTGAAACGCTGTGACGTGCTGACCGTCATCGAGATCGATCGCGACGTCATCCCGCCGCTGCGCGAGGCCTGCGGCCATCATCCCGGCCTCAAGGTGATCCAGGCCGATGCGCTGGAAGTGGACTTCGCGACCTTGCGCGCGGACGGTCCGCTGCGCGTTGTCGGCAACCTGCCCTACAACATCTCGACGCCGCTGCTGTTCCACCTGCTCGAGCACGCGGGCGCCATCGAGGACATGCACTTCATGCTGCAGAAGGAAGTCGTGCGGCGCATGGCGGCGGAACCGGACACCGACGATTACGGTCGGCTCACGGCGACGATCGCGGCGCGCGCCGAGGTCGCCGAGTTGTTCACGGTCGGGCCCGGCGCGTTCACGCCGCCGCCGCAGGTCGATTCGGCGGTGGTGCGTTTGGTGCCGCGGCCACCGCCCTTCGCGATCGACAATCTGGCGCGTTACGACGAGGTGGTGAAGCTCGCGTTCGGCCAGCGCCGCAAAACGCTGTCGAATGCGCTGCGCAGCATCGCCAGCGCGTCGCGCATCGAGGCCGCCGGCATCGACCCTCGTGCCCGCGGCGAAACCCTGTCGCCCGCGGACTTCGCACGCCTCGCGAACAGCCTCGAGCCCTGACGGTCCAAATCGCGACGGCTGTCATCCTGAGGGGGAACGATCTCGTGCAGAATGACGGCGACAAGGAGGGATGCCATGTATCGCCATATCCTCGCCGCAGTGGAAACGCACGACGACGGCCAGCCCGTGCTCACGCGTGCCCGCGACCTTGCCCGGCAGTTCGACGCCAGGTTGTCGGTGGTGCACGTGGTCGAATACCTGCCGGTCGATCCGGCCGGCGACGCGCTGCTGACCACGCCGGTTGACCTGTCGCGCGAACGCGCCAGCCAGGCCGAGGCGCGGCTCAAGGACTGGTGCCGCGCGCTCGATATCCCGCCCGAGCATGCGCACGTCGCCGTCGGCACCATCACGGCGGAGATCCTGCGTGCCGCCGCCGCTGCGGGCGCCGACCTCATCGTCGTCGGCCATCACCCGCGCAGCGGACTTGCCGCTTTGTTCAGCCATACCGAAGGGGGCGTCGTCCAGCGCGCGCCCTGTGATGTGCTCGCGGTACACCTCGCACCGCCCTGATCGGCCTCGCGCAAAACCATGTCCACCTATGCCATCGGCGACGTTCAGGGCTGCTTCGACGAACTCCAGCGCCTGCTCGACAAGATCCGCTTCGACCCGGCCAAGGATCGGCTATGGTTCACAGGTGACCTCGTCAACCGCGGGCCGAAGTCGCTCGCGGTGCTGCGCTTCGTGCGCGACCTCGGCAACAGCGCGGTCACGGTTCTCGGCAATCACGACCTGCACCTGGTCGCGGCGTCCATCAACGGCAAGACCAGGAAGAAGGACACGCTCGACAAGGTGTTGCGCGCCAAGGATGCCGACGAGCTGATCGACTGGTTGCGGCGCCGGCCGCTGCTGCACGTCGAGGGCTCATTCGTGCTGGTCCACGCCGGCCTGCCGCCGCAATGGTCCGTGACGGACGCGCTGGAAATCTGCGGCGAGGCCTCGCGCGCCATCGCGAGCCGGCGCAGCGACCTGTTCCTCGCGGACGGCATGTACGGCGACCAGCCGGACCGCTGGACGCCCGCGCTGAGCGGCCGCGACCGGTTGCGCTTCGTCATCAACTGCTGCACGCGCCTGCGCGCCTGCACACCGCAGGGACACATCGATCTCAAGTTCAAGGGCGCGCCGGGCGACACCCCGGATGGGCTGATTCCCTGGTTCACCGTGCCGGGTCGGCGCAGCGCGAGCGAAACCGTGCTGTTCGGCCACTGGTCGGCGCTGGGGCGCGTTCACTGGCCCGAGTACCGCGTCTACGGCCTCGACACGGGCGTTGTCTGGGGTCGCAAGCTCAGCGCGCTCCGGCTTGAGGATCGCGAGGTCTTCGCGGTCCGATCCGAGGTTCGCGGTAGCGACTGATCCTTTTGTGGGAGGGGCCCTGGCCCCGATGTTGTGCCACCGACATCGGGCCCAGGGGCCCTCCCACAGAAGCGACATCGCCAAAAGAAAAGCCCCGCTTGTAGCGGGGCCTTTTTTCGAAGCGCGAGCGTCAGTGCCGCGACTTGAACGTCGGCACCTGCCCCGGCGGCAGCGGTTTCTCGACCAGCAGGAATCGCGCGATGGCCGGCAGGATCAGGATCGCTCCGAACATGTTGGCAGTGAACATGAACACCAGCATGGTGCCCATGTCGCGCTGGAACTGGAGGTCGGAGAACAGCCAGGTCGCTACGCCCAGGCCAAGCGTTACGCCGGTGAACACCACCGCCTTGCCGGTCATCTTCAGGGTCTTGTTGTAGGCGTCCTCGAACTTGAAGCCCGCGGCGACCGCATCGGCGAACGTCGCGTAGATGTAGATGCCGTAGTCCACGCCGATGCCCACCGCGAGCGCGACCACCGGCAGCGTGGCGACCTTCATGCCGATGCCGAAGATCGCCATGACGGCATAAGCCATCCATGACACCAGGGCGAGCGGCAACATGATGCTGACGATACTCGACACCTTCTCGTGCCAGAACGACAGCGCCACGCACAGCACGATCGCGAGATAGACGTAGAGCAGGATTTCCTTCTCGAGCTTGTGCACCATCTCGTTGGTCGCGGCCATGACGCCGACGTTCGCCGAGGCCATCGCGAAGTTGACCGGGCAGCGCTTGTTCAGCTGGGCATGGGTTTCCTTGGCGGCGTCGCGGGCGGCGGTGAGTTCCTGGATCTTGCCGCTCGCGGCGATTTCCTCGTCCTTGCGCCCCTTCTTGCGCAGGCGGTCGGTCTCGCGGCGCAACTCCTCGCCCTTGATGCCGATCTCGCGGCGCTTGGCGGTCTTGTCGGCGCAATAGGCTGCGTCGACGTCGGTGCGGGTTTCGAAGAACTCCTTCGCGTTGGCTTCGTTGAACGCGCGCGTCGCGGCCTCGATGCCCTGGATCGTGGTGGCACGGTGATCGGACGTGAAAACAAACAGCGCCATCGCCGAGCAGTCCGGGTTCAGCATGCCGGAGCTGGTCGGGATCGGCGTGATCGACTGCACCATGGTGTAGCGGTTGCGCGGCAGGATCTTCCACTTCGGGTTTGCCTCGGAAAACGCGGCATTGACCTTGCGCGCGGCCCACGGCAGCGAAATCGTCGAGGTCACGCCCGGCGTGTTCTCCATGGCCCAGCCGAAGCGGTCGACCTGGTCCATGACCTCGTACTGGATGCAGCCTTCGGGGTCGGTCTCGGCGATGACCTTGAAGATGTCCGTGCCGAGCTTGAAGTTGCTCACCACGGCCTGCGTGTCCTGGTTGTAGCGCGAGTCCGGCCGCAACTCCGGCACGCCGGCCTGGCTGTCACCCACCGTGAGGTCCTTGCCCTTGTACAGGCTCCATCCCAGCAGCATGGCCGAGACGATCAGCGTCACGATCGCCGGCACCGGGCGCGTGACCTTGGCGGTCAGGCGCCACATGCCGTCGAAAATCGCGTCGCGGCGTTCCTGCTTTTTGGTGAACGCCTGCAGGTCGCCGATGTTCACCCACGTCAGCCAGATCGGCATCATCACCTTGTTGGTGAGGATGATCGCGAGCATGCCGAGGCAGGCGTTGATCGACATTTCGCGGATGATGTCGATCGGAACGAGCATGATCATCGCGAAGCCCGCGACGTCGGTCATGATCGCCATGGTTCCGTAGATCGCCAGGCGCCGCCAGGTCTCGAGGGAGGCGTCGTAGCTGTTGCGGCGGTTCTCGGAGAGCTCACCGACCCACGCGTTGACGTACTGCACGCCGTGGCTCACCGACACCGCCAGGATCAGGAACGGCACCAGGATGGCGAACGGATCGAGGCCGAAGCCCAGCAGCTTGAGCAGGCCGAACTCCCACACGACCGCGGTGATCGAGCACGCCAGCGGCAACCACGCCAGTCGTATCGAGCCGATGTAGAGCCAAAGCAACACAAACGTCATGATCAGCGTCAGCACGAAGAAGCCGACCACTTCGAGCGTTGCGTCGATGACGTCGCCGACCACCTTGGCGAAGCCGAGGATGTGGACCTGGATGTCGGCGTCCTGGTACTTCAGGCGAATCTCGCTCTCGAGCTTGCTCGCGGCTTCCTGGTAGTCGAGCTTCTTGCCCGTGACCGGGTCGATCTCGAGCAGCTCGGCGAAGATCATCGCGCCGCGCTGGTCCTTGGTGGTGTAGCGGCCCACGTGGCCGCCCTTGCCGACGTTGGCGCGCACCAGGTCGAACATCTCCGGCGTGGGCTGGTATTCCGCAGGGATGACGTTGCCACCCGCAAAGCCGCCTTCCACCACCTCGAGGTAGCGCACGTCCGGCGTGAACAGCGACGACACGCGCGAGCGGTCGATGCCCGGCAGGAAGAACACGTCGTCGGTGACCGCCTTCAGCTTCGACAGGAACTTTTCGTTGTAGATGTCGCCGTCTTTCTGGATCAGCGCGACCAGCACCGTATTGGCGCCGCCAAAATCGTCCTGGTACTGCTTGAGCACTTGCATGTACGGGTGCTCGAGCGGGATCGACTTGTCGAAGCCGGCGTCGCGCTGGATCAGCGCGGCCTGCCACGCGAGGATCGCGGTGATACCGAGCAGGATGCCCATGGTCATCTTGCGCCGCGCATAGATGAGCGGCTCGATGGCGCGCAGGATCCTTTCCGCGGTGCTGGGTGCGCCGGTTTCGGTGGTCATTTGTGTTCCTTGAGTTCCTTCAGGACTCGGGCGCTATAGGGCGGCCAGGGGCCGCCCTACGGGATCGGCTGCACGCCCGACTCGCCAACCGCGAGCAGGCCACCGTCCATCGCGACGGCCGCTGACAGCGGGGTGCCTGTCGGGGTCTGCTTCGTCGTGACCTTGCCGTCAGCGGTGGCCAGGAGGACCACGCCATTGAGGCCGACCATCGCGAGCCGGCCATCGGCCAGCGTGGCGCCGCCGAACATCGAGGCCACCGACTGCGTCTCCAGCTTGGTCCACTTGTTGGCGCGCACGTCCTGCGCGATGTAAACGTTGCCGCGCAGCCCGTAGATAAGAGCGCCCTTGTCACCCACGGGTAGCGCACCGAACAACGAGCTCTCGTACGGCGACGTCAGCTTGGTCCAGGTCTGGCCCTGGTCGGATGACACCGCGAGCATGCCCGACTCACCGGCGACGAACAGGCTGCCGTCGCCGAGCTTGACCAGCGCGTTGAAGTGCACCTCTTCCGCGCGGATCGACGGCGCCTCGACCTCGGCCCAGCTGGCGCCACCGTCCGTCGTTTTCAGGAACAGGCCGTACGCGCCGACGGTGAATCCGGTCGAGGCGTCGATGAACAGCACGTCGAGCAGCGGCTTCTCGAGTTGCGGCGCGAAGTTTTGCAGCGTCCAGCTCTTGCCGCCGTCGGTGGTCGCGACGATCGCCGCGTCGTGGCCCACGGCCCAGCCGTGCTGCGCATCGGCGAAAGCCACCGACGTCAGCGCCGCGCGCACCGGCACCGGCGCCTGGGTCCAGTTCTTTCCATCCGGCGAGGTGATGATGCCGCCACGGTCACCGACCGCGACGAAACCGTCGCCGGCGCGGACGATGTCGAGCAGCAGGTTTTTCGGCGTGAGCGGCATGATTTCCGCGGGCCGGGGCTTTACCGGCGCAGCGGGCGCTTCGGGCGCCTCTGCAGCGGCGCCGCCAACGTCAGCGGCGGCGGCCTCGCCGCCTTCATCCTGCGCCTGCGTGGAAAATGTGAAGGACGCCAGCAAGGCCGCCGCGCCGAGAATCCCCGGAATGTACTTCATGCGCTTCTCCTCCCTGCCGCGTCATCCCGAGGAGGCGCCCGGGATGACACCGATGTTTTATTTTGTCGCGAGCTTCGAAACGTTCGACGGCTCGAAGTAGCTGTCGTCGAACACCTTGGACGCTGTCTCCGCATCCTCGTTGTTGAGCGACATCACCAGGTAGCGATTGCTCTGCAGGTCGTACGTCGTCTCGCACACCGGCAGCTGGTAGGGCTTGTCGTACGCGATGACGGTGTGCGCTTCCTGCACGCGCCACAGCTGGTCGCGGTTGTCGTACACGTCGACCGCCACGATCTGCCAGCCGTCTTCCTCGACATGGAAGGTGCGGCGCTTGTAGATGTGGCTGGTGCCCTTCTTCAGCGTCGCCTCGACCACCCAGACGCGGCGCAGCTCGTAGCGCGCGAGGTCCTGGTTGATGTGACCCTTCTTCACCACGTCCTTGTACTTGTACTTGGCGTCGTGCAGCACGTACGAGTTGGCCGGCGCGAAGATCTCCTTCTTGCCGACGAGCTTCCACTCGTAGCGGTCAGTCGCGCCATTGAATATGTCGAGCTGGTCGTTGGTGCGCAGGCCATCCGAGGCGGTGCCCGGATTGTCATAACCGACGTTTGGCGCGCGGCGCAGCCGCTTCTGGCCCGGGTTGTACTGCCAGGCGCGGCGCGCTTCCTTGATCTGGTCCATGGTCTCGTGGACCAGCAGGATGGAGCCGGCCAGTCGAGCCGGCGCGGTGGTCACCTGCAGGAAATAGATGCCGACGTTGTTGAGGCTCTCGAACGTCGCCTTCGGATTGTTGTACGGGAACTTGGCGTCTTCCTGGATCTTCACCAGGTTGTAGTCGCCCGAGGTCGTGACCGCGAACTGGTTGTTCCAGCGGCGCTTGGACAAGTCCTGGAAGCGCAGCTTGTGGTTCCACATGACTTCCTGGCCCGAACCGGGAATCGGGAACGGCGTGCCGGTAATGGCGCCCGAGAGGGTTTCGCCGTTCCCGGTGAGCATGCCGGTGGTGGCGTTCTTGAGTGCGGCGTCGTAGATGTACTGCGGATTGGCGAAGGTCCGGCGCGTCTCGTACACGTTCATCTTGTACGAGGGGTACTTGTTGAACAGCGCGACCTGGCCCGCGGTCAGCTTGGCCTTGTGCTCCTCGAGGTTCGCCTTGGTGATGGTGAACTTCGGCTTGTCGCCGGGAAACGGATCGGTGTAGCGCTTGCCTTCGCCGCCGAAGCCCGCGGGTGCCTTGGTCAGGCCGCCATCCCACGCGGGGATGCTGCCGTCCTTGTTGGCGCCCTTCTCGCCGCCCAGTGGCGTGAGCGTGGACTTGAGGGCATCGGCCTTGGCTGCGTCGACCTTGGCGATGGCGGAACCGCAAAATACTGCAGCCAGCGCGGTGGCGCCGGCGGCAATGAGGAGTCGCTTGTTCATGTCATTACCCCACTTGGGTGGAGACGGTGGTCAGAACTGATAACCGAGGGTGACGAATATGTTGTCGCGATCACGCTGGCCGTCGCGCTTGCCGCCGCCGGTGAACCAGGTGTAGCGCACTTCCGCGATGTAGGACGACAGGTAGTCGCCACGCAGGCCGAAGCTGAACTGCTTGCGGCCGTCGGTGAAGTTCGTCGCGATGCCCGGCGAAGTGCCCTTGGCGTCGTGACGGATGATCGAGAGCGTCTCGAGGTTGATCTGGCCGAACAGCGCGCTTTCCCAGCGGTTGAGGTTGATGATGCGGTAGCCGTAGGACTCGCTGGTGCCGTAACCGAGGTGGTCCCTGTGCGCGGTCGGATTCTGGCGCAAGCCAACGGTGCGCGCATTGCCAGCGACCAGGGGCGGGTCGATGCCGACGCTGCCATCTGCGCCGCTGGAGATGGCCGTGTCACTGCCGGAGCCCTCGAGCTGCAGCTCGTTGAGCGCGGGCATGTCGAACACTTTTTGCATGCCCATCTCGACGAGGAACGTCATCTGCGAGGCGCCCAGCGGGTTGTCGCCGCCGATCAGGCGCAACACGGTGAGGTTCGCCTGGCCAACCTTGAAGCGCTCGAAGCCCGGTATGTACTGACCGACCGAGTAGCAGTTTGTGTCAGCCGCGGCGCCGTTCGGGGCGCAATCCAGGCCCCGGTAGCGGGTTACGAAAGTGCCGAATGCCGATTGACGCCCCGGGATCGTCGCGGCGCCGAGATTGATGTCCTGCTCCGGGAAAGCCGGCTGCTCGGCGGCGAAGGTCAGGTCGACCGTATCGATCTGGATGGGCAGGTTCTCGCGGAAGGCGTATTCGCCGGACAGCGCGAAATCACCGACCGTCGTATTGAACGACAGCCCGTACATGCGAATGTCCTGCGGGTACTCGATGACGATGCGCGCGGTGTCGACCGGAATCGGTTCCCTGCCGGCGGGCACGCCGGGACCGTTGTACTGACAATCGGCTGGAAAGCTGGCCGCGGAGGCCGCGCCCAGGTCGCCGAGGCAACTGTCCTGCGCAGCGATGAAGCTGGCAATCGGCAGACGGGAGTCGTAGTTGGCGAAGTACAGCGCGAGCTCGGTGCCGTTGTTGAAGTCCTCCAAGAACATCTTCAGCACGCCGCCGTAATCGCCGCCGTCCGGCTCCCGGCGCTTCTCTTCGGCGTGGTCGCGGTAAATGGTGCGAGAAGCGGTCGAGCCAAACAGGCCGATGCTCTCGGCGCACGTGGGGTTTGGAGTTGCGCCATTGCCGCCGCAAGTGTCGATGGGGCGGTAGTAGCCGCGGCGGCCGGTCGGGTAGCGCACAAGCTCCTCGGCCGTTGGGTTCTGGATTACGAATCCGGCATCCTCAGCCGGCTTGGCGAACGACAGGATAGCGAACTCACCGCCCTCACCCAGTGTGTCGCTCTGCGAAAAATATGAGCCAACGGGGTCGATGACGATCTCCTTCCACTCATAGGTATAGAAGGTATCGATGCTGAAATTCTCGATCAGGTCGGTTCCCATCGTGATCATGCCGATCGGACGGAAGGCTTCCTTGAGGTCGAGACCCGGTGTGTTCAGGCGGCGCGCGTCCGGCGGGTTGATGGTGTTGAGGCTGTTGAGCGCGAGCAGCGAGCTTTCGCCCCAGTTCAGCACCTGGTCGCCGAGCTTCACGGCGATGTCCTTGTCGAACACGGTGAATACCTTGCCGATGTTGTAGTCGAGCAGGTCGTAGTCGACGCCCATGGTGCCCTCGACGGTGTCGGGCAACTGGCTGTAGCGCGCCTGCGCCGTCGTGTCGTAATGCGTCTCGGTGAAGTCGCTGTAATTGACGTCGAAGAAACCGACGCCGCGCATGAAAAAGTTGTAGTCGTACAGGCTGAAGTTGATATCCGTGGTCAGCTTGGCCAGCGCCTGCACCAGGTCGCCCTTCTCGAAGTTGAGGTTACCGTTGTCGCCGTTGGGGCTGAACGAACCGGGCGCTCTCACGTAGTTCAGGTTGTCGGTCGAAACGACGGTCGTCGGACCGCCTACGGGGGAGCTGGTAGTGCAGTTACGCGTTCCGATGGCCGGGTCGCCAGCCTGAAAACGGTTCGGTCGCGTTGCCGACTCGGTCGTGAAGGTGTTGGGGTTCTGGCTGTCGTCGTACGGGGACACGCGCTCGATGCACAAGCCCTGCCCCGGGTTGTTGCGCGCATACAGCGTGCTCTTGCCGATCAGCGTGGGATCGATGTCCTGCGCGCGCCAAGAGGCGCCAACCGTGAGGAGATTCTCGACCCGCACTGACTCGCCGGCGATCTGGAACTCCAATGCCTGCGCGGATCCGGCCGCGGCGGCAAGGCCCGCGATCAACGCGCACTTCAGGGAACGGGATCCGAAGGTCTGGTACATGGCGAGCCTCTTGTCTGCGAAAACGTCGCACCACGCTTCCGTACGGCCTGGCCGCGCGGAA